>JARGFW010000176.1 GCA_029211085.1 Deferrisomatales bacterium | reverse complement strand
TTACAAGGAGTCCTTTCAACCAGCGGACACTTCACGTGCTATTACCGACCGGACATTTCACTTGCTCCCGACATCGGGGTGCGGCAAAGCCTGTCTCTGGCGCCCCCCAGCGGCACCCACTTTGCGGGGCGCGTGGGTGCAGTAAAATGGGTGGTGTGTCCACACCTGACCCGGAGCCCGCCATGCCCCCACCCATGACCCTATCGCCCCTGGACGACTACCGCTGGGAGATCCCCCAGGACGGACCGATGCGGGTTCCCGGCCGGATCTACGCCTCGGCACGGCTGCTGCCCCAGATCCTGGAGGATCATGCTCTGGAGCAGGTCCGCAATGTGGCCTGTCTGCCCGGCATCGTCGGAGCCAGCATGGCCATGCCCGACATCCACTGGGGCTACGGGTTCCCCATCGGCGGGGTGGCCGCCACCGACGCGGCCCGTGGGGTGGTGTCCCCTGGCGGCGTGGGCTACGACATCAACTGCGGTTGCCGCCTGATGACCACCCGCCTGGAGCATTCCGCGGTTCGGCCCAGGCTGAGGGAGTTGATCGGCGCCCTGTTTTCGCGCACGCCGTCCGGCGTCGGCTCCACCGGCCCGATTCGCCTGAACCAGAAGGACGCCCGCAAGGTGGTGACCCGGGGCGCGCGCTGGGCCGTCGAACAGGGGTACGGCTCGGAAGCCGATCTGGAGACCACCGAGGACGGCGGCTGCATCGCCGAGGCGGACCCCGACGCCCTGTCGGAGCGCGCCTACGAGCGGGGCTTTCGCCAGGTGGGCACCCTGGGTTCCGGAAACCACTTCTTGGAACTGCAAATCGTGGAGACCATCTACGATGCCGATGCGGCAGCCACGTTCGGCCTGGTCGAAGGACAGGTCGCGGTGATGATCCACAGCGGTAGCCGAGGGCTCGGCTACCAGGTCTGCGACGACTTCCTCAAGGTGATGGCGCGGGAGGTGGCCCGGGACGGCACCCACCTGCCGGACCGGCAGCTCGCCTGTGCCCATGCGGCAAGCCCGGCCGGCCAGCAATATCTGGCGGCCATGGCGGCGGCCGCCAACTACGCCTGGGCCAACCGCCAGGCGTTGATGCACGGCGCCCGGGAGGTATTGCTGGAGTTCTTCGGCGCCTCCCCTCGCGACCTGGGGCTGGGTCTCATGTACGACGTCGCCCACAACATCGCCAAGCGCGAACGCCACCGGGTGGACGGGAAACCCCGCGACCTGATCGTCCACCGCAAAGGGGCCACCCGCGCCTTCGGCCCCGGAGATGTAAGGATACCGGCGGCCTACAGACCCATCGGGCAGCCGGTACTGGTGCCCGGGGATATGGGCACCGCCTCCTACGTGCTGGCGGGCACCACCCGAGCCATGGAGGAAACCTTCGGCTCCACCTGCCACGGGGCGGGCCGGGTACTGTCGCGCAAGGCGGCCCAGAAACGCAAGGGAGCAGAGCAGGTGCGCCGTGAGCTGGAGGCAAAGGGCATCTGGGTGCGCTCCAGTGGGCCCCGCACCCTGGCAGAGGAGATGCCCGAAGCGTACAAGGACGTGGACGATGTGGTGGAGTCGGTGACCGGCGCCGGCATCTCCCGCAAGGTTGCGCGGCTGCGCCCCCTGGGAGTGATCAAAGGCTAGAATCGTGGTAAGGTCCGGGAACCGGCCTTCCTCGATGTTCCCAGGAGAATTCAGAGAGCGCCTCGGCCCTCTCGCAGGAGTACAAATCACAATGAACCGCTTTGAGCAGGCCATCCGCCGCCACGGCCGGGATGGTCTTGGCGCCGGTGACATCCGGGTACTGCAGGCAAACCTGGGGTTTCTCTGCAATCTGCAGTGCCGCCACTGTCATGTGGAGGGCTCGCCGGAACGCTTGGAGGTGATGTCTGGCGCGACGGCCGAACAGGTTCTCGCTGCCCTCCGCCAGTTGCCCGGTGTGCTGCTCGACCTCACCGGCGGCGCGCCGGAACTGAATCCCCAGTTCCGCCACCTGGTGACCACAGCCCGCGACGACAACCATCCCGTGCAGGTGCGCACCAACCTCGCGGTGCTGTTCGAGCCCGGCATGGAGGACCTCCCCCGGTTCTTCCGCGATCACGAGGTGCAGCTGGTGGCCTCCCTCCCCTGCTATCTAGAGGCGAATGTGTGTGCCCAGCGCGGCTCGGGGGTATATCGGCGTGCGGTGGAGGCAATCCGCACCCTCAACGCCTTGGGCTACGGAACCGACCCGGCGCTACCCCTGAACCTGGTGTACAACCCCGGCGGACCGTTCCTGCCCCCGGACCAGTTGTCCCTCGAGTCGGACTACCGGCGTGAACTGGCGGGGCGTTTCGGGCTCCGCTTCAACCGCCTGCTCACCATTGCCAACATGCCAATCGGCCGCTTCCTGGAGGACCTGGAACGGGAGGGCAAGGCGGAGGAATACCGCCATCTACTGGAGGCCTCCTTCAATTCCTTTACGCTCGACGGCCTGATGTGCCGCCACCAACTGGCGGTGGGCTGGGACGGCACCCTGTACGACTGCGACTTCAACCTGGCCCGGGGCATACCCGTGGCCTACGGCGCCCCCGCCCACATCTCCCGTTTCGACCGGCACACGCTGGCCACGCGGCGGGTCGTCACCCGAGAGCACTGTTTCGGCTGCACCGCCGGCTCCGGTTCCTCCTGTGGGGGAGCGCTGGTGGAGGAGGACCTCGCCTGCTGCGCCGCTGGCGGGGGGGACTGACGGTGCGCGGCGCATATCCCCGCCGGCGGGGCATCGCCCTCCTGGGATTGGCGCTGCTGGCCGGGGGCTGGATCGGCGGGTGCGATTCGGGCCGGGAAGACCCCGAGGAGAGCCTGCTGAGAGAGCGTTGCGGGCTCTGCCATCGGTACGACAACGCCCTCAACAAGCGCAAGTCCGCCACCGGCTGGGAACGCACCGTGTGGGCCATGCGGCAGCGGGGTGCCGAACTCAGCGACCAGGAGGCGGAACAACTGGTGCGTTACCTGACCCAGAAGCGGGCTCTTCCCTGACATCTGACGGGGCAGAATTCCCCATATCGCACCGCCGGTTTTTGACTTGACCAAACTCTTCCCGCGGCGTACCCTCTCGCCCGCATCGATACCCATTCCAGGCACCGTTCGTCCTGGTTGCACATCGAGGGAAGAGACATGGAACAGGTACTGCTCGCACAGGCGTGCACCGCACTGGCCTTGCTTCTCCTGACTCCGGCGACCCTGCGCCGGGGGCTTCCCAGCACCGGCAGAATCACCCGCTTGGTGGCCACCCTGCGCAAGTCCCTGACGCTGCCCCAGCGCCCCAGACGCAGCCGGGGGTGTGCCATGCGTGGTGCCCGCCCCTGGTGGGAGTAGCATTGTAGGACCTCCGAGGGAGACGAAAAACGCCGGCTAAGCCGGCGTTTTTCCGTTCCGTGTTCCGCTTCGTTCACCCGGTCATCTCACATCCGTACGTCCACCACCGTGACCTCGGGCACGGCGCTGATGCTGGCGGTGATCTCGTCGGGGGAGAGGTTCTGCACCTTGATCACCGCGCCCCAGGTGTCGGCGTCGACCTGCCAGCCGCCGACAGCGGTAAGGTTGCCGCCGTGGGCGCCCAGCGCCCCGGACACCTTGGCCAGCACCCCGGGCCGGTCGGGCAGATGCACGGTGAGGCGAACCCCGTCCCGGCGGGCACCGAGCAGTTCCAGCATCGCCTCGAAGATGTCGGTGTCGGTAATGATGCCCACCGGCTGACCGTCGCGCACCACGATCAGGCTGCTGATCCGTCGGGCGTTCATCACCCGGGCCGCCTCCTCGGCGGCCATGTCTTCACTGCCCAGCGCGGGGTCGGCGATCATCACCTCGCGCACCGTCGTGTTGGAAGTCAGGTAGTTCACCTCGAACCGGGTCAGCCCGGTGCCCAGCCCCGGCAGGGCCTGGGCCAAGGAAGACCGGGTCACGAGCCCTACCAGCCGGCCCGCCTCCATCACCGGCAGATGCCGGATGCCCCGTTGCGTCATCAACTCCCCCGCTTCGGCCACCGACTGTGCAGGCGCGATCGAAACCGGATCGGGGGTCATCAGGTGTTTGACAAGCACGCGGCTTCCTCCTTCCGGGGCGGTCAGTGAAAAGCGGTCCGTCGACGGCCGTTCACAACAACCCCTTCTCCTTCAGCATGGGCCTGGGGTCCACCAGCTTGCGCTCCAGACCGGCCGCCTTCTCTCCCAGCCCGAAAGCCAGGGCAATCAACTGGGTGACGTAGAGCACCGGAATGCGGCGCTCCAGGGTCTCCATCTGCAACTGGCGGCCGTCCAGATTGGCGTCACACAGGGGGCAAGCCACTACGATGGCATCGGCCCCGGCTGCCTGGGCGTGCTCCACGATGTTCTGGCTGAGCCGCATCATCACTTCCTTGGCGGGCACCGCCAGGCTTCCCCCGCAGCACAGGGTCTTGTCGTTCCAGTCCAGAGACTCGGCCCCCAGGGCTTCGCAGACGTGGTCCAGTTCCATGGGGTACTCGGGGTGGAGGTGGCCGGTGACCTTCGGCGGACGGGTCAGCAGGCAGCCGTAGTAGTTGACCACCTTGAGGCCCTCCAAGGGGCGGACCACCCGCTCCCGGAGCGCGTCGACCCCCACGCCGTCTGCCAGCCACTCGGATATGGACCACACCTTGACCCGGTCCCGGTAGCTGTAGCCGATATCCCGGTCCAGACGCTCCCGGAGCTCCGGGTCGTGGCGAGCGTCGTGGGCGGCAGCCTTGAACCGGTTGAAGCAAGCGGCACACGGCGCTACCACCGAGTCGAAGCCGCTGGCCTCCACCAGCGAGAGGTTCAGGATCGGAGCTTTCACCCCCAGGTAGTGATCCACGTGGTGGGCCGGGCTGGCCCCGCAACAGGTCCAGCCGTTGGGCGCCACCAGTTCCAGGTCCAGGGCGTCCGTCACCGCCTGGAAAGAGGTATCGAACTCCTTGGCCAGGGAGTGCAGCGAGCAACCCGGGTAGTAGCCCACCTGTTTCGCGGTGGGTTTGCGATCCAGCTGCCGCTCCGGGTGGGAACGGGAAAAGGTGGGGAGCAGTGCCAGCTTGGCCTTCTTGAACATCTCCAGACCCAGATCCATATCCGCCATGAGGGCGCCGGAGAACAGGTTCATGGAGCCCACCAGGCCCAGCTCGTAGACCCGGCCGAACAGCTTGGCATCCTTGAGGAAGATCTTGTTGAACAGGGGCACTCGGGGGACGGGGCACGGCACGCCCCGCTCCTGGGCCACCTGGGTCAGAGCCTCCATGACCCGGGCAATGTCGATCCCCTGGGGACAACGGGTGGAGCAGGTGAGACACGACGCGCACAGCCATGGCGTCTTCGACCCCAGGGCCGTATCGTCGTCGCCGATCTGCACCAGGCGCATCACCTGGTTTGGGTTGTAGTCATAGAAATCGGTCACCGGGCAACCGCTGGAACAGCGCACGCACTGGTAGCAGAGGAACGCGTTCTCCCCAGTACGCCGTTCGATCTCCCGAGCCAGGCCAGACTTCAGCACGGTGGGCGAGGCAACGGGTTGAATCTCTGTGTGCTGTTCCATCGAGAACCCCTTGAGAACCTCTTATGACAGAATTAACAGGACGTACAGGATGGAAACCCGAAACCCTGAAACCCTTTTCTCTCGGACGGGATCACACAGATCTCACAGATGAAGAACCACCCCGGATAGAACCTCGCCCTCAAATCCGTGTGATCCGTGCGATCCTGTCCAAACTCTCTTTGTCTTTGCCTTTCCGTCTGGTCCTGACTCGCTTCAGACCACCGGCCGAGGAAGCAGACCCGCACCTTCGACGATGGGCTTGACCGCCTCCTCCCACTCGATCGCCATCACGTGGGCCCCGGCGACGCCTTCGATCTCCCGCAGCTCCTGGATCATCTCGATGCACATCTTCAGGCCCTCGGCTCGCCAGGCTTTCTGGCGCTCCGCCTTCTCCTCCTCGGGGATCCCGTCGGCCGCCGCGCTGATGCGCTCGATCACGTGGTCCGGCACGGTGATACCGGGGACGAAATCGCGCATGTACTTGGCCATGGCCGGCCCCTTGAGGGGGCCCACGCCCACCAGGATCGCTACCTTCTCGTGCACCCGCAGCTTGCGCACCTCTTCCATGTAGACCTTGAACGCGGGCAGGTTGTAGACCAGCTGGGTCTGCACGAAGTCGGCGCCGGCTGCGGCCTTCTTGGCCAGGCGGTGGGGACGCCACTCCACCGGGTGGGCCTCGGGCGCGGCCGCCGCACCGATGAAGAAGCGCGGCTCGTGGCTCTTGATCGCGTCCCCACACTGGAACTTCTTCTCGTCGCGCAGGTCGCGCAGCATGCGCAGTTGCTGCACCGAATCCAGGTCGTGCACGTTCTTGGCCGTGGGGTGGTTGCCGAAGGACTGGTGGTCCCCGGACAGGGCCAGCATGTTGCGCACCCCCAGGGCGTGGGCGCTGAGGAAGTCGGCCTGCATCGCCAACCGGTTGCGGTCGCGGCAGGTCATCTGCATCACCGGCTCCAGTCCCTCCTGCACCGCGATGGCCGAGGCACCGAGGCTGGACATGCGCACCACCGCAGTCTGGTTGTCGGTGACGTTGACCGCGTCGACCACCCCCTTGAGGTAGCCCACCTTCTGGCGGATGTGGTCGGCGTCGGCGCTCTGGGGCGGCCCCAGTTCCCCGGTCACCGCAAAGTGCCCGGCGGCGAGCACCCTTTCTAGATTGCTGCCCGACTTGTATCCGTTGGAGTTCGCTTCGCGCATGGCGTCACCCTGTGTGGAAAACCAACTTCAGGAGCAAGAGCTTTCTCTCTAGACAGGATTAACAGGATCTACGGGATTGGAACTGCAACCCCACAACCTTTGATCTTGAAGATGCGGGCGACATGTGTGATCCCGTTCAAATATCACCTGTGACCTTCCATCCTGCTGATCCTGTCAATCCCGTCCAAAAACGCCTTTGCCCTTGCCTTGCATTCCTCACTCCTCATCCAGCAGCAGCAGATCCTCGCGCACGATGCGCCGGGGGCCGCCGTCGCGGGAGGTGGACCAGTCCTTGGGGGGTTCGTAGCCCATGATCTGCTCCAGGCGCGACGTCTGTTTCAGCCGCTCATGGATCTGGTGCCAGGCGCAGTCCACGTCTTCGGTGGCCGGCACCTTGCGACCCCGGGGCCCATCCACCAGCACCGGGACCCCCTGGTCCCGCTTGACCCGCTTCACCTCGCACAGGCCGTTCTCGGACCCGCCGCAGGGGCCGTTCTGCAGTTGTTTGGAGCAGCGGGCGATGGGGCAGATCCCTCCCGTGGTGGCGAGCACGCAGTTGCCGCAGGCCTGGCACTGCTCGGTCCACACCCCCTGTGCCTCGGGCAGGCCGAGGAACGTGGTGTTCAACCCCGGCACCACCCAGGAGTCTGGGAAGTACTTGGCCATCGCCTGCACGCCGATGCCGCAGGCCAGGGACACCACCGCATCGACCCGCCCGACGGCTGCGGCGATCTCATCCAGGTACTCCCACTCGCACTGTCGCTGCACCGTGTGATCGGTCACCTCCCGCGGGGCACCGTCCACCCGGCTTGCCACCCGCAGGGCAGACGACAGCAACTGCGCCTCCTTCTCGCCGCCCGCCAGGCAGACGGTGACGCAGGTGCCGCACCCTGCCACCAGCACCTTCTCCGCGTCCCCCAGGGACTGCTTGATCTCATCCAGTGGCTTCTGTTCCCCGACGATCATCGCGTCACCTCGTTAAGCCCCCAAAACCCCTTTTTGACAGGATCTACAGGATTTACAGGATTAACAGGATTGGAACTTCAAGACCTGAGTCCTCGATTTCAAAAATCCGTGCGATCCGTGTGATCCCGTCCAAGAAAGGCCCTTGCCTTCAAGACCGGAAAACCTTTCTTCCGACAGGATCACACGGATCGAAACCCACCCCGACCAAGCCGTTGGATTTCCATCCTGTGCATCCTGTCAATCCTGTCCAAAAACGCCGTTGCCCTTGCCTCGGCCGTTGCCGTTGCGAATCGGGCTCGGCCCCAACCTGCGCACCCGTTCGGTCATCTCCCGGGCGGCGACGGCGAAGCTCTCGCCCATGCCTCCGGAGAGGAAAAAGATGTCCAGGCGCTCGCCCCCCAGGCCCACCTGGTCCAGCAACTTCTTGGTGCGATCCACCCGGGCCTTGGCCCGCTCGTTGCCGCGCACGTGGTGGCAGTTGCCGATCGGGCAGGCGAGGATGTAGACCCCGTCGGCGCCCTGCTCGAACGCCTCCATCAGGTAGCGGGCATCGGTCTTCCCCGTGCACGGGAGGCGGATCACCTTGACGTTGGCCGGGTACTGGATGCGCAGCGCCCCTGCCGTGTCTCCCGACATGTAGGCGCAGTACCCGCACGTGAAAGCGGTGAGCTCGGGCTCGAACGGCGCAGCCTGCGTCACGGTCTGTTCGGCCATCACAGGTCCTCGATCGGAGGGCGGGCCCCTTGTGGTGTCGCTGACGCCGAGTGCCAGGCTCCCAAGCCCCCGGTGGCCACCTGGTCATCGCGGTAGTGGTGCAGCTGGATCGCCACCGCGGGGCACTCGCCGGTGCAGGTCCCACAGCCCTGGCACAGGGCCGGGTCGACCCAGGCCCGCCCGCCGAGCCCGCCCACTCCGGCCTCTTCGTAGCGCAGATAGGGGATCTGGAACGGACAGGTGCGCACGCAGGTGAGACACCCCACGCACTTGGAGCCGTCCACCTCGGCGATCACCCCGCCGACATAGAAGGGGTCCATGCTCAGCACCGTCAGGGCGCGCCCGGCGGCAGCCTGGGCGCTGGCGATGGCCTCCTCTACGAAGCGCGGATAGTGGGCCATGCCCGCCAGGAATACCCCCTCGCTGATGAAGTCCATGGGGCGCATCTTCAAGTCGGCTTCCAAGAAGAAGCCCTCGCTGGACAGGGGCAGCTTCAGGGTTCCGGCCAGTTCACGGGTGCCGTCGGCGGGCACGATGGACATGCTCAGGGCCACCAGATCGGGCTCCAGGCGGTAGGTGCGGTCCAGGGTGGGATCAACCACCTCGATGCTCAGTTTGCCGTTGTCCGAGCTGATTTCCGGGCGGGTTTCGTCGGTGTAGCGCACGAACACCACCCCCTTGCGGCGGGCCTCGGTGTAGAACTGTTCCCGGAACCCGTAGGTGATGATGTCCTTGTACAGCACGGTCACCTGGCACTCCGGGTTGAGCAGTTTGATGCGCAGGGCGTTCTTCATGGTGTTGGTGCAGCAGGTGCGGGAGCAGTAAAAGTGCTCGGCCTCCGCCGGCTGTACGCACTGGATCATCACCACCTGCCGCAACTGGGCGACCCGTTCGGGTTGGTGGGCGATCCAGTCCTCCAACTCCAACTGGGTCACCACCCGCTCGTCGTCACCGTGCAGGGCCGCCCGGGCGGTACCCTCCCTGCCCCCGGTGGCGATGATGGTGACACCGTGCGCCACGCTCTGGGTGTCGTCACCGTTGCCGACCGTGCGCAGTGCCGTCGTGAAGCGGCCGATGGAACCGCCGGTCCCGACCAGCTCGCTGCGAGTGACCACGTCGATGCGGTGGTGGCCGGCGACCCGGTTGATGAGATCCCGCAGCAGGCGCTGGGGATTGAGCCCCTCGGCCAGATAGTAGATGTGGCGCAGGTTGCCTCCCAACGCCTCCTCGCGCTCCACCAGGGTGACGTCGAACCCGGCGTCGGCCACGGTGAGCGCGGCGGTCATACCGGCCACCCCGCCGCCGACCACCAGGGCACTGCGGTGCGGCTCGATGGGAATGCGCCGTACCGGCTCCAGGCGTGCCGCGCGCAGCACCGCCAAGCGCACCAACTCCCGCGCCTTGCGGGTGGCCGCGGCGGGCTCCCGGTCGTGCACCCAGGCGCAGTACTCGCGCAGGTTGACCATTTCGAACAGGTAGGGGTTCAGACCGGCGCCGCGCACCGCACGCTGGAACAGGGCTTCATGGGTGCGCGGGCTACAGGCTGCCACCACTACCCGGTTGAGAGCCTTGCCGGTGATGGTCTGCTGCAGTTGCTCGATCCCCTCGGGGAAACACCCCAGTTCCAGGGTGCCCACGTGGGCCACCCCGGGCAGGCTGGCGGCGAAGGCCGCCACGTCTCCTAGGTCCAGGCTCTGGGCCACCACCGGCCCGCACTCGCACAGGAACACCCCGGTGCGCACGGCCTCGGCGCCCAGGTCGCGCTCCGCGGGGAAGCCCTCGGTGCGGCCCAGGAAGGGATACTCCCGGGGTGCCGGCTGGCCTCCGAGGGTGTCGTGCAGCACCCGCATCACCTCGCCGGCGGCGCCAGCGGCGTCGAACACGGTCTCGGCGATCTCCTTCGGCGACTGGAACGCGCCGGCCACGTACACCCCCGGTTGGCTGGTCTGTAAGGGCTGGAACTTGTCGGTCTCGCAGAAGCCGTGAGCGTTGAGTTCGATGTTCATCAGCCGCGCCAGTTCCGCCGAACGCGCCGGGGGCTGTAGCCCCACCGCCAGCACCACCATGCCGTAACGCTCCTCGATAAGGTTGCCGTCGGCGTCGGGGTAGCGCAGGAACAGGTCGCGGGTCTTCGGGTCCTCGCGGATTGCCGACACCCGGCAGCGGGTGTAACACACCCCGTGGGTGTCCATCGCCTTGTTGTAGTACTTGGTGTACTCCTTGTTGAACGCCCGCTCGTCCATCACGAACACCCGGCAGTCCACCTCGTCCAGGCGCTGTTTGGCCAGCATCGCCTGCTTGGTGGCGATCATGCAGCAGATCGACGAGCAGTAGGGGTGTTCCTGGTCCCGGGAACCGATGCACTGGAGCCAGGCCACCTTGGCCGGCTTCTTGCCGTCGGAGAGTCGCGCCACCATGCCCTCGGTGGGGCCGGAGCGGCTGGCCAGACGCTCGAACTGCATGGAGGTGAGAACGTTGGGGTAGCGGCCGTGACCGAACTCCTCCAAGGG
>JARGFW010000464.1 GCA_029211085.1 Deferrisomatales bacterium | reverse complement strand
TGGGCCTGGGGATCTGGCGATGGAAGCGGGGGGCAACCGGCTGACGACGCGGACTGACGTCGACCGGGCTGACGTCGACCGGGCTGACGCGACAACCTCACATTCTTGACGCCGGCGTCAGGGGTAGGGTCTGGAAGCCCTCCTGCTTGAAGTGCTGGTCCGCGCTCAACGCTGTGTCCACGCCGGTTCGCCTCATGATGACGAAACTGAGGCAATCGGTGAGCGAGTAGCTCTTGTCGGGCCTGGCGCGGAAGAGATCCCAGGCCTCTTCCTCTTCTGCGGCGACGGGGTGTAGAAGCTCCACGTCGGAGGACCCGCGGATACTGTCATCCACGGTCACCGCCAGGCGATGATCGAAGCGGGCCACCACCAGCGCCGTGAGTTCGGCGAGGACGAAGGTGCTGGTAATCATCCGACCGCGGTGCTCGTCGATCAGTGCGGATACCACCTCGTGCGCGGCCGCTCGCTGATCGGCGAACTCATACCAGGCAGACGTATCGACGAAGACCCGGTCCACCTTCAGCCCGCTACCTGTTTCGTCTTCCGCCTCGCCAGGTCTTCGTACAGGACGAGGTCATGCTCCTGGCCGGTAGGCCGGCCGTCGCTGAAGATACCCTTCATCGACATGATGCTGGTGCTGTCAGCCACCATTTCGCGCATCCGCGCGTCTATCAACTTCCTAAGCACCGACGACAGGCTGAGCTCCCGCCTGGCGGCTTCGCGCTTCAAGAACCGATACTGCTCGTCTTCGAGAGATATCTGTGTTCGAGTCATACGTGCCATTGTCAGGCAGAAGTGGCCGGGAAAAACTGGACAGCCCGATAGGTGATACTGCTCCCTGGCACACGACCACGGAGGAGCAGCAACGATGCCAAGAAGACCGAGACGCAACCACTCACCGGCGTTCAAGGCCAAGGTGGCCCTGGAAGCCATCCGGGGCGAGGAACCCCTCATCCAGACCGCCGAGCGCTACGACGTCCACCCCAACCAGATCACGAAGTGGAAGCGGCAGCTCCTGGAGGGAGCTCCAGCCGTCTTCGGAGAGAACGAGAAGGCCACGGAGGAGGGGCCGAGTATCACCGAACTTAACGCCAAGATCGGCGAGCTTACTATGGAGAACGATTTTTTGTCCTCTGCGCTCGGTCGCATAGGCGGCCGGAGCGCACAGCGATGATCGACAGGACGCAACCTCTACCCGTGAAAAGGCAGGCCGAACTCCTCGACCTCTCCCGTTCGAGCGTGTACTACGAGCCCGTTCCGACCAGCGAGCGGGATCTGGCCCTTTTGGCCGCCATGGATGAGATCCATCTCGAGTTCCCCTTCTACGGGATCAGGCGGATACGAGGCGAACTCCTCGACCGCGGCTTCGTCGTGGGCCGCGGGCATGTGGCCACCCTCATGCGGAAGATGGGGATGGAGGCGCTCTATCCCAAGCGCAGGCTCTCCAAGCCCGCCCCCGGCCATAGAGTCTACCCCTACCTCCTGCGGGGGATGGACATCACAGAGGCCGGGCAGGTGTGGTGCTCGGACGTGACCTACCTCCCCATGGCCCGGGGCTTCTGCTACCTC
>JARGFW010000175.1 GCA_029211085.1 Deferrisomatales bacterium | reverse complement strand
CCCCGTCAAATCAGCCTCTCAGACCTTGTGATAAGTCGCATTTTGGACACTAGTGAAATCATGCACAAAAATGATGGAAATGCGGTTTTCCTGCTCACAGAGAATTCTATGGACTTATTGCACCAGGTCAGTAAAGTATGTGGTGTTGGGTGGTAGCGCAACGACACGGCGTGCTTGGGAAATCAAGTTGCCAATGGTTTCATGTTTCCTACAAACGATGCAGCCTACCCAGTGGTGGCAGGAAAAGGGGCCGCCACAAGTCTCTCGGAATGAATAGCATCATTCATCACAAAGGCTGATTGCCCCGTGATTGCGCGGTGATCGCCTGCTCCGACGGTCGATCGTAGAACCCTGGCGCAGCACGGAGGTTTTCCCTGTACAGTCGGTTGGGTGTCGGCTGGATACTCCAACCCTTTGGTGTGGGACCTCGTGGACGAAGAGGTTTAACCGCAGCCATGCAACGAAATTCGATAGTGACCCGCCGTGGTGCATTGCGTATGGAAGCGGGTTCCCCCGTGGTCGAGAACCACCGGGGAAAGGTTCCCGGGCTCGGCAAGACGCAGCCTTGCAGTGTACGTACTGCCGGGTTATCCCCCGGGGGCTGCCGTTCTGGCGGCGGGTGGTGTGGAACTCCCAGCCTCACCCCTACCCACTGCGAAGGTTCCCCTCCTTTCTCCGATTCCCCCTGCGACGTACCTCATTGCTTTGCCCTCAGCCCCTCAGACTGCGTGATGAAATGGGCTCTGGGCAAGAGCGGGGCAGCTCCGCGGGCGGACGGGTACAGGGGGGCTTGCCCCGCTGACCGGAGTCCTCCCGGCTCCCGCCACCTTACTCGCTGTCCCCGGAAGGGCGCGTACCGCGCAGCACAGGAAGCGCCAAAGGGGCCAGCGGAGAGCTTTTTGCGATTGGACCTATGCCTCGGAAGAAACTCGGGAAGTGTTCGACAGCGCTGATGCGAGGGTTGACCATGTGGAGAAGAATCTGTCCGGCCTTGTGGGTTGTACTCCTGCTTCAGACGGCAACCGCCGGCGCCACCATCATCGAGAGCGCGAACATCACGAGCAACACCACCTGGACCGCTTCCGACGTACACTTGGTTACCGCCATGATCACCGTGGTCAGCGGGGTTACCCTCACGGTACAGCCGGGGACCGTGGTCAAGTTCCAGGCCGGAGCCGGTATCTCGGTCAACCAGGGGGTGCTCTACGCGGTTGGGAGTGATACGGAGCCGATCGTCTTCACCTCCTACCGGGACGACACGGTGGGCGGGGACACCAACGGCGGCGGGGCGAGCACCGGAGCACCCGGGGACTGGGGGCGGCTGGATTTCGCGGACTCGGTGATCGACTTCCTCACCCGCCTAGAGCAGGTGGAGGTGCGTTACGGGGGCAGCGGCAACCAGGGCTCGATCTACCTCTACCAGGCGAACGTGGCGGTAGTGGACAGCGTGGTGCGGGACGGCAGCTCCCACGGCATCTATACCTACCAGAGCTCCCCGCTGCTCACGGGCAACACGGTAACCGGCAACGCCGCCCACGGGCTCTACCACTACGGGGCGTCCAGTCCGGTGGACCGGGGCAACACGGTCAGCGGCAACCAAAGCGGTATCTACAGCCAGTACGCCACGCCCACGGTCGAGGGCAACACCATTGCCGACAATCGGGAGTGGGGGCTCTACCACCTCGACGCGCGCAACGCCCCGGTGATCACCGGCAACACCATCACCGGCAACCTGCGCGGGGCCATGCTGCCGGCGAGCGTGGTGCCGAACTCCGGCGACGGCAACGTCCTGGCGCCCAACCAGATCAATGCCCTGTGGATCCGGGGCATGGCGCGGGCGGCGGACCTGCGGCTGGAAGTGCTCGATGCGGGTACCGACCACGAACTGGGGGTTTACCAGATCGACGGCATTTTGACGGTCAACGCCGGGGTGACGCTCACCGTGGACCCGAGGGTGGTGGTGAAGTTCTCCGGCGGCGCCGGGCTGGACGTGGATGGAGCGCTCTGGGCGGTGGGCACGGCGGCGGCCCCGGTGGCGTTCACCTCCTGGCGGGACGACGGCTACGGGGGGGATTTGAACCTGGACGGCACGGCCAGCGCGCCGGCTAACGGCGACTGGCGGGGGATCAGCTTCTCGAACCTGGCCACCGACGCGGGCTGCCGGCTGGAGCAGGTGGTGGTGCGCTACGGCGGCAGCGCCAACAACGCGGCGGTGTACGCCTACCAGACCGATCTGGCCCTCGTCGACAGTGAGATCGCCCACTCCTCGACCTCCGGGGTACGGGGCTACCAGTCGAACCTGACCCTGACCGGAAACGAACTCTACGCCAACCGTTGGAACGGGGTGAACCTGGAGAGCACCGGGACGACGGCGGTCAGCGGCGGGCGCATCTACGCCAACCAGGGGGACGGCATCGCCGTGGCCCACCAGGGGGTGCTGACGGTGAGTGGCGCGGAGATCTTTGGCAACACCGGCTACGGGGTGCGCTCGAGCTCGACCGGGGCGGTGGCAGCCACGGGCACCTGGTGGGGCGCGGCCGACGGCCCCGGAGGCAGCGGCCCGGGCACCGGCGACGAGGTCACCGCCAATGTCACGGCCAGCGCTTTCCTCACCACCGGGTCGTCCTTTGGTTACTTCAACGCCGGTCCCAATACCAGCGAAGGGCCGCTGGCCGCGGTGGCAACGCAGGGCACCGACAGCACCGAGTGGGGGACGAGCGCACCGACCCGGGTACTCTACGACCTGGAGCGGGTGATCCTGGACTACCCGGTGCTGGAGCCGGCCAAGCGCTACGACCTCTACGTCACGTATCTCAACAACGACGACACCGCGGGCATTGGGGGCAACCTCCAGCGCCTGGTGGACGGCAACGACCAGGCCATCCACGGGCGGCAGGCCGTGCCGGCAACCACGCCGGTGCAATACCCCTACGCTCTGCCCCCGGCCGCCTACGGAGCCGGAACCCTGCGCCTTCAATTCGTGCGCGACAACGGCTACCGGGCGGCGGTCTCCCAGGTATGGCTGGTGGAAGAGCAGACGGCGGGGGACAGCGCTGCGCCGGTATCGTCGGTGACGTTCCCGGCGGCCGGGGCGCACCTGACCGGCGGATTGGT
The DNA here is from genome assembly GCA_029211085.1 of Deferrisomatales bacterium. GTDB lineage: Bacteria > Desulfobacterota > Deferrisomatia > Deferrisomatales > JARGFW01 > JARGFW01. Next base: position 7,861 of record JARGFW010000175.1, on the reverse strand, counting down.
CGAGGTAGCGGGGACAGCGAGCGACGGCGCTGGCAGCGGCGTGGCGAGCGTGGAGGTGGGTGTGGATACCGGCGCCGGCCCGACCTGGCGGCCGGTGACGGCGTTCGGCAGCGACGGCCGCTGGACCTACCGGTGGACCCTGCCGGCCGACGGGTCGGTAACCCTGACGAGCCGGGCCACCGACCGGGTGGGCAATCGAGAAGCGCCCGGGGCCGGGGTGGCGGCGGTGGTCAACCAGACCCCGCCGGCCGCAGCCACCGGCCTCTCGACCACCGACACAGAGGCGGATGCCGGTGGCAGCGTGAGCCTCTACTGGACCCTCTCGGTCGACGACGGCGCCGGGGCAAACGACGTCACCGGCTACACCGTGGAGCGCGGCACCACAGCCGGCGGACCCTTTGCGCTGGTGGGCAGCGCAGCCGCCGGGGTCGGCACCATTGCTGACGCCACGACCGTGGACGCCACCCTCTATTATTACCGAGTGGTGGCCGCGGACCAGGCGGGCAACCGCACGACCTCGGCGGTCTACGGGCCGGTCATCTCCATCAACAACACCGTCCCCGACGCCACGCCGCCGGAAGAGGTCACCGGACTCACGGCCACCCCGGGCAACGGCTTCGTCTATCTGCGCTGGACCCGCAGTCTGGATACCGCGCGGGACCTGCTCGACCAGTTCCTGGACGTCTCGGCAGACGCCGGCGCCACCTGGGGCACGGCAACGAGCCTGGGCAAAGAGGCGAATTTCCGTCTCGTCGCGGGCCTGACCAACGACACCCCCTACCAGTTCCGCCTGCGCGTTAACGACACCGCCAACCCCGCCAACACCAGCACCGGCGTGGTGGTCTCCGCCACCCCGCGCGCGACGGCGGTCACCACCGTCTCCGGGGCGCTGGCCGCCGACACCACCTGGGCGGCAGGCGTGTACCGGGTGACCGGCACGGTCACCGTCAACGCCGGGGTGACACTTACCATCGCCCCTGGGGTGATCGTGAAGTTCGGCGCGGGCACTGGGCTCACCGTGCGCGGCGGCCTCCAGGCCGTGGGCACAGCGGGCAGTCCCGTAGCCTTCACCGCCTGGACCGACGACGTCTTCGGCGGCGATTCCAACGGCGACGGCGCGACCACGGCCGGCACCCGAGGCTACTGGGACCGGCTCTACTTCGAGAACGCGGCGGCGTCCCGCCTGGAGCAGGTGGTGGTGCGCTACGGCGGGTCGTCGAGCCAGGGCAGCGTCCACCTCAACCAGTCCGCCGTCCCGGTACTGGCGAGCCGGATCGAGGAAGGCTCCTCCCACGGCATCTACACCTACAACTGCTCGCCGCTTCTCCAGGGCAACACCCTCGCCGACAATGGTGGCGACGGCCTTCGCCACTACGGGGCTTTCAGCCCGGTGGACCGGGGCAACGCCATCGAGCGCAACCAGAACGGCATCTACAGCCAGTACGCCACGCCGGTCATCGACGCCAACACCATTGCCGACAACGCCGCCTACGGCATCTACCACGTCGACGCCCGCGCCGCCGGGGAGCTCACCGGCAACACGGTGACCGGCAACGCCAAACCCGTGCGGCTGCCGTTCTCGTCCCTGCCCAATGCCGCCGCCGGCAACACCCTGACCGGCAACGCCAACGACCAGATCGAGTTCTACGGCAATACCCTGACCCGCAACCTCACCCTGCCGGCCCTACCGGCGAACACCGCCTACTACCAGGTGAGTGGCAACGCCAACGTCGCCACGGGGGTGAAGCTCACCGTGGCACCAGGGGTGGTGTGGAAGGTGGGCGGAGGGGCGACCATCGACGTCAACGGCGCCCTCGCCGCGGTGGGGACGGAAGGACAGAAGATCGTCTTCACCTCCTACCGGGACGACACGGTGGGCGGGGACACCAACGGCGGCGGGGCGAGCACCGGAGCACCCGGGGACTGGGGGCGGCTGGATTTCGCGGACTCGGTGATCGACTTCCTCACCCGCCTAGAGCAGGTGGAGGTGCGTTACGGGGGCAGCGGCAACCAGGGCTCGATCTACCTCTACCAGGCGAACGTGGCGGTAGTGGACAGCGTGGTGCGGGACGGCAGCTCCCACGGCATCTATACCTACCAGAGCTCCCCGCTGCTCACGGGCAACACGGTAACCGGCAACGCCGCCCACGGGCTCTACCACTACGGGGCGTCCAGTCCGGTGGACCGGGGCAACACGGTCAGCGGCAACCAAAGCGGTATCTACAGCCAGTACGCCACGCCCACGGTCGAGGGCAACACCATTGCCGACAATCGGGAGTGGGGGCTCTACCACCTCGACGCGCGCAACGCCCCGGTGATCACCGGCAACACCATCACCGGCAACCTGCGCGGGGCCATGCTGCCGGCGAGCGTGGTGCCGAACTCCGGCGACGGCAACGTCCTGGCGCCCAACCAGATCAATGCCCTGTGGATCCGGGGCATGGCGCGGGCGGCGGACCTGCGGCTGGAAGTGCTCGATGCGGGTACCGACCACGAACTGGGGGTTTACCAGATCGACGGCATTTTGACGGTCAACGCCGGGGTGACGCTCACCGTGGACCCGAGGGTGGTGGTGAAGTTCTCCGGCGGCGCCGGGCTGGACGTGGATGGAGCGCTCTGGGCGGTGGGCACGGCGGCGGCCCCGGTGGCGTTCACCTCCTGGCGGGACGACGGCTACGGGGGGGATTTGAACCTGGACGGCACGGCCAGCGCGCCGGCTAACGGCGACTGGCGGGGGATCAGCTTCTCGAACCTGGCCACCGACGCGGGCTGCCGGCTGGAGCAGGTGGTGGTGCGCTACGGCGGCAGCGCCAACAACGCGGCGGTGTACGCCTACCAGACCGATCTGGCCCTCGTCGACAGTGAGATCGCCCACTCCTCGACCTCCGGGGTACGGGGCTACCAGTCGAACCTGACCCTGACCGGAAACGAACTCTACGCCAACCGTTGGAACGGGGTGAACCTGGAGAGCACCGGGACGACGGCGGTCAGCGGCGGGCGCATCTACGCCAACCAGGGGGACGGCATCGCCGTGGCCCACCAGGGGGTGCTGACGGTGAGTGGCGCGGAGATCTTTGGCAACACCGGCTACGGGGTGCGCTCGAGCTCGACCGGGGCGGTGGCAGCCACGGGCACCTGGTGGGGCGCCGCCGACGGCCCCGGCGGCAGCGGCCCAGGTACCGGCGACGAAGTCACCGCCAACATGGCGGCGACGGATTTCCTGACCGACGGCTCCGAGTACTCCTTCTACGACGCGGGCGGAAGCGCCCACAGCGGGTACGGGATCGCCAGCCCCTACGTGACCGGGCTCGCCTCCACCGAGTGGGGCACCGCTCCGGCCCAGTCGTTTGCCTACAGCATCGACCCCAAGCAGCTCGTGGCCGAGTACGTGGGCCTGGCGCCCACGGCCAGTTATCGGTTGCTGGTTACGTACCTGAATAACGACGCGGGGGGCGGGGTCCAGACCCTGACCGCCACCAACGGGGAGGTGCTCCACGGCGCGTTGAGCCTGCCGACCGGCAGCCCGGTGCCCTACGCCTATCCGGTGCCCGCCACCGCGGTCGCCGGCGAGACCCTGGCGCTCCACCTGAACGCCGTCTCGGGCTTGCGGGCCGTGGTCTCGGGGCTGTTCCTGGTGAGGAATGCGGTCCTGGATCAGACCGCGCCGGTGGTGCACCTGGCTGCGCCGGGTTCCGGCGAGATCCTGCGAAGCGAGACGCGAAACATCTCGGGAACCGCCGCGGACCCGGACTCGGGCCTCCACGGGGTGGAAGTGGGCATCCGGCTCGCTACCGGCGAACGAAACTGGGTGCCGGTGACGGTCTTGACCTCCGACGGGACCTGGTCCTATCGCTGGTCAGCGCAGGCGAGCGGCGAGTACTCCCTGATGGCGCGAGCCACCGACCGCAGCGGCAACCAGGCGCTGGCGCCGGAAGAGGCTCTGGTGACGGTAGATGGGGCTGCGCCCCAACCGATCACGGGGCTCTTCGTCCAGGGGCTGAGCGGCGCCGCCGGGACCATGCGCCTCACCTGGCTGCCCTCGGCCGACGACGGCACGGGTGCCGGGGACGTGGTGGGCTACGCAGTCTATCGGGCGCCGGGGCCACTTGCCGCCTTCACCCAGGTGGGACAGCTCGCGGCGGGCGCTTCCCGCTTCGACGATCTCACGGTGCTCGCAGACACGGATTATCACTACCGGGTGCGGACCCTGGACCGGGCCGGCAACACCGCTGACTCGGGCACCTTCGGCCCGGTCCGCGCCAGCGGCGCGACCGACACGACCCCCCCCGAGGACGTGACGAACCTGGTCGCGGCCGCGACCCAGGTGGCCGGCGGCAGCCCCTCGGTGTTCCTCTCCTGGACCGGCAGCGCCAACACCGCGGGGGACCTGGTAGACCAGCTCCTGTACATCTCCGCGAACGGCGCCCTCTTTGGCAACAACCCTCCGGCGTACGACAACGGCCAGCCGCGCCGGCTGGGCCGCACCGCGCGCAACCACCACGAGGGCGGGCTCACCGCCGGGGTGGGCTACACCTTCAAGCTCGCGGTGGTGGACGGTGTCCCCAATGAGAGCCCGGGCACGACCGCGTCGATCACACCCACGGGCGCCCCCAACCAGGTGGTGGCCCTGAGTGGGACGCTGCCGACCGAGACCGCCCTGGGCGCGGGCGTGTACCGGCTGGCGGGACTCACCGTGCCGGCAGGTACCACCCTCACCCTCGGCCCCGGGGCGGTGCTCAAGTTCGAACAGAGCCGCGCCCTGGTGGTCCAGGGAACCCTCCTCGCGGTGGGCACGGCGGGCAATCCCGTGGTCTTTACCGCGTGGACCGACGACACCGCCGGCGGGGATTCCAACGGCGACGGGTCGGCCACGGCCGGCACCCCCGGCTACTGGGACCGGGTGTACCTGGAGAACTCGCCCACCTCGCGCCTGGAGCAGGTGGCAGTGCGCTTCGGCGGGTCGTCGAGCCAGGGCAGCGTGCACCTCTTCCAGTCCAATGCCCAGGTCCTGTCGAGCCAGATTACGGACGGCTCCTCCCACGGGGTCTATACCTACAACGGTTCGCCGCTTCTCCAGGGCAACACCGTCGCCGACCACGGCGGCAACGGCCTCCACCACTACGGGGCTTCGAGCCCGGCGGACCGGGGCAATACAATCACCGGCAACCAGAACGGCGTCTACAGCCAGTACGCCACGCCCACGATCGACGCCAATACCATCGCCGACAACCGGGACTGGGGCGTCATCTTCACGGACTACCGGGCGGCGCCGCCGCTCACCGGGAACACCATCACCGGCAACCGCACCTCGCTCCAGGTGCCCGCTTGCGCCCTGCCCGACGCCACCAACCTGCTCGCGCCCAATACCCGCAATCTCATCGCTGTGTTCGGCGGCGATATCGGCGCGGACAAGCACCTGCCGGTGTGGGGCAAGGGCACCGCGGAAGAGGTATCCACCTATGTGATCACCGGCACCCTCGAGATTCCGGCGTACCGCTTCCTCACCGTGGACCCCGGGGTGACCCTGAAGTTTGCCGCCGGTAGCGGCGTGCGCGTGGACGGCGCTCTGGTGGCCGAGGGCACTGCCGCCGAGAAGATCGCCTTCACCTCGGTGAAGGACGACGCCTACGGTGGCGACACCAACGGCAACGGGACCGCCACCTGGCCAGTGAACGGCGACTGGAACGGCATCGCCTTCTACAACTCCTTTTTTGAGAGCGCCTCCCGCCTCAAACAGGCTCTGGTGCGTTACGCGGGAGCGGCCAACAGCGCCGCGGTCTACCTGGAGAACGCCGACATCGCCATCGCGGAGACCGAAGTCGCCAACAGCGCCTCCCACGGCCTGCGTGCCTACGGCGGGGCTCCGGTATTCACCGGCAACACCCTCTGGGGCAATCGGGGCGACGGCATCCGGCTGGAGTCGAACGCCAGCGCCGCCATCGCCTTCAACCGGATCTCCACCAACCTCAGTGACGGCATCGAGCTGGTGAACTCCGCGCGGGCGACGGCGACCAACAACCAGCTCTTCCAGAACCGCGGCTACGGCATTCTAAACGGGGGCGGCACGCTCCTCGACGCGACTCAGACCTGGTGGGGGGACGCCACCGGGCCCTACCACCCCACGGCCAACGCGGGCGGCCTGGGCAACCGGGTGAGCGATAACGTCACCTTTGCGCCCTTCGACACGGGCAGCGGCACGCCCCACGCCTACCGCAACTTCAGCGCCACCGCCGGGACCACGGCGGGTACTCTGCCCCTGCCAACCCTGACCCAGGGCACCCTCTCCGACGAGTGGGATCCGGCCACGAAGAGCCCGGACAAGACCATGGCCTGGGACAATGGGGAAGTCATCCTTGACTACGCGGGACTCGACCCGGCCAAGGTCTACCGGGTGCGGGTGAGTTACTTCAACGGCGACGCCGGCGGCAGCCTCCAGAGCCTGCTCACCGGCACGGGGGCGGTGCTCCACGGCTCCATGGCCATGCCCGCGACCCCCTTCCAGTACGAGTTCTCGCTGCCCACGGCGGCCTACGCCGACGGCAATCTCAAGCTCCGGTTTATTCACGACAACCCGGCGACGTCTTTCAAGGCGGCGGTGCCCGAACTATGGCTCCTCGAAGACCTGCCCGAGAACGTGCCGCCCCGCTTCGAGGCGGTGGCCTACGACGACCGGGACGGCAGCGGCGGGTACTCCGTCGGCGACGAACTGCATTTCCGGTTCTCCGAAGAGATGGAGGCGTCGGGACTTCAAGACGACACCACCGACGCCAACGCCAAGTTGGCCGTCGCTGGTGGCCTCATCTACGGCACGGTCAACCAGAGCCGCTGGCTGCCCGACGGCCGCACGGTGGTGGTGACCTTGACCGAGGGCTTCACGGTAGCGGGGGGCGAAACCGTGGCTCCGACCGGGCTCACCGACCGCACCGGCAACTCGGTCGTCGGCAGCCAGAACCTGCCCACGGCCGACCGCGTGGCGCCGGCCTTTGCCGGCATCGACTGGGAAGACGTGGACGGCAGCGCCAGCCTGAGCCTGGGGGACCGCTACGTGTTCCGCTTCGGCGAGGCCATGCGGGCGGCGGCCGTCAAAGACCAGACCCAGGACGCCAACGCCCTCCTGCGGCCGGCGGGGGGGGCCCGCTACGGCAGCGTCAACACCGTGGCGTGGGCGCCCGATACCCGCTCGGTGACCGTGACCGTGACCGCCGGCTATACGGTGCTCGGCGACGAGTTGGTCGTCCCGAGCCCCTTTGTGACCGACGTGGCCGGCAATCCCGTCACCGGAACCCAGGTTCTGAGCGGCATCGACCGCACCCCGCCCCTGCTCGCAGCCATTCTCTTCGACGACCGGGACGGCAGCGGGGCCACGTCGGTGGGGGACCGTTACTTCTTCCGGTTCAACGAGCCCATGCGGGGGGCGGCCCTCTCCGACAACAGCGTGGAGGCGAACCTGAACCTCTCGCCCGCGGGCCAAACCTACGGGGAAGTGAACCGGATTGCCTGGAACGGCGACTTCACCGAGGCCGTGGTGGAGCTCACCGCGGGCTTCACGGTGGTCGGCAACGAGGTGGTAAGCCCATCGGCACTGCTCACCGACAAGGCGGGCAACCCGGTCGCCAACACCGGGGGGCTCACCCTGGCGGACACCGTGGCGCCGGCCGTGGTCCGGGTGCAGGCCAACTACGTGAGCCCCGTGAGCGCCGTGGCCAATTACCGGCTCACGGTGCAGTTCGACTCGGCGATGAACCCCGCCGCCCTGCCGGCTGTCCAGTTGACCACCACCGGCGCCGTGCAGCCGTCGGTTCCCGACGGCGGCACCTGGCTCACCACCCGCTTTCCCGGCGACACCTACAGCACCCCGGCC
>JARGFW010000174.1 GCA_029211085.1 Deferrisomatales bacterium | reverse complement strand
AGGTCCCGAACGGCGGCCTGCCCCATATCCCCCGCTCCACCAATCACCAATACCTGCATCTCTCGCTCCTGTTGTTCGGGTCAAAACCCATTTCGATGAACGTTTCGAGGCACCTTGCCCGGGAAGAGCGCCGGTGCCTTGCGGGCACGCCCGCAGTCCAGGTGCCGGCCCGGTTCCCCACCCGGCCGCAGCAAGACGCTGCACGGCGCCGCCCACATCAGCGGTTGTCGAAGATCCGTTTCGATTTGCGCTCGGTGCGCGGCAAGGTGCCGTAGTCGCACACCGTGAGCTTCGCACTGACCATGACCTGCCGCTTGAACAGCTGTTCGAACTCCCGCTGGATCCGCCCGTCGTCTGCCGCATCCCCTGCGGGATCCCGTTCCACCTCGATGGTCATCTGGTCGAGGCCGTCGTGACGCTCCAAAACCACCCGGTACTCGCTCGACACCCCCGGCGACTGGCTGAGCATCTCGTCGATCTGCCCCGGGTAGATGTTGACCGCGCGGTAGATGATCATGTCGTCGCTGCGCCCCTGGATGCGGTCGTGGCGCGGGAACACCGACCCGCAGGCACAGGGGCCGGGGATCGCGCGGCACAGGTCGCGGGTGCGGTAGCGGAGCAGCGGAGCGGCCTCCTTGCGCAGGGTGGTCACCACCATCTCGCCGATCTCCCCCTCGGCCACCGGCTGCAGGGTCTCCGGGTCGAGGAACTCCAGCAGGTAGTAGTCCGACCAGTAGTGGATTCCCTGGTGGTAGCGGCAGTCGAGACCGGTGCCGGGGCCGTACAGCTCGGTCAGCCCGGTGATGTCGTAGACGTGCTCGGCACCCAGGAGTTCCTGGATGCGGGTGCGCATCGCCTCGGAGCAGCGCTCGGAGCCCTGGATCACGGAGCGGATGTGGATCCGCCCGGTCATGCCCCGGCGGTGGATCTCTTCGGCCAGCAGCAGCCCCATGGAGGCGGTGCAGCACAGCACGTTGGAGTGGAGATCCTCCAGGAACGCGAGCTGCATCTCCATGTTGCCCGGACCCACCGGGATGGCCATGGCGCCCGCGGCCTCGCACCCCGACTGGAACCCGGCGCCCGCGGTCCACAGACCGTAGCCCACTGCGATCTGCACCCGGTCGCCGGGGCCCACCCCGGCCATCTCGTAGCAGCGCGCGAAGAAGTGGGTCCAGTCGGCGATGTCCTGGGCGGTGTAGCCCAGGATCTTGCGTTTGCCCGTGGTCCCAGACGAGGAGTGGATGCGCACGACCCGTTCCGTCGGCACACTCAGCAGCGGCAGGGGGTACCCCTGGCGCAGGTCGTCGGCGGTGGTGAACGGCAGGCGGCGCAGATCGTCCAGGCTGCGGATGTCGGAGGGCCCGACACCGGCTGCGGCCAACCGCTCCCGGTAGAAGGGGCTGCCCTGGTAGGCATGGCCGACGGTCCACTGCAACTGGGCCAACTGGTAGGCCTGCATCTGCCCCATGTCGCCGAACAGGGCTCCAAACCGACTGCTCATTGCTGGCATCTCCATTCCGGCGACCCGGGAGTGCCTCCCCGGCCGGTCTCCGTGCTCCGTGTGTCTTCCCGGTTCAGCCTTGGGCGGCGAGCGCCGCGGTGAGGGCGGGGAGCACCTCCAGGGCGTTGCCGACCACCCCGTAGTCCGCATAGCGGAAGATCGGTGCGTTCGGGTCGGTGTTGATCGCCACCACCACCTTGGCGGTGTCCATGCCCATGGTGTGGTGCACCGCGCCGGAGACCCCGGCGACAATGTACAGCCCCGGTGAGACGGTCTTGCCCGACTTGCCGACCTGGGCGCTGTGCTCGGCCCAACCGGCATCGACCACGGCGCGGCTCACCCCCACCGCGCCGTCGAGCACCTTGGCCAACTCTCCCAGCAGGGCGAGGTTCTCCGCGGCCTTCATGCCGCGCCCCCCGCACACCACCACCTGCGCCTCGCCCAGGGGCACCTGGCCCCCAGCACGGGGTTGCAGCGCCTCGACCCTGACCCTGCTCGGGGCGGGGTCCACCGCCACCGTGCGCACCTGGGTCGTGGCGACGTCGCCGGGCTCGGTGGAGAAGCTGTTGGGCCGGAACACCGCCACGCAGCCGGCGTCCCCGGTGCCGTAACTGGCGTAGGCCTTGCCCCCGTACACCGGCCGGGTGAGCACGAACTGGTCCGCGTCCCAGTCCAGGCCGGTGCCGTTGGCCAGCGCCGCGTACCCCAACCGCGCCGCCAGCGCCGGCGCCACCTCCCGGCTGCGGTCGCTGTCGGCGAACAACACGAGCCGGGGCGGTGCCGGTTTGCACGCGCTGGCCAGCGCCGCGGACCAGACTCCGGCATCACCGCCGACAAGGTGCGAACCCTGCAAGCACAACACCTGCTGGGCCTGGCCGTTCAACTGGTCGGCCAGCGCCGTGTCAGCGCCCATCACCACCGCCACCGAGTCGATCCCCGCTGCGGCCGCCACCTGCCGCGCCCGGCTCAACAGTTCGTAGGTGGTGGCCCGAAACGCGCTCCCGCGAGCTTCGCATACCGTCCAGATCGCCATATGTTTTCCTTTCTCACTTCTGAGCTATCGGCTTCCAGCTTTCGGCTGACGGCTGACCGCTCAAATCACCTTGGCTTCGTCGCGCAACCGGTGGACCAGTTCGGCCACCACCTGGGCGGTGTCCCCTTGGATCATGGTGACCGGGGGACGGGCTTTGGGCGGTTGGTACCCGCGGACCCGGAGGGAGCCGGTGGCCTCGACACCCAGATCGGCGAGGCTGACCTTGGGCACCTGGGCCTTCATCGCCTTCATCAACCCCATCACCTGGGGAACCCGGGGTTCGTAGAGGCCCTTTTCCGTGGTGACCGCTGCCGGCAGGGAGGTCTTGACCGACTCGGTGCCCCGCTCGGTCTCCCGGTCGGCGCTGACGGTGCCGTCGGCCACCCCCAGTGCGGTCACCCCCTGCACACAGGCGATGTCCAGCAGTTCGGCCACCATCGGCCCCACCAGCCCGGCCTCGTCGTCGGTGGATTTCTTGCCGGCGAGCACCAGGTCGTAGCCTTCGCGTTCGACCAGGGCCGCCAGTGCCCGGGCCACCACCAGCGGGCCGGCGCCGTGCAGAGCAGGGTCGTCGATGTGCACCACCCGGTCCGCACCCATCGCCAGGGCACGTCGCAGGGCCTCGACGCCGACACCGTGGCCGGCGGACACCGCATAGACCTCGGCGCCGCCCAGCGCCTGTTTGACCCGCAGCGCAGCCTCCACGGCGATCTCGTCGAAGAAGTTCAGGACCCGCTTCTTCTCGACGTCGAGCGCCTGTCCCCCGGCGGCGATGCCGACCTGGGCCTCCAGGTCGGGAACTTCCTTGACCAGTACGGCGATCTTCATGGAAGGACTCCTGGTTGTGCGTGGTGGGTCGTGAGTCTTGAGTTGTGAGTCTTGTTGCTTGAACCCATAACCCGAAACTCACGACTCGGAACTGCTCCCTCACCTCCCGCTGACGATCTCGCGGCCGAGGAAGTTCTTCAGGATCTCGTGGGTGCCCCCTCCGTAGAGCAGGAAGCGGGCGTCGCGGAAGTAGCGCTGGGGACCGTACTCCTGGGCGAAGCCGTTGGCGCCGTAGATGCGGGTCACCTCGTCGACCACCTTGAGGCACGTTTCCGTGGCGAACATCTTGGCCATCGCCGCCACTTTGCGGGTGGGCAGCCCTTCTCCCAGCCGCCAGGCGCCCTGGTACACCAACAACCGGGAGGCCTCCATCTCGGTGGCCATGTCCGCGAACTTGGCCCGGATCAACTGGTAGGTGCCGATGGGCTTGCCGAACGCCTCCCGTTTGCGGGCGTACTCCAGGCCATCGGCGAAGGCGGTGCGGGCGATCCCCAGGGCCATGGCCCCGGTCATGCAGCGCACCTCGTCCAGGATCTCCCCCAGGTAGGCCCCCCCCTTGCCCAGTTCCTCGCCGAGCAGGTTCTCCTCGGGGACGAAGACGTCTTCGAGCACGAGCTCGCCGGTCACCGGCCCTCTCGCCCCCACCTTGTGCAGGATCTGCCCGTGGCTGAAGCCCGCGGTGCCCTTTTCCACCAGGAAGAAGTTCAGACCCTTCATCCCCAGGGCCGGGTCGGTGGTCGCGACCACCGTGGCGAAATCGGCGATGGGCCCGTTGGTGATCCAGTTCTTGGTCCCGTTGAGGATCCACCCCCCGTCGACCTTCCGGGCCGTGGTGGCCGTGGCCGCCAGGTCCGACCCCGACTGGTCTTCGGTGAAGCACATGGTGGCGATCTTCTCGCCCCGCAGGGCCGGCAGGAAACACCGCTCCTTGATGGCCGGGCTGCCGAACCGGTAGAGAAAGTAGGTGCCCATCAGGATATTCATGATCACGGCCTGGGCGAAGCCCACCGAACCCCGGGAGAGCTCTTCGTAGAAGATCATGCAGGTGACCGGGTCCGCATCCATCCCCCCGAACTCCTCGGGGTAGCGCAATCCCAGGTAGCCGAGGGAGGTGAACTCCTTCCAGAGTTCCCAGGGAAACTCGTCGGTTTCGTCGATGGTCTCCACCTGGGGCATGATCATCCGGTCGACCGTGTCGGCCACGGCGGTGCGGAAGAACTCCTGCTCTTCGGTCAGTGCGAAGTTCATGTTCGGCTCCTGAATGAGTTCGGCTGGCCGGGCCGCCCGCAGCGATCCGGCGGCGTGCGGCGGCTCAGATCACGCCGGCGCTCTTGAGTTGTTCCAGGTCCTCGTCGCTGTGACCCAGGTCGCCGTAGATCGCCTGGTTGTGCTCCCCGAACCGGGGCGGAAAGGATAGTTTGCGTTCTTGTTGTTTCAAGTACGGGGTCATGTACGGCGGCGGCGCGTGGGTTACCGTGAACCCGGTCTTGGGGTCGGTGCTGGTCAGCAGTTTGTCGCGCACCACCTCGTCCTCGCACACCTCGGCAACCGACTGCACCTTGGCCACCGGGATCACCCCTTCGCGCAGGGCCGCCAGCAGGTCTTCGGTGGCCCAACGGCTGGTAATGGCGGAGATCTTCCCGTTGAGGGCCTCCACGTGGGCGATGCGCCCGGCGTTGGTGGTGTAGGCGTCGTCGGCCAGCCCCTCGAACCCCGGGATGCCCAGCAGCCGCTGCCACTGGATGTCGTTGCCCACCGCCATGTAGACGTAGCTGTCCCGGGTGGGGTAGACGCTCACCGGGGAGAAGAACTCGTGGGTGTTGCCGCGGCGGGTCATCTCCTTGCCGAAGGTCTTGGCCATGGTGATGGGCTGGGTCAGCCAGCTCACGGTGGAGTCGATCATCGCCAGGTCGATGCGGCTACCCTTGCCGGTGACGGCGCGCTGGTAGAGTGCCCGCATCACCAGCCCGTAGGCGTGTTCGCTGGTACCCATGTCCGGCAGCGGAATGCCCGCCACCTGGGGGGACTGGCCGGCCTCGCCGGTCAGTTCCATCAACCCGCTCCGCGCCTGCAGGATGGGGTCGTAGGCGGCCTCGTTGGAGTCGGGACCGAACCCGGTCAAACCCACCCAGATGAGGTCGGGCTTGGTCTCCTTGAGAAGGTCGTAGGCGATGCCCAGGGAACCGTAGTTCTTCGGCAGCTGGTTGGTGGCGAAGATGTCCACGTCGAGCTTCACCAGCAGCTCGCGAAGCAGTTCCTGGCCTCGCGGATCCTTGAGGTTCAGGGTCAGGGCTTCCTTGCCGGCGTTGATGGCGACGTAGTAGCTGCGCATGGTGTCTTCGCCCGGCAGGAACCGGTCGCCCACCTTGCGGTTGGGGTCACCGTATACCGGGTGCTCCAGCCGGATCACCCGCATCCCGTCGTGGGCCAGGCGGTAGGTCAGGTAGGGCAGCACGGTGGCCTGTTCCAGGCTCAACACGGTGATGTCGCGAAGCTTCTTCATCGGGCAATCCTCTGTGGCGCTTGGCAGTTGGCCGTTGGCTTCTTGCTCCCAGCCGTCCGGCGGTTCTCGCGGCGTGGCGTCTCACGTGCTGGGGGGTTCGTGATCAGCCGGTGGCCACGAATCACGTTCTACGATGCACGGCCCTTCTCGATCGCCGCCAGGATCCGGTCGGGGGTAAACGGGAACTCGTGGATGTAGGCGCCGATGGCGTTGGCGATGGCGTTGGTGTAGGCCTGGGCCGTGCACATGGAGATGGACAACCCGCCTTCCTTGGCGCCGAACGGGCCGGTGGGGTCGTCCGCCTCGACGATGAAGTTGTGGATCGGGGGCATGTCCGGGGCCAGGGGCACCTTGTAGTCGAGGAAATTGGTGTTCAGGTTGGCTCCCTGATGCCACTTGCACGCCTCCAGCAGGATGCCGCCGTGGCCGCCCATGGCCACCCCGCCGTCCATCTGTCCTTCGACCTCGGCGGGGTTGATCGCCCTGCCGCAGTCGTGGCTGGCCCACACGTCGAGCACGTCGACCTGGCCGGTCTCCGGGTCGACCTCCACCTCCACCACCGCGCTGCCGTAGCTGAACGCGGCGGCAAATTGCCCCTTGGGGTTGCTGATCCACTCCCGTGTCTGGTCCACGTTGGGTCCCCAGCTGCCGTGGCCGATGACCGCCTTGCCCTGGAGCAACCCGGTGCGGATCACCTTGGACAGGCGCAGCCCCCGGTCGCGGGAGCCGCGCACGAACACCTCGCCGTCGTCCATCTCCAAGTCCTCGACGGCCGACTCCATCATCACGGAGGCGATCTCGAAGATCTGCCGCTTGGCGTCTTCGCAGGCGTTGCGCACCGCGTTGCCACTGCCCAGGGTGGTGGCCTGGGAGTATGCCCCCTGGTCGATCGGGGTGATCTCCGTGTCACTGGCGGTGAGCTGCAGGTGCTCGACGGGCAGGCGCAGGGTCTCGGCGGCCACCTGCAGGACCATGTTCTCGTTGCCCTGGCCGTTGTCCACCACCCCGGAGATGATCGTTGCACCGCCGTCCTCGTCGAACTTGACGATCGCCGCCGAGCCGCCGCGGATGCCCATGGGGAAGCCGCTCATCACGCTGACGCTGCCGATACCGATGCCGTGCCACCGGGGGAGTTTGCCCCACTTCTCCTGGAAGCGACTGGCCTTGGCCACCGCCTCCACCGTCTCCAGGCTCGCCATGGACGGGATGTAGCTCTGGGTGGGGGTGGTCTCGCCTCCGGTCAGGGCGTTGATGCGACGGATCTCCACCGGGTCGAGGCCCAGGGCCGTGGCGGCCAGGTCCAGTTGCATGTCCACGTTGCACGCCCAGGCGCGGCCGTGGGTGCGGATCATGCCGCGGATCGGCTTGTTGGTGTAGACCCGATAGCCGTTGTAGCGCACGTGGGGCACCCGGTAGGTCTGCTCGAAACACAGGAACGGTACGCTGGTGGCGATCGGCCCGGTGGACGAGTAGGCGCCGCCGTCCATGTGCGCGGTGACGTCGGCCACGTGCAGGGTGCCGTCGCGCTTGAAGCCGAAGGTGCTCTCGACGACCATCGAGTGGCCCTGGCGGATGGCGATGGAGTTCTCCTCCCGGGTGTAGACCAGCCGCACCGGGCGGCGGGTCTTGCGCGACAGCAGGGCGGCGATGTACTCCCCCGGGAACATGTCGCTGCGCCCGCCGAACGCGCCGCCGACCCAGACGTGGCGCACGTGGACCTTGGACACCGGGAGTTCGAGCGCGTTGGCCAGCCCCTTGGCCTTGGTGTGCGGGCTGGCGTTGGGCATCCACACCTCCACCGTCCCCTGCCGGTCGCAGTGCACCAGTACGGCGTAGGGCTCGGTGGTAAAGTAGCTCTCCTCTTCCGAGCGGGTGGTCTCCCGGTGGACGTAGTCGCACTCCGTCAGGGCCGAGTCCACGTCGCCGACCGCGATCGGAACGTGGATGTTGATGTTGCCCGGCGCGTGATCGTGGACCAGGGGTGCACCCTCGGCGATCGCCGACAGCGGATCGAACACCGCCGGCAGGGGCTCGTACTCCACCTCGATGAACCCCAACGCCTCCCGGGCGATCTCCTCGGTCTCGGCCGCCACCCCGGCGATCTCCTCGCCGATGTAACGCACCTTGTCCCGGGCCATGAACTCCTGGTCGCGGGTGTAGCGAAACACGCCCCACTTGACCCCGGAGCTGTCGGCAGCCGTCACCACCGCCTTGACCCCGGGCCGGGCCGCGGCCCTGGAGGTATCCAGTCGAAGGATCCGGGCGTGGGGGTGGGGGCTGCGCAGCACGGCGGCGTGGAGCATGTTGGGGAGGCCCAGGTCTGCGGTGAACTTCGCCTCCCCGGTCGCCTTCAGCCGTGTATCCCTGCGCGGGGTCGACTTGCCGATGTACTTGTGCCCGCTCATCGGCCCGTCTCCCCGCCGCCCAGCCTCCGGGCAGCGTCTTGGATGGAGTCGACGATCTTGGCATAGCCGGTGCACCGGCACACCTGCCCGGAGATGGCTTCCCGGATCTGGACCTCGGTGGGGTCGGGGGTTTCGTCCAGCAGGGCTTTGGCCGAGAGGATCATGCCCGGGGTGCAGAACCCGCACTGGATCCCGTGCCCCTCCACGAACGCCTCCTGGATCGGGTGGAGGTCTTCGGGAGCGTTGCCCGGCCACAGGTCGGCGAGCCCCTCGATCGTCAGGATTTCGCCGCCCTGGGCCTCGGCGGCCAGGGTCAGGCAGGCCCGCACCGGCTTTCCGTCCAGGAGCACGGTGCAGGTGCCGCACCCCCCCACCCCGCACCCCTCCTTGGCACCGGTCAGGCCCAGATCCTCCCGCAGGACCTCGAGCAGGGTGCGGCGGGGTTCCGACAACAGCTCGTGGAGGGTTCCGTTAACCGTGAGCGCGATGGCGCACTTGACGGGTCGGTCCAATGGGAGAACCTCCTGGGCGGCCAACCGCCGCAATGGTTCGGTGAACATGGTTCGGTTGCTTCTCGGTCAGCGGTCAGCCGACGTTCCTGGTTCCTGGTCCCCGGTTCCTGGTCCCCGGTTCTAGCTGACAGCTGATAGCTGACAGCCGACCGCCGCACGCGGAAGGCTAGCAGCCTTCCCACGCTTCGCGGGCCGCCCGCCGGAACAGGACCCCGGCCATCTTCTTCCGGTAGGCCGGGGTCAGGTCCACGTTCTTCACCGGCCGGGCGGCGGCCACGCAGGCTGCCGCCGCGGCGTCGAGCACGGCCGGCTCGAGGGTCGATCCCTCCAACAGCGCCTCGGCTTCTGGAACCCGCAGGGGCAAGGAGGCGACGGCACCCAGCACCACCCGGGCTCCCCTGCACACCCCGGCCGGGTCCTGCTCCACGTAGACCGCCGCGGAAACCGCCGGGAAGTCCATGCCCCTGCGCACCCTGAGCTTCTGGTACGCAGCCCCCGAAGGCACCCCGGGCGTGGGGATCTCGACCGAGCACAGGAGCTCCCCCGGATGCAACCCCAGGGGCACGTCCCCCCTGCCGGTGTACAGGTCTTCCAGGGGAAGGATTCGCTCTCCCCTGGCCGTTCTCAACAGCACCGTGGCGCCCAGGGCCACCAGGGCAGGGGCGAGGTCCGACTGGTGGCAGGCGTGGCATTTCGCCCCCCCCGGCACCACGTGGCACACTTCCCCCCCCGCCTTGAAACAGGCCGGTCGGCCGCTGCGCCAAAAAGCGGTCTGGTTCAGGAACCCGCAGCGGGTGTCCAGGCACAGGTTGCCGCCGAGGGTCGCCCGGCTGCGGACGGGCGGCACCGCGACCAGGGCGGCCGCCCGGGGCACCACCCCCAACGCGCCGGGCGCGGCCCAACGCTCCAGTTTCCACAGGGTGGTTCCCGCGCCCAGGCGCCAAGCGGAGCCCGTCGGTTCGATCCCCCCCAGGGGCAGGCCGGAGAGGGCCACCAAGGCCTCGGGCCGGCACAGCCCGTACTTCAGGGCCGGCACCAGGTCCGTGCCGCCGGCGATGACCCCGGCGCCAGGTTCGGCAGCCAGAGTCTCCAGCGCCAGATCCAGGGCGTTGGGGCGGTGCAGGGTCACGTGCGGCACACGCAGCATGACGACCTCCGTAGCAGTGCGGTTGGCATCCTCTCGCCCGGGCCCGGTCGGCAACCCCCCCCCCGGCCCCCCTCGGTTCTTGCCGGCGGCCCGTGGCGATTGTAGGCTGGAAGGACCCTACACGCCAGGGGGCAACCGTTGGTATTGGACCTTGGTCCAAACGCGGCGGTGCGCACCAAACACCCTACCGGAGCGGGGTCGCCGCAGCCAGGAGCCATGCCATGCCGCTGTCGTTTTCTTCCCTCAGCCACGGCACCGTCGGGTTCGGGTTCTACAACATCGAAACCGACGGGCTGCTGTTGGAGGATCTGTTCTTCTTCGCTACCGACTTCGGCGCGGCGGTGGAACAGCTGGCGAGGGGCGGCGGCGAGCACCCGGCTGCCGGTGCCCTGGACGGCCACCGGTTCCGCGACCGCGCCGCGATCGGAGACCTGATGGGGGCGATTCACGGGGTGCGGCTGGTGGGCTACCTGGGAGAGATCTACGGCATGTGGCCGTTCCCCGCGGCCCCGGAAGCGTTCCGCCAGAAGCTCAAGGGCCACGAAAACCGCGCCGCAACCCAGGCGGCCCTGGACCGCTTCGCGGAGCGCACCCGGATTCCCCTGACCGCGGATCCCGGCTTCGGGCGCGTGACCGTGGGCCCCTACGCCTTCTCCGGAGCCGGCTTCGTCGAACTGCTCCGCTACGTGGTGCGCGGCGGGCACCCCACCTGGGAAGACTGCGACCCGGGCGCCCTGCCAGCCTCCGCCCGGAGACTGCAGCCGGTCATCGAAACGCTGACGGCCCACCTCTCCTGACAAAAGGGGCGGGCAAAGGGACGTGGGACAGACAGACGGAAGTGCCATCGTGCAGATCGGTCCCGGCGCCCCGGAAAGGCTCGATTTCCCGGAAGCCGGCTCGTCCCGCCCCGCCGTCCCCGCCCGGGAGCTGACATGGAGCCGGCGGGGCCATACCCGGCGGACACCTCCCGTACCCAACACCCAAAACAGCGTCTCGGGGATGTTGGCAACAAATAGAATTGTCCGGTTCTGTAGCAAATGAATTGTCCGCTTTG
>JARGFW010000463.1 GCA_029211085.1 Deferrisomatales bacterium | reverse complement strand
TCAAGGAGGTCAAGGAGCGCATCCTCGAGTACCTGGCGGTGCTCAAGTTGGTGGGTACCACCAAATCGCCGATTCTGTGCTTCGTCGGCCCCCCCGGGGTCGGCAAGACCAGCCTGGCGCGCTCGGTGGCCCGGGCGGTGGGGCGCAACTTCGTGCGCCTGAGCCTGGGGGGGGTGCGCGACGAGGCCCAGATCCGCGGTCATCGCCGCACCTACATCGGCTCCATGCCCGGCAAGATCCTCCAGTCGCTGAAAAAGGCCAAGAGCAACAACCCGGTGTTCCTCCTCGACGAAGTGGACAAGATGAGCATGGACTTCCGCGGCGACCCCTCATCGGCGCTGCTGGAGGTGCTGGACCCTGAGCAGAACGACACCTTCAGCGACCATTACCTGGATCTGGACTACGACCTGAGCAAGGTGCTGTTCATCACCACCGCCAACTACCTGCCGAACATCCCGCCGCCCCTGCGCGACCGGATGGAGGTGATCCAGATCGCCGGATACACCGAGGACGAAAAACTCAGCATCGCCAAACTGCACCTGGTGCCCAAGCAGCGAAAAGCCAACGGCCTGGCAGCCGAGCACATCCAGATCACCGACAGTTCCCTGCTGGAGGTGATCCGCCGCTACACCCGGGAGGCCGGGGTGCGCGACATGGAACGCACCATCGCCAAGATCTGCCGCAAGGTGGCCAAGGCCGTGGTCACCGCACAGGACCTCGGCAGCGGGGAGGAAACTCCCGTCCGGACCCATCGCATCACCCCCACCAAGGTGCACAAGTTTCTCGGCGCACCCAAGTTCAAGTACGGGGTCATGGAAGAGAAGAGCGAAGTGGGCTACGCCACCGGCCTGGCGTGGACCGAGGTGGGCGGCGAACTTCTCTGCATCGAAGTGGTGCTGCTGCCCGGCAAAGGCAACCTCACCATCACCGGCAAACTGGGTGACGTGATGATGGAATCCGCCCGTGCCGCGGTGTCCTACGTGCGCAGCCGTGCCCACCGCTTCGGCGTGGAGCGGGAGTTCTATCAGAAGATCGACATCCACATCCACGTGCCGGAGGGCGCCATCCCCAAGGACGGCCCGTCGGCGGGCATCACCATCGCCACGGCGCTTTCCTCCGCGCTGATGGGGATCCCGGTACGCAAGGACGTGGCGATGACCGGGGAGGTCACCCTGCGCGGCCGGGTGCTGCCCATCGGCGGGCTCAAAGAAAAGATCCTCGCCGCCCACCGGGGGCACATCACCACCCTGATCCTGCCCCAGGACAACGCCAAGGACATGCCCGACCTGGAACTACCCCGGGCGGTGCGCAAGAGCATGACCGTGCACCATGTGGAGCACATGGACCAGGTGTTGGAACTGGCCCTGGAGACCGACAATCCGCGCGCCACCCTGGCCGGACGGGCCACCGAGGAGCGCACCGTGGAAGCGATCCTCGGTCTGCCCCCGAAACCAGCGGTGGCGGCCGACCACACTCCGGAGAAGCCGGCGCTCCAGTAACAACCAACCGGTGGAAAACGGCTGTCGGGAGCAAGTGAACTGTCCGGTCGGTAATAGCACGTGAAGTGTCCGCTG
>JARGFW010000462.1 GCA_029211085.1 Deferrisomatales bacterium | reverse complement strand
GCTGGTCTTGCCGGTGCCCGGCCCCCCGGAGATCACGCAAAACGGCTTCGCCGCGGCCACCACGGCGGCCACCCGCTGATCGTCCGGCAAGCCGTTGCCGGGAAACAGCCGCCCCAGGGTCTCGGCCAGGCGGGCCTCGTCCAGGTCGCCGGCCCAGCGCCGGGCCCCGTCGTCCACGAACCGGGCGACCCGGTCTTCGTAGGCCCAGTAGCGCTGCAGGTAGAGCCGGCCCCGGTCGAGAATCAGCGGGGTGAACGCCCCGGGCTCCCCCACCACCCCGGTGCGCACCAGGGCCTCGGACCAGGGTCCGGGGGCCGGCAGCACGTCCAGCCCCGGCGCGTCTTCGCCCCCCCGGAACGGGCCCAGGGGGTCGGCCAGGTCGAGGCACACGTGGCCCGCCTCCACCGCCTGGCTGACCAGGAGCGCCGCCTGGCCCAGCTCCGGGCGCGACCCTCCGGCCAGGCCCTCCAGGAACGCGGCGAAGTGGCGGCTCAGGGGAGAGAACCCCGTCCCGGGGCCGGTGCCGTCAGCCATGGCCGGACTCCCCTGTTTCCAGATAGCGGGCCAGGGCCTCCACCCGGGCCTCGGTGGGCCGGGCCCGGAAGATCCCGTGCCGCCCGGACGGGTCCACGCCCCGCAGGAACACGTACACCGCGCCGCCGAAGTGGTCGGCGTAGCGGTATGCCGGCAGGCGGCGCCCCAGATAGCGGTGCAGGGCCGCCGCGTACAGCAGATATTGCAGGTGGTAGTGGTGCTCGCCCATGGCGCGGGCCAGGGCGTCGGGTCCGTACTGTTCCACCCGGTCCCCCAGGTGGTTGGACTTCCAGTCCAGCAGGTAGTAGCGCCCCCGGTGGCGGAACACCAGGTCGACGAAGCCCTTCAACAGCCCCCGCAGGGGCCGGAAGCCCAGGGGCGCAGACGCGGCGGCGAGCTCCGGGGGCAGGTCCGGCCCCGGGGCGAGGCAGCTCGCCAGGCCCTCCGGCGTCACCCGTCCCAGGGGCAGGTGGAACTCCAGTTCGGTCAGGCGGTCGGCCCCCTGCAGGTCCCCCAGCTGGAACTCCGGGGCGCCGGGGAGCGGGTCGCCGAGGAGCGGGGCGGAGAGCACCCCGGTCAGGTTGGCGGCCACGGCCTGGGTCCAGTCGGAGTCGAAGCCGTGGGCCCGTAGCTGCTTCTCGGTCACGGTTTCCAGGGTGCCCCCGCCGGCGGCGGGGAACTCCAGCTCTTCGAGGATGGCGTGGAGGCAGGTGCCGGCCCGGGCCCCCCGGGGGAACGCGAAGATGTCCGCCTGCGGTCGGGGAGCCGGGTCCAGGACCGGGGCCGGGGGCGCGGTGCCCTCGTCCCGGTCGGGGTGCTCGGCCCCCTCGGCCCGGCCCGCCGCCAGCCCCGAGTAGCTGGTCACGCCCCAGTCCCGGGGGATCGCCGCCGGGGGCGGGCGGCGCTCCAGCGCCTCGGCCCCGGCGTCGCGGGGTAGGAACACCACCCCGGAGGGCGGGGGTTGGGGAGTTTCCGTCACCCGCAGCGCCCCCCCCGAACCGGCGGCGAGGGTGGCGAGTTCTTCCCGGTAGCGGTCCCGACCC
>JARGFW010000461.1 GCA_029211085.1 Deferrisomatales bacterium | reverse complement strand
ACGACCACGGTGTCGGGCAGTTTCTCCAGCACCCGCCGGCCCACCTCGGCCGGCACCAGAAGATGGCGGCCGTCCCAACTGGCGATCGCCAACTCCCCGGTGGCGAGGGCCTGCTGCTGCTTGCGGGTGACGTAGATGCGCTTGATCTTGCCGTTCTCGGCGAAGTTGTAACGGACGTCGCCGCGGTCGAACGGTTGGGAGTGTTGTTCGAGCAGCTTGCGGACCTCGGTGCGCAGGGCCTTGAGGGCGTGGCCGGCGTCGCGCTCCCGGTTCAGTTCGCGGCTGAGCTGGGCGTGCATCTCCCGCTCCTGGCGGGCCCGCTCGGCCGCCTGCGCCGTCTCCGTCGGCTGTGGTTTCTGCCCCGACTTGCGGGCCTTGAGGGCCTGCCGGTGCTGCTGTTTGTCGGCGTGTTTCGCCTTCTTGGCTCGCTTCTCATCGACCAGCCCCGCTTTCAGCAGCTGGTCTCGCAGGGAACCGCCCATGGTCTGCCTCCGTCGGGATCGGGGGTGGATGCGACCGTGAAGGTACCCGATTTGGGCCCCGGACTCCACCCGCAGTTGCTGCATCTACCAAGCTGGACTTTGCTGCGGGCGACGATCCAGGTACTGTACACGGGTGAACGGGGGACGGCCCCCACAGAAGACCCCATGGGAGAGGAGGTAGCGCATGTCCGTGATCACCATTTCCAGCCAGTTCGGTGCCGGTGGACCGGCTGTAGGCGTTACATTGGCCGAGCAGTTGGGCTGGGAGTATGTGGACAAGCAGATCATCCATCGCATCGCCCTGGACTTGAAGATTCCGGTTGCCGAGGTGGCCGAGTTCGACGAGGCCCGGCATCAGGGTCTGCGCGGGTTTCTGAGCACGGTGTTCGACTTCAGGGCTCTCCGCAAGGGGGTGGAGGTGGAAGGCGAGGGTACCGGCAGCTACGATGATCGTGACGAGGTACCCTACGACTACCGGGTGCAGGGTTGGATCGACAAGGACATCTACCAACAGATGATGGTCCGGGTGATCACCGCGATCGGGGAGCGCGGCGGTGCGGTGATCAAGGGACGCGGCAGCCAGTGGATCTTGCGAGACGCGCCGGGGGCCATCCACGTGCGCTTCGTGAGCGAGGAGGCCGATCGCGTGGCCCGCACCATGCAACGCCGGGGGTTGAAGGAGGCGGCGGCGCGCAAGCTGGTGGAGCAGATGGACCAGCGGGGGGTGGAGTTCGTGAAGGACTACTTCGGCCGCGACCTCACCGACCCCACTCTGTACACTCTGGTGCTGAACACCTCCAAGTTGTCCCTCGAGGAGTGCGGGGAGATCCTCGCCGGACTGGTTAAGCGGCAGGGCGCCGGGTAGGGCGGCACCACCCGCTCCCAGTACCCAACAGCCCCCGGACGGCGCGAACACTTTTCGCCGTCCGGGGGCTGTGGTCGTGGTGGGGTCCGGGCCGCGTCAGCCGCCCATCTTCACGGGTTTGCAGACCAGATCGGGGGTGGTGGCGGGCCGGCCGCAGCCGCCACATTTGTACTCCAGTTTCGCGCGCATGGGCTTGCAGATGTGGCGGGCGTCCTGCACCGGTTCGCTGCACAGGTCGC
>JARGFW010000173.1:3992-11164 GCA_029211085.1 Deferrisomatales bacterium | reverse complement strand
CCCGTCCTCTCCCAACTCGCCCCCGGAGCGGGAGGGGGTTCATAGGGCGCTTACGAAGAACGGAAATCATGGAAACGCGAGAAATCCTTTGTATACAGCTACTCGGGGCTCTGGAGCGTAAACGTGGCCAGGAACGAAATGGTGCAATGACAGGCCAAAGGGACAAGTCGCTTGCACTGCAAGCGATTGCGCCAAGGAAAATGGCATCCGGTGTGTGTAACTGAAGAAGAGCAGGGGCCAGGGGCAGTGAAGACCAGGCACTCTTCAGTCACGTTATGCGTCACCCCTACACTTCGCCTCTCCCCACTGCCTCGACGTTACCGAGATCCGCGCCGGGACAACTCCAGCACGCAGCAACCCGTTGACGTTCCTGGCTGCCCCTGCTACCAAGACCCAAGCCATTCACACGCAAAGGGGAATGCCATGGAGGAGATCCGCAGCGGGCCGCACCGTTCGCGTGAAGGACAATCACTCCCAGCAGATGCCCGCCGGATCGCCACGAGCGGTTCCTACCAAGTCTTCGTGTCTCACGCGGCGGGGAGCATCATCATTGTCAGTTCCGACTATCACCCTGGACCAGTGCAGTTGAACCAACGGGATCTGGCTCACTTCTCCTATGAGTTGCAGGAGGAGATGGCCAAGCGGGTAGAGGCACCCGCAGATCCAGAAGCCGAAGAGACGGCCCGCTCCTGATAGTTACCGCCAGCCCATGCCCCTGCACTTCTCCTCCCCCCACTGCCGCAACGTGATCGAGATCCGCACAGCAGATGCCCCGGAGGCGTCGCGACTGATTGCCCATCGGTGGTGTGCGGCAAGCCAGACTGCCTCCCGCCACGAACAACTCGCCCAGCCCGGCTAGGCGGGGAGAAGATGCAGAGAGTCACAGACACGGACCATAAGGTGTCTATGGTCCACGGACATGTGCGTATCCCTTGGAAGTAAGTGGAAAACGTTTTCTCATATCTCCTTATTGAACTCGTGCACCCGTACGGCCTAGCGGACCGAAGAACGCACGGAGGCCTAGCATTTGGGCGCGACCACTACTCTTTCATGCGGAATGGCATATATTTTGCTGTCCCCCACCCAGACCAAAGAAGATACCGACCAAAAGGGGTCCATAGGGAGCCTTTAGCGTCTCAATAGTGGACATGATTACTACGGGAATAACAACCGCAGTTCTGACAGGAGGTCATCATGAGAATGGACAAGAGGTTTAGCGCATTGATCATGAGCGTTCTGCTCGTTGCTAGCGCGAGTCAGGCGTGGGCTGTGGTCTATGGGGGAATCGATTTCCCGCAGGGGCCAAGCAGTTTTGCAGATGCAGTGGAACTCTACAATCCGTCTTACAGTGGTGGAAATGTGCCTACCGCTGCGAGCTACATGGACCCGATTGCCGCCTTGGGGACACCTAACTATGTGAATCCGAATGGGTCGGTTTCCCTTGGATCTGGCGGGCTAATTCAGCTTTTGTTCGTCAACAATCTACTGACCAACAGCGGAGGAACCGGTTACGATCTGCACATCTTTGAGATTGGTCCGGACGTTGAGGATACGTTTGTGGCGATTCGGCCGACGGCAGCGACCGCGGGTCTATTGGGGTCTGGCTGGGATGCGAACAACGATGGGTTCTTTGAAATAGGAAGAGTATTTGGGGCAACAAGCTCCATCGACATTGACAGTATCTTTTCCGGGTACGGAGCTGGAGTGCTTCAATTTAGTGCTGTCCAACTCATTGACGACCCGAACGAAGGGAGCACCAGTGGGTCAACTGTTGGCGCGGACATTGATGCCGTCGGTGCCATCGCCTCGGTACGGCAGAATGTGGTCCCCGAACCCGGTACCCTGCTTCTGCTCGGCAGCGGCCTTGTGGGTCTGGCCGGCTACGGCAGGAAGCGCCGCAAGGCGTAGAGCCAGCATCGGGGAGGCGGATCATCCCAAGGGTCGCTGACCAAAAGGAGGCAGGAAATGAAAAGGTTGGGAATACTCCTCACATGCTGTTTTGCCCCGTTTTTCTTCTGCTCTTCAGCGTGGGCCTTGGCAGCAGACATTCTTGTCCCCATCGACGTGAACAAGTACTGGAACGCGGTCGATGAGGAGACGGATGACACCGACACCACCGACTCGCTGATGTGCTGGGCAGCTACGTCCGCGAACGTCCTTGAGGCTACCGGCTGGCTTACCGACGGCCATGTCGACAACTACGACGCCTATCACGAGTACCTAGTGAATTTTTCGAACGGCACAGGAAGCGGCACCCTGGGGTACAGTTCTTATTTCGATGAGCACTATTACGACACTGGAACCGATACGTACGAATACAACTACATGGACTACTTCGCCCAGATCCACTACGACACCACCAATCCAGATTCTTTCCTTGAGAATATGGATTGGCTTCTCCATGAAAATGGTGCTATTGAAGACCCTTACGAAGATATCTGGGGTATATATTTATCCATCACTAACAACGCAGCTGGCCACGCAATCACCGTTTGGGACTACGCGGAAACTGACACCGATGGTGACGGGGATATTGACAAACGAACAGTAACAGTAACTGACTCAGATGACGCTGGAGTAAACTTTGACACTTACGAGGCACACGACTATGACTTAGTATTTAACGATGATACTGATCGTTGGTACTTAGATGGGTATGGGGCCGGAAACTGGTACGTGCGTCGCATGGACGCATTAGCCCCGAAGCCGACCCCTCTCATTTTTATTCTTCCGGAGTACCTTACCCCAATAGCCAAGTGGGAATTGAAGTACCCGGTCTTCGCTGACCGTCCTATAGCCCTTACGACGTGGACGTCCCCGCAGGTGACGGCGCACTACCTCTCCCAGAACCTGAGCCTTGTGCCGGACGGCCCCAACTCCCCCTTTGCCCCCGTCCCCGAGCCCGGCACGATGCTCCTGCTCGGCAGCGGCCTCCTAGGCCTCGCCGGCTACGGACGGAAGCGCCGCAAGGCATAACCAACTCGGGCAGTGAGCAAGAGAAAGGCGGGGCCGATTGGTCCCGCCTTTTCTTCGCCACGTTCTAGGACTTGCTCACTGCTCCACATTCCCCGCCCGCGCCTTCCCCACCATCTCCTGCCGAGCTGCCGCCACAGCATTGAGCAGATCCTCCTGGCTGACCAGGCCCTTCTCCACCGGCACCTGCATGTGAATCGGCGTGCAAAACTGACCCACTTGGAGGCCTAATCGGCGTCCAACCCTGACCCTCCCAATGGCTGGGTAGGGAGAGTTCGGCCAGGGTTTGCGGTCCATTGAAGTGGGGCCGCCTGGGTGCCGATCATGGGCCGCCTGGGTGCCGATCATGGGTCAAATTGGGACGCCGATCCACAAACGTGGCCGCAGGGGCACAGGGTGGCGGCTTGCCCTCTCTCTGAACCATGCTAGTCTCTGACGTGCCGGTCCAAGTGGCCGGAAGTGACGCCCCATCGGCCCAACCCCCCCCTGTGGCCCTTGGGGCGTTGCGCTGCCTGGGGCACACGGAGTAGGGACTCCTCCCCCCACTGCCACGACGTGATCCAGATCCGCGCCGCGCCGCACTCTCGCCCGTGGGCTGCATCCGCATCGAGGCGGAGCAGTACCGGCTGTTCAAAGTGGTGGGGCTGGTCGGATTTGAACCGTGCCCGGGCGCTCGGAGCGCCCGGGCACACCTCGTATCGCTCAGATCACCTTCCGTTGCCTCGTGCACGACTCAGGTTGACGTGCAGGAAATGCTCAATGTCGTCCCAGCTCGGGCCGGGGCCCTGGACAACCTTTTCCTTTCCACCACGGTTGGTTATCCAGGTCGTCGCAGCCTCGGCGTCAATGATGGAGTAAACATCGTGCCCACCGTTTGGCACGAGGGTGAACCTCGCCTCGTTGCCCTCGGCCGTGGTGGCCTCGTAGACGAGCAGGCTTTGGTTGTACGGCAGCAGAATATCGGCGAGGCCGTGCAGGACCCAGATCGGGACCTCCTCACCCTCGATGTAGCTGCTCGGATCCGCTTCCTCGGTCTCGACGGGGCAGTCCTGGATGCTGAAGAGGTCCGTCGGGAAGGTTTCCCCGGGGCACGCAATCAAGAATCCCTCGGGCGAGGTGGGCGAATCGTGGGGGTAAGCGAAACTCGTGTTGGGGAGGCCGTTCGCCTCGGCGAACGCGTCCATGGAGAGGAAGTCGGTGGGCGGGAAGAACGGCACGGCAACTTGGACGGCGCTGGAGGTACCGTCCACGCCCTCCTCGCCGGGCAGCTCCAGGATGTCACTGGTGGTCGCGGCGAACGCGGCGGCCCAGCCACCGGACGAGTTACCCATGAAGGCGAACCGTGTCGGGTCGATGCCGTACTCGGCAGCATTTTCGCGCAGCCACCGGACGGCGGCGCGGACGTCGTAACCCAGGGCGGGGAACCGGGCGTCGAAGCTGGAGCGCACGCTGATGGTCGCCACGGCGTAGCCTCGTGCGGTGAACTCCTCAGCGATCGCGATGGCACCAGCAGAGTCCTTGGCCGTGTTGCTAAAGAACGCCGAGCCGCTGTTCCAGATGATGAGCGGCAGGTCGGCGTTTCCCGGTACGTCGGGGAGGTACAAGTCGAGTAGATTGCCCGGCACGGCCGGACCGTAAGCGAGGTCCATGTGAAGGGTGACATCGTACTCCGGCGGCGCCGCTTCGACAGTCGTGATAAGGGTGAGTGCGAGGGCGGCCGCAAGTACTAGAAGGACGGGCCGGAAACCGACCCCTGGCTGTTCGTGGCGTCCGAACTTTGTCATGGTTTTCTCCTTCTCTGGGTTAGAGAATCCGCCATATATCTCACTGGACAGTTCATCCGGCACGCCTCGGCAAGTGGTGTTCACCGACCGGAATGAAAGTTGCCGGTGCTCATGGGCGGGTAGTAGCACCCCCTTGACCACCAGAAAGTTGGCGTAGGCGGCGGGCCGGCGCCCCCCCCGGGGGGGGGTCGCGGGCCAGGGCAGGGACAGCAGCCGGCAGGGCTCCCCTGCCGGGGTGCCAAACTGCTCTGGCTCCGCAGCCATCAGTGACAGGGGCTCGAAGTGGGGGTCGGCTGGGTCGTCGCAGCGCTGGTACGCTCATGTGTGTCGCCATCTTGCCAAATAGGGAAACGCGGCCGCGGAGAGGATTGGGGCACGGGTCAACGCGCCCCATGGCGCTCTTGCACCCCATGTAGCAGGGGATTCGGACCTGTAAAGGGGGGCTGGTTGGGAAGAGCACCTTCCGGGGTCAGGTCTACAGAATTCAGAAACCCATAATCCCTACCTCTCGCGCAATCTCTGCCACGCGGCGGTCCGCACCCACTTTTCCAGTTCCCGCCTGTTGTCAACGTGGGAGGCAAGGTTCACCCAGGGGTTCCTCTAGCCCGCTGTCTTGGACGCGCCCCCTCAGCCCCAGCCTGGCCTTCCAGGCTCAAAAGACATCGCTTTCTAGCCGAGCGCGGACAGGCGGCCGTGGAGGGGCCCGGGGGAAGATCTCGCGCGCCCTGTTGCGCGATTGATACCTGTGCGGGTAGAGGCGAAATCAGTGATATACCTCCCGAACCTGTGTAAGATCCCCCTGAGCATCCACTCCGTCGACCGTTCGCGCTGAGACCTCTCGCCGACGAAGCTGCGTATTCCTGCCGGTGGGCCCCCTTGCCAGAAGGAAAGGAACCCGATGACTGATTGGCTCCGCACCGGACTCTTGGTTCTCTGTATCGCCTTGCCGTCTGCGGGGTTTGCCGCGGCCCCGGAGGTGTTCGTCGAACCGTTCGCCCTGTACAACGCACCCGACTTGGACGGCATGGCCCCGGGGCTGCAGTCCATGATGGCGAGCCGACTCGGGGGAGAGGGTTACGCAGTGCGAACCCGGGGGGACGCCCCGACGAGCGCGGGTGATTGGGTGGTGCGCACCTCCATCACCCGCCTGGGCGGGATATACAGCCTGGACGCGGCCCTGGCGCCCGCGACGGGATCCGCCGAAGGTTCACGCAGCTACCAGACGGCCGACGGGATGGAGGCGTTGGTACCTGCACTGGATCAGGTGGCGGAGCACCTCCGGTCCGCCCTGACGGAGATCCTGCGGGTGCAACCGGCCCCTGCTACGGCTTCCCGGCCGGCCCTGGCGCCGGCGCCGGCGCCGGCGCCCGCTGCCGCCATGCCGGTAGGGCAAACCGTGCCAGCAACACCGGCAGGTGGGGGTATCGCCGCCCCGCCGGCGGGGACCGGCGCCGAAGAGGGACTGCAGGCGGCCTTTCAGCACCAGCGCGTCAGCCCGGAACTGACCGGAGAGGCCACCAGCATGGCCGTGGGTGATGTGGACGGGGATGGCCACGATGAACTCCTGGTCCTGCTGGGGAAGACGATCGTGGCGTTCCGGGATGTCGGGGGCGAGATCCGCCAGGTATGGGACAGCGCCACCCCAAGCGGCTTCAACCCCATGACCCTGTCCATCGGAGAAATCGACGGCGTAGGTACCCCTGAGGTGTTCGTGGCCGGTATCCAAAGTCAATCGCCCACCACCCAGGCGCTGGAGTGGTCCGGTTCCGCGTTGGCGCCGAAGGGGGAGCGGGTGCCCGGGTTCCTGCGCGCGGTGCCGCACCCGGAGCACGGGGTGCTGTTGTTGGGCATGAGCGCCTCGATGGGGCACGCTCTGTTTACCCCAGGCATCGATAGGTATCTCTGGGGCGGCGCCGGTTATGTGGAGGGGAATCGATTCCCCGTATCGGAGCGGGCGATCGGGGTGAACCTGGACTTTCTGCGCCTGGGAAGACAGGACCAGGTGATCACCGTCGTCACCACCCAGAACAATGAACTGCAAGGGCTGGATGGGAACGATGGGGTCCTCTTCACAGTCGAAGGCAAGGTGAAGGGGAGCCGAGTCCAACTGATGGGTGAAGAAACGGCGTCAGGATACATGGACGAGGACGTCGTCTGGATATCGGGGCGCACGCTGGCCTACCGCTCCCCAGGGGGACGCGACTACCTCCTTGTCTACAAGAACGCCAGCGGCCTCGGGCGGATGTTCAAACGCAGCATCGCCTCCCTCTCCAATGGCCAGGTCCTGGCCTACAACTGGGATGGCGTGGGCCTCTCGCCGGGTCCTGCGACCTCCACCTACGCCGGGTTCGTCGCCGACGTGGGTCTGGCAACCGCGGCTGGCGCCCGCTCATCGACCCTGTACGTGGTTGTGGT
>JARGFW010000173.1:0-3892 GCA_029211085.1 Deferrisomatales bacterium | reverse complement strand
AAAAAACGCCCCGGGCATTGCACCCGGGACGCAGTTGCAGGCGGGGCGGCCGGCCCGTTGGAGGAACGTCCAGCACCCGCGCCCGGTAGCCAAGCTAGCACGCAACGGGCGGGTGTCAATTCGCACCCGACCTGTGCCACGTCGCGCTCCCAGCGGGCTGTGATCGTCTCTCTCCTGCCGACCGGGCCTTTCGCCAGCTGACCGACCGGAAGTGATGTCCCAGTGGCCCCGGGGCATGGCGCCATGCGGGCACGGGAGACCGTCTGGTCTCCGTGGCCCTGACGAAGAAGGGCCACCCGGCCGACGGGGGTCGGTTCGGGTGGCCCCGTTTGATGGTATCCGCACAGGCTGTACCCCCCGCTCGCCCCCGTCCATACTGTGCCGCGGCCGCGGGGCAGGTTGCACCCCACGCCGCCGTTGGCACTCAACGCACGGGACCGGGACGATCAGTCGTCGTCGTCGTCGTCCTCGTCATCGACATCGATCAGCCCCTTTTCCTCCAGGTAGAGGATGTGCTCGTCGAGCGCTTCTTCGATGGTGCTGGGCTCGCTGCCGGTGAGGCGGCTGATGAACGTGACCGCCCGGTCCTCCAGGTCCGGAATCTCGTCCAGATCGGCATCCAGGGCAGGCACCAGATCGGCGTGGGTCTCGCGCAGGACGCGGATCTCGTCCATGAACTCCTGGCCCTCTTCGTCGTCGGGGATATCGAACGCCCCCAGGGTGGCCTGGAACAAGAACTCTGCCTCCAGGATGTTCTCGGCATCGACCAGTTTCAGGCCCGAGCGCTCGGCGACTACCCGAGCCGCCTCCTCCACGTCGTACACCACCTCGTCTTCACTCATGCCCGTCTCCTAGAGTTTCTGTATTGTCGCCCCCGGGTGGCAGCAGACTAACACGCCCGCGGTACCCGGCAAGACACAAACCTCCTACATGCCAAAGAACTCGCGCATCACCGCCTGGGCCATGTAGGTGCCCTTGATGTGCCACAGGTCACCGTGGTTGACGATAAGGCTGGCCACGGCGATCTGCGGATTCTGGACCGGGGCAAAGCCCACGAACCACTCGTATTTGCCTGGCGGGTCGCTGCCGGTGAGGCTGCCGGTCTTGCCCGCCACCCCCACCTTGCGACGCAGGTTGCGAGCGTATTTCTGGAAGATCCTGGCCGAGGTGCCGCTACTCACGGTGGTGGCCATCATGGCCGCGAGTTGGTCCGCCACCTCCGGGGTGGTGCACTGCCGGAACGGAGTGGGGACGGCCCGGTACAACACCTGGCCCCGGTGGTTCTCAATGGAATCCACGATGAACGGACGCATCATCAGGCCGCGATTGCCCACCGCGGCCGCCAGCAGCGCGGCGTGTACCGGACTCAGATACACCTCTCCGAACCCGGCGGCGGTGCGGGCCAAGGGGTAACGCTCGGCGGGCACCGCTGCGCTGCTCTGCTGCAGGCGAAAATCAAAGGGGATATTGCCGTTGAAACCAAACATCTCCAGGGCGTTCTGCAGCCGCTCGGGACCGAGAACGTTGACCCCCACCTTGGCGAACACCACGTTATTGGACTTCCCCAGGGCCTCGGCGAGGGTGTGCACGTTGTTTTCGCGACGGCGGTTGGTGAGATCGACCTTGCGGGGATACAGCCGGTAGGGGCTGCCCTCGTAACGCACCGGGGTACTGGGCTGGATCTCCCCGGTCTCCAGCGCCGCCGCGGCGGTGATGATCTTGACGACGCTCGCCGCCGGGTAGGTGGCGCGCCGGCAGAAGTCGGTGAGATCCGGTTCCTGTTTCGAGTACTCGGCCAGGGCCAGGATGCGCCCGGTGGCCGGCTCCACCGCCACGAGCGCGCCGTAATACACGTCGTAGCGTTGCAGCACCGCCAGCGCCTGCTGCTGCAGCTCGGCGTCCAGGGTGTACACCACCCGGTGATCCTCCACCCACTGTTCGAAGCCCCCGTTGCCGTCCGGCTCGGGGCTCGGCCAGGGGATCTTGCACAGCACGTCGAGGCAGCTCTCCGCCGGCGGCAGTTCCGCCGCCTGGCGCGCCAGCAGGGGTTCCGGGGTCTCGAACACGGGGGTGAAGTGGGTCAGCAGAACCCCGCCCAGCGCCAGACCACCCAGGATCACCGCGGCCATGCGCCGCCGTTTCCGGCGGCGCTCCCGGGACTCCTTCAGTGCGTCCAGGAACCCGTTGTGGATCTCGCTCATCGA
Source organism: Deferrisomatales bacterium (assembly GCA_029211085.1). GTDB lineage: Bacteria > Desulfobacterota > Deferrisomatia > Deferrisomatales > JARGFW01 > JARGFW01. The sequence goes on along the minus strand of JARGFW010000173.1, from coordinate 1,688 downwards.
CCTCTCTCAGTTGGCACGCGAACCCGCCCGCGGCCGGGGGGCACCGGACCGGAACGTTGGATTGGCGAGGGGGAGACTTAATGCAGGGTTCGGCCGTCGCGATCGTGGTCGGGTTTCGAGGTGCGGTCTTGCGCTGCCACGTGTTGGTTGTGCAGGTAGGCGATTTGCTGCCGCGTGATCAGCCTCCGGACACCCAGGGTCGCGGCCACCGCGACGGCGATCACCGTGGGGGCGAAAAATCCCGACGCGATCCAGCGCGGGTACAGCACGGCGGCCAGGGCCAACTCCCCGGTCAACGTCGCGAGGAACACCACTGACAACTGTCGGGGCGACCCGCCGAATCCACCGACACCGGGTTTGCGACGCTTGCGGAAATCGACGTAGACCACCTTCTTCTTGTCGCCCAACGGACCCTCCCAATGCGACCGGTGAGACATGGTACCACCCTCGGGGCTGTGGGCCTACTCCCAGGGCGGGGCTCAGCTCCGCCGATGGCGCAGCACCTGGACCCTCTCCAGGGTCACCAGCCCCTCCCCCACCGCCGCTTCGAGCCAAGGGAGGAACGCCTGTAACCGCTCCTCGCGGTCCACGATCTCCACCACCAGGGGCAGGTCCTCGGAGAGCGCGAGCACCTTCGCCGCATGCAGCTGGCTGTGGGCACCGTACCCCAGCACCCCCCGGAGTACCGTCGCCCCTGCGAGCCCCCGTTCCCGGGCGGCGAGCACGATCGCCTCGTACAGCGGGCGGCCGCCGTGGCGGTCGGACTCGCCGATGAAGATGCGCAGCAGCATGCCGTCTTCGGGTGGGGACATGGGAACCTCCAAGGGCCGGGGGACGTCAGGCGCGAACCAGGGTGAGCCCCAGCCACACCAGCACGAACCCGCCCAGGTTGGAACCCAGCACGTAGAGCAGGGCCCTGCCGCCTTCCCCCCCGCGCAGCAGCTGCAGGGTCTCCAGACCGAACGAACTGAAGGTGGTGAACGACCCCAGGATACCAATGAACAGGAAGGTGCGCAGCTGCGGAGACCACAAGGCGCGCTGACTGGCCCCCCAGGCCAGGCCGATGACCAGGCATCCCAGCCAGTTCACCGCTAGGGTTCCCCAGGGGAACACCCCGGGCAGCGCCCGGGACACCCAACCGGTGAGCAGGTACCGGCCCGAGGCCCCGAGGACTGCGCCACAGGCGACCGAGACGAGGTGACTCATGCCGACGAGTATAGGACTCCGCCCCTCCGATGGGAAAGCCCCCAGGATGCGGGAGGCCGGGCGCCGCATCATTCCAGGCGACGCGGCCGGAAACTGCGGGCGCCGGCGCGGTTGGTAAAACCGCGAGGAAAGGGGTATATCTACTTTTCTTGACCCCCCAACGAGCAGACACCGCACAATGGCCCCCCGTACCAGGACTCCAGACAGCCATCCGGCCCGGCACCCACCCGGGCTACGCTGCCCCACGCCCGTCGCGGTGGCGGTTCTGCTGTGGGTCCTCACCGCGCCCGGGGCTCGGGGCGCCCCCCTCTACCTCTCCCCTCAGCTGGAAGCTGCTGCCGGCGCCACCTCCAACCGCTTCCTGGATTCCCAGTCCGAAGCATCGCCGTATCTGCGCCTGACCCCGGCCCTGGAGGCGGTGTGGTTCGGCCCCGTGGGCTGGGAGGCCGGCGCCACCTTCGCCCACTCCACCACCCGGTTCA
>JARGFW010000460.1 GCA_029211085.1 Deferrisomatales bacterium | reverse complement strand
GAACCCGGACCTGGCCGAGCTGGTGTGCTCCAACTCGCTCAAGTCCGAGGGGCTGGGGCAGGCCTCCGGGCTGCTCCAGGAGGAGCTGCGGCGGCTCGGTTCCCTGCTCCTGGAGGTGGCCGCCGAGACCCGGGTGGCGGCGGGGCAGGCCCTGGCAGTGGACCGGCAGGAGTTTTCCCGCCGGGTCACCGCCCGCCTGGAAGCGTACCGCGGGGTGGAGGTGGTCCGCGAGGAGGTCGTCGAGCTGCCTCGGGAGGGACACACCATCGTGGCCACCGGGCCCTTGACCTCGGACGCACTGGCCGAACACCTGCAGGTGCTCACCGGGGACGACTCCCTGTACTTCTACGATGCCATGGCGCCGATCATCGAGGGGGACTCCATCGACCGCTCGGTGGCGTTCGCCGCGTCCCGCTACGGCAAGGGCGGAGCCGACTACCTGAACTGCCCGATGAACCGGGAGGAGTTCGAGCGCTTCTTCGCTGCCCTGACCACGGCCGAGATCGTTCCCACCCGGGGGTTCGAGGAGGAGAAGGTGTTCCAGGCCTGCCAGCCCATCGAGACCCTGGCGGCCAAGGGCCCCAAGACCCTGCGGTTCGGGGCGATGAAGCCGGTGGGGTTGGACGACCCCCGCACCGGGCGCTGGCCCCACGCGGTGGTGCAGCTGCGCCGGGAGGATGCCGGGGGCCAGCGTTGGAACCTGGTGGGGTTCCAGACCAAGCTCACCTACCCGGAGCAGGAGCGGGTGTTCCGCCTGATCCCCGGCCTGGAGAACGCCCGCTTCCACCGCCTGGGCAGCCTGCACCGCAACACCTTCGTGAACGGACCCCAGTTGCTCGACCGCTACCTGCGCCTGCGCCGGACCCCCTGGGTGCAGCTGGCCGGGCAACTCACGGGGGTGGAGGGCTATCTGGAGAGCGCCGCCATGGGGCTGTGGGCGGGGCTCAACCTGGCACTGCGGCTGGCCGGCAACACGCCGGACCCGCTGCCCCCGGTGACCGCGTGCGGTTCCCTGCTCACCCATGTGACGGCGACCCCGGCCAAGCGCTTCGAACCGATGAACATGAACTTCGGCCTGTTGCCGCCCCTGGGGGAGCATATCCGGGACAAGAAACTGGTGAAGGAGAAGAAGGCGGAGAGGGCGCTGGCGGCGCTGGCGGGGTGGAAGGGGAGATGGGTGAAGGGGGCGTGAAGGGTGAGGCGTGACGCGTGAAGCGAAACCCCTTGGGTTGCAGATCAAACCCATGGCCTGATCTGCAGTAGCCACCCCTCCAGCTGACACAGTCGCCTCTGCAGTCACGAGTTGGTCTGACAACCGAACCATTCTCGAATTTATGGCCGCGATCTCAACCAAGTGCGGCGGCGGGCACAAAGGGGTGTCAAAGGGATGCGATTTCGCCGGTGGTTTTTGTCCGGCGTCCATCGGGCGAAATTTGCACCTAAAGACGGGACGCCAGAACGAAACCCTTTAGATCGACACAGGGTCGGATAAGAACGAAGGCCGCCCGGTGATCGAGGCGGCCTTCGGTGTCCTGGGTATGGTTCCCGTAAACCGGGGTATCCGGTAGCCCCCCTCAGGTGCCTTTCAAAAGTCTGTTGAGCGTTTTCG
>JARGFW010000459.1 GCA_029211085.1 Deferrisomatales bacterium | reverse complement strand
TACATTGACTAGAGTATGCCACATCAACCCTAATCAATGCAAGAAATATTGCAGAAAGTGTGTATCTATGACAATTCGGGTCTCTGACCAACCCGAAACGCTATATGCAGATGGGATGAGAAGGCCAGCCTCCACGGGGTACCGTATGGTCCCCAACTCAGAAGACGGACTCTAGGGTCCACAAAGGAGGCTGGCCATGGACAATGCTACCACCCCCATCGGCGAGGGCACGGTCACTATGGGACTGGATCTGGGCGACAAGCACACGCAGGTCTGCGTGATCGACGCCTGCGGAGACGTCATCGAGGAAGCCCGCCTACGTACTACCCCCTCTGCCCTGCGCCGCCGCTTCAGCGCGATGCCGGAAGCCCGCCTCATCCTCGAAGCCGGTACCCATTCCCCGTGGGTCAGCCGTCTCCTGGAAGAGTGTGGTCATGAAGTCTACGTGGCCAACCCCCGCAAGCTCCGCCTGATCTACCAGAACGATTCCAAGAGCGACCGCGTGGACGCTGAGTACCTGGCCCGCATCGGGCGCCTCGACCCCGCTCTCCTCGCCCCCTTCCGGCACCGCCAAGCCGCTACCCAGGCCGATCTCGCCCTGATCCGCAGTCGGGATGTCCTCGTACGGGCCCGCACCCGGCTCATCAACCACGTGCGCGGGGCGGTGAAGTCGGTGGGCGGCCGCCTCGTCAAGTGTTCCACCCCCAGCTTTGCCGAGAAAGCCCTGCCCCACATCCCCGAGGAACTCGACCCGGCCCTCACCCCCATCCTGGAGATGATCGAAACCCTGGGCGCGCAGATACGCTCCTACGACCGCAAGATCGAAGAGCTCGCCCGGGACCGCTACCCGGAGACGACGATCCTGCGTCAAGTGCCCGGCGTCGGCGCCCTCACCGCGCTCACCTACGTCCTCACCCTGGAAGACCCCGCGCGCTTCCCCGATCCCCGGGCGGTCGGCTCCTATCTGGGTCTCCGTCCGCGCCAGGCCGATTCGGGCAATCTCTCCCCGCAGCTGCACATCACCAAGGCCGGCGATGAGATGCTCCGGCGTCTGCTTGTGGGGGCGGCCCACTACATCCTCGGACCCTTCGGCCCAGACACAGACCTCAGACGCTGGGGACTCGGTCTCGCCGAACGGGGAGGCTCACGCGGCAGGCGCCTGGCGCTGGTGGGGGTGGCCCGCAAGCTCAGCGTGCTTCTGCTGCGGCTCTGGGCGACGGGCGAAGCCTACGAACCGCTGAAGAACGCGAATAGAAAGAGGCATTCACTCTCCGCCTCGGCGTGAAGGGCGCCACCACGACGAAAGAAAGGGGGCAGCAAAGGACAGGAGGAACAGGCGAAAGGACGCTCCCGAGGACGAAAAGAGCCCCATCCCAGGCGACTGCGCAAAATGCCTTGGCCCGCCGAGCATCTCTCTAGGTTCCGGCACGAGCCCGATATGCAGCTTGCAGCGCCTGGGTCCGTCGGGCCCCAATGTGCACCGAGCCCGGAGCGGGCTCAGGAGAGAGTGCGGATGGAAGCGTGGCCGCGGGCTGCGCCGGAGGAGCGAGCGAAGAACCGAGGACTCCCATCGAGGCCTTGACAACGGCTGGCCTTCTCATGGAAGGCA
>JARGFW010000458.1 GCA_029211085.1 Deferrisomatales bacterium | reverse complement strand
AAGGCGGACAGATCACTTGTCATACCCACCGGACACATCATGTGCTCTCTACAGCAGGCGAATCGTCATCCTTGACATGGTCTTTTCCTCGCAGGTAGGGAGGGAAGAGTCGGCGCAGGACGGACGGCTTCGACCCACCGGGAGCATTCCACACCTTTCTTATCGGGGTGCCGACGCGGATCTTTAAGAAAAACTAGGGGGGGCAGGAGTTTTCGGGCTCATCTGCCGCGTTCTCGACCCCGCGCGGCCGTCCCGGGCGACCCGCGACTGTCGCGCCCCCAAACGACGAGGGCTCCGCTGCTGCGGGGCCCTCGTCGTGCAGATTGTCTGGGCGCCGGAGACCGGCATCGACCTACCTCAGTACCGGTAGTGCTCGGCCTTGTAGTGCCTCTCCACCGGCACACCGATGTAGTCGGCCTGGTCCTGGGTGAGTTCGGTGAGGTGCACCCCGAACTTGGCCAGATGCAACCGCGCCACCTTCGCATCCAACGCCTTGGGTAGCACCGTGACCGTCTTGCCGTAGGCCTCGGCGTTCTTGTGCAGCTCGATCTTGGCCATCACCTGGTTGGTGAACGAGGCGCTCATTCCTTGGAGTTGGGGTGTGCCGCTCATGGTAGGCGGGGCAGGCTTTGGGCTCAACCGGGCGAATGGGCCATCCCAGGAAAGGACTCTTCGTGTATTCGCGTGGAGCGTGATCATGGAGCAGCACCACAATGCAGAATCGTCTTGCGCCAGCGGATGCCGGCGCCACCATGACCGCGATGCCCCAAACGGGGGTAGTCGGGACGTACGCTCGGCACCACCAGCGAGCCGTAGAACGACATCACCGCCAGCAGCCCCACGTAATGGGCGCGTGGCCATGCCTAGTGTTCGGGCGGGCCAAGATACTCCAGCATTTCCTTCGACACTTCGGTTAGTTGGATGCCCATGCCGCCCCGGACGTGGGTGCTCAGCTGGGTTGGCACGCGTCGGGCCCAACGGACCACGCCGCGACTGTGGGCCGGGCCGGCGGGCAGGGCCAGCACTAGGTCCACAACGACGCCAGGTGGATGTACCCGAGAAGTGCGCAAGAACAGGCCAGAGTCGCTGGCATCCTCGGCCACAGTCTGCATGCGCCCTGGCTCCACGGCGGTCAGCACACGCACTCTGCGGCGAGCGGCTCGTCTGCGGTTCACGATCGCCATGCGGTGCTTCGATCCGGGGAGGGGCTCTTCCGAAGGTGGATCATTTCATAGAACATCGCTTTCTTGCCGTGCTGGGAGGGCAGGTCACAGCGGTCTGAGGGAATGGCGTCGCGTTTCCATGGTGCACACCAATCGTATCTATCAGGTCATGAGTGTGAACACGATGGGCGGGGGAAAAGGGTTTTTTGGCCAAGGCCCCGCAGGCCGTTATGCGGCCCGGTGTCTCCCAGAAAGGTTCCTTTTCGAGACGAGACGAGTCCGCCCAAGCGTCCAGGAAGAGTCAATCCCGAAAATCTATCACTAAAGTGCGGAGATTGGGCATACGTTTTCGAAAGACGATCAATCCCTCCACCGCCGCGAGGAGCGAACCCGCTGGGGCGTCCTCTGATGCCAGATGTCGGGCTCCCTTCACATTTTCGGATCATACA
>JARGFW010000457.1 GCA_029211085.1 Deferrisomatales bacterium | reverse complement strand
TATGCAGGCCCGGCGCCCACCGAGATGGACTGGGGCGCCGACACGGAGCACGGCGGGCCTCGCCCGCCGCGGCCGGACGTCGTCGATGGTGCCGAAGCCTTTCCGGACATCTACGTCTTGGGCGAAGCCGGCTATCCGATGCCCGTGCCTGCGACGCGTCGTGCTGCCGACCCGACCACACAGGCGCCCGCCGAAGGGTCAGTTCACGAGACCTCCGGGCTATCGGTGGGAGCGGAACCGGGCCTCGCGCCGACAAACGCCGAATCGAGGCAAGAGCCCCTGCCTGGGATGGCAGTCCCGGGCCCCGAGGCGCAGCCTGCAGTCGAGGAGGCCCCGCCTCACTACACTCTTCCGGGTTCCGAGATCCTCAAGAAGAGCCCGGCCGTGGCCCAGCCCACGGGCCGGCCCGACGTCGAGGTCGCGGATCTTCTGGTTCTGACCCTCGCCGACTTCGGTGTGGAGGCCCGCGTCGTGGGCACAGTGATCGGTCCTCGAGTCACGAGGTTCGAGCTCCAATTGGCTCCGGGCACGAAGGTGAGCAAAGTGTCGGGCCTGAAGGACGACTTGGCGTACGCCTTGGCTTCCACCGAGATCCGCATCCTGGCCCCGATCCCGGGGAAGCAGGCGGTGGGGGTAGAGGTCCCGAACCAGCGCCCCACCTTCGTCACGCTGGGCGACATATACAAGGACTTCCCGAGCACCGCCGGCCCTCTAATGGTCTGGCTGGGCAAAGACATCGCGGGGAAACCTGTGTTCACGGACCTCGCCCGCCTGCCGCACCTCCTGATCGCAGGCACCACCGGGTCGGGGAAGAGCGGGTGCGTGAATTGCATCATCTCCTCCATCCTGCTGCGGGCTGCTCCGGACAAGGTCAAACTGATCCTGATCGATCCGAAGAAAGTGGAACTGTCCCACTTCGAGTACGTGCCCCACCTCCTGGTCCCCGTGGTCACCAACATGAAGAACGCCGCCGGCGTCCTGCACAACATCGTCAAGGAGATGGAGAACCGCTACGAGCTCATGGAACTGGAGAAGGCCCGCAACCTGGAGGAGGCCAACAAGGCTCGGGCTCGGCGGGGAGAGCGCCCGCTGCCCTTCGTGGTAGTGGTGATAGATGAGTTGGCGGATCTCATGATGGTCTCCCCAGGCGAGGTGGAGGAGTACATAATCAGACTCGCTCAGAAAGCGCGGGCCGTGGGCATCCACCTGGTGGTCGCCACGCAGAGGCCTTCTGTGGACGTCATCACCGGGATGATAAAGGCCAACATCCCCTCGCGTATCGCCTTCGCCGTCTCGAGTCAGACCGACTCGAGGGTCATACTCGACACCAACGGCGCCGAGGCCCTCCTGGGTCTGGGCGACATGCTGTTCAAGCCACTCGGCTCCAACCGGCTCCAACGCATCCAGGGGGCGTTCATCACCGAGGAGGAGATACACCGACTGGTGACGCACTGCCGACGCCAGGCGCAGCCGGAGTATCAAGAGGAGCTTCTGGAGCAGCCCAAGCCTGCGGCGAAGGCAGAGGACGACGACCTCGATCCAGACCACGACGAGTTCCTGGTGGATGCCGCAGAGATGGTCCTGGAGACGGGCAGCGCGTCGGTGTCGATGCT
>JARGFW010000172.1 GCA_029211085.1 Deferrisomatales bacterium | reverse complement strand
CCCACTACCCCCTCAAGATAGCGTGTCTACCAGTTCCACCACCTGGGCACGGAAGTCGTTGCTTACTCCGATTTGGGCGGCGCCTCCGCGGGGGGCGCAGCGGGAGTCGGCTCGGCCGCCGGTGCCTGGGCCGCATCGGGGGCCGGGGCGCTGGTTGCCGTCTGATCCGGCATTACGCTGGTCTTGTAACGGTTGGCCGCGCGGTAGGTCAGGCCCAGAGAGGTGAGCATGAACACCACGGCGGCGGCGGCGGTGAGCTTTCCCAACAGGGTCGCACCGCCGGAGCTGCCGAACAGGGTCTGGCTGGACCCGCCGAACGCGGCACCCATATCGGCGCCCTTGCCCTGCTGGAGCAGGACCACGCCGATCAGCGCCAGACAAACGATGATGTGAAGGGTGATAAGCAATGCTTGCATCAGTTGCTACCCATCTCGTGAAGGGTGAAAGATTAGCCTTATACACGAAACCGGACGATGGATGCAAATGTTTCCGCATCCAGGCTGGCGCCGCCCACCAGAGCGCCGTCCACGTCCGGCTGCGCCATCAGCTCCGCAATATTGGCGGGGTTGACGCTGCCGCCGTAGAGGATTCGCACCTGATCGGCCTGTTTGCGGCCACCGATGTCGGCCAGCAGGCCGCGGATGTGGGCGTGCATCTCCTGGGCTTGTTCCTTGCTCGCGGTGCGGCCGGTGCCGATGGCCCACACCGGTTCGTAGGCGATCACCACCAGCGCCAGGGCGCTGGCGTCTATGGGCTGCAGGGCCGCGCGCAGTTGGCGCTCCACCACCGCGAACGCCTCCCCGGCCCCGCGCTGCGCCAGGGACTCACCCACACAGATCACCGGCACCAGATTCGCCGCCAGCACCCGGGCGGCCTTGCGGCCCACGGCCTGGTCGGTTTCCCCGAAGAGCTGGCGGCGCTCCGAGTGACCCAGGATCACCATGGACACCCCCAGGTCCTGGAGCATCGGCACCGACACTTCCCCGGTGAACGCGCCGTGGTCCTCTTCGTGCACATTCTGGGCTGCCAGGAGCACGGCAGCGCCGGCCCGCAGCAGTCTGCCCACCGCTTGCAGGGCGGTAAACGGCGGCGCCACCGCCACCTCTACTCCCTCCACCGCGTCTACCAGGGGCACCAGGGTCCGCACCAGGTCCACGGCCTCCGCCGCGGTCTTGTGCATCTTCCAGTTGCCGGCGATCAACGGGGTGCGCATGGGGCTCTCCTCTCGGGTCAGGCGTCCAGGGCGGCGATGCCGGGCAGCATCTTGCCCTCCAGCAGTTCCAACGAGGCGCCACCGCCGGTGGAGATGTGATCGACGTCGTTGGCGCGGCCGGAGCGGTTGATCGCGGAGACGCTGTCGCCGCCCCCGACCACGGTGAAGCCAGGGCAGCGGGCTACCGCTTCGGCCAACTGGAACGTGCCGTGAGCGAACGGGGCGAGCTCGAACACCCCCATCGGCCCGTTCCACACCACCGTGCGGGCTTCGGCGACGACCGCTGCGTAGGCTTGCGCGGTGCGGGGCCCGATGTCTACACCCTTCCATCCGGCGGGCACCGCTGCGGACTCAGTGGACCGGTGCTCGGCGTCGGCGTTCACCGCGGTGGCGATCACGTGGTCGAGCGGCAGCAGCAGCCGGGTGCCGGTGTCCGCGGCTCGGGTCAGGATGTTCCCGGCCAGTTCCACCTTGTCGGGTTCCACCAGGGAGTCCCCGACGGCGACCCCACGGGCGGCAAGGAAGGTGTAGGCCATGGCTCCGCCGATCAGCAGGGTATCCACCCGCGACAAGAGGTTCTCGATCACCAGCATCTTGTCGCTCACCTTGGCGCCGCCCAGGATCGCCACGAACGGCTTTTGGGGGGCGTGCAGCACCCGGTCGAAGGCCTGGATCTCCCGGAGGAGCAGGTCGCCGGCGGCGCGGCGCTCGGGGGAAAAGAGGGCCGCGGCCCCGGCGGTGGAGGCGTGCGCCCGGTGGCAGGTGCCGAAGGCGTCGTTGATGTAACAGTCGGCCAGGTCCGCGAACTGGCGGGCGAGTTCGGGGTCGTTCTGGGTCTCCCCCGGGTGGAAACGTACGTTCTCCAGGAGCAGTGCCTGGCCAGGGCCCAGTGCGTCGGCCGCAGCGCGCACCTCGGCGCCCACCACCGCGGCGGCGAGGGCGACCGGGATGCCCAACAGGTCGGCCAGGCGAGTGCGCACGGGGGCCAGGCTGAACGCGGGGTCCGGCTTGCCCTTGGGGCGGCCCAGGTGACTTGCGAGCACGGCGCTGCCGCCTGCCGCGAGGATCTTCCGCAGGGTCGGCAGGGCCGCCTGGATGCGGGTGTCGTCCTGGATGGCCCCGTCGCGCAGGGGCACGTTGAAGTCCACCCGCACGAACGCGCGTTTGCCGGCCAGGTCCAACTGCTCGACGGAACGGATCGCCATGATCGGTCACTCCCCCTTGTCGGGTGCGGTGGGCACGCTGCGCCGGGTACCTTACGGCGGCCGCCGCCGGGCGTCAAACCCGGAACCGGGGGCTGGGTACGCTTATAGAAAACGGGAAACGCCCCGGGGAAACCGGGGCGTTCGTAGGTCGATCCATCCAGCCGGTCTCGGCCGCTCCGGCGGTCAGATGTAGTACATGAAACGGGCGTCGAGCTGGCGCTCGATGCCCAGTTCCTCGGCCTGCTTGCAGAGGTTCTGGATGGAGGTGTCGCGGAAGATCTGGGCGATCTGATCCCCCATCTCCTTCCACAGGGGGCTGGCCACGCACCCGTCTTTCAGGTTGCACTGCAGGCCCGAGCAGATCTCGCCGCTGTCGTCCTCGCCCACGCAGAACACCAACTCGATGGGGCCCTCGGTGCAGGCGATGATGTCGTAGACGGTGATGTCCTTGGGCTCCTTCAGCAGGAAGTACCCGCCTTTGGGCCCGCGCTTGCTGCCCAGGATGCCCGCCTTCTTGAGCTTCTGGAAAATCTGCTCCAGGTAGCGGGGACTGATCCGCTGCCGGTCGGAGATGTCTTTGATCTGGGCCGGCAGGCCGCCGGCGTGGTAGGCGATATCGAAGATGGCTCGCACGCCATAACGGCTTTTTGTGGTGAGTTTCATGACGTTCCCCTGGTAGGTTTCCTGTCGGCGGGCGGGAGAATAGCATTCCTCTGTATTGTCGTCAACAAACAGACCACCCCCTTACCCGCTTTTTTCCTGACGAATGCGCAAGCCCAGATCGCGCAGCTGCACCGGGTCCACCTCCGAGGGGGCCTCGGTGAGCACGCAGGTGCCGCGCTGGGTCTTGGGGAACGCGATGACGTCGCGGATGCTCGGGGCGCCGGTCATCAGCATCAGCAAGCGGTCGAGACCGAACGCGATGCCGCCGTGGGGCGGCGCGCCGTAGGCCAGGGCGTCGAGCAGGAAGCCGAACTTGGCGCGGGCCTCCTCCGGACCGATCGCCAGGGCGCTGAACACCTGCTGCTGCAACTCGGGAGAGTGGATGCGGATCGAGCCGCCCCCCACCTCGGTGCCGTTCAGCACCAGGTCGTAGGCCTGGGCCCGCACCTGACGGGGCGTGTCGGCCAGGAGGGCCATGTCCTCGGGGCGGGGGCTGGTGAACGGGTGGTGCAGGGCCACGTGGCGCTTGGCTTCCTCGTCCCACTCCAGCAGGGGGAAATCGGTGACCCAGCAGAACGCCAGGCCGTCGGCGGGCACCAGACCCAACCGGCGGGCCAGGTGGGAGCGCAGGCGGTTGAGGGCCAGGTTCACCACCTTGGGCGTGTCGGCCACGAAGAACAGGATGTCGCCGGGCTCGGGCTGGAGGGCCGTGGTGACACCGGCGCGAGCATCGTCGTCCAGAAACTTGGCGATCGGCGACTGCCACTCGCCGTTCGGCTGGATGCGGATCCAGGCCAGGCCCTTGGCTCCGAACGGGGCGACGAAACCGGCCAGCTCGTCGATCTCCTTGCGGCTGAGTTCCTGGCCGGCGCCCTTGGCGTTGAGGCCCTTGACCCGGCCGCCGCCGCCCACCACGTTGGCGAACACCTTGAAGCCGGAACCCGCCACGGCGTCGCTCACGTCGGCCAATTCCAGGCCGAAGCGCAGGTCCGGGGCGTCGCTGCCGTAACGCTCCACCGCCTCGGCGTAAGGCAGGCGCGGGAACGGCAGTCCGAGGTCCACACCCAGTACCTCACGCCACAGGTGGGTCACCAGGGACTCCATCTGTTCCATCACATCGTCGGGGGTGACGAAGCTCATCTCCAGGTCGATCTGGGTGAACTCGGGCTGGCGGTCGGCCCGCAGGTCCTCGTCGCGGAAGCACTTGACGATCTGGTAGTAGCGGTCGAAGCCCGCCACCATCAAGAGCTGCTTGAAGAGCTGGGGGGACTGGGGGAGAGCGTAGAACTGCCCCGGCGCCTGGCGGCTCGGCACCAGGAAGTCGCGGGCCCCCTCGGGGGTGCTGCGGGTCAGCACCGGGGTCTCTACGTCGAGGAACCCGGCCTTGTCCAGGAACGTGCGCACCGCCGTGGTGACCCGGTGGCGCAGTCGCAGGTTGCGCTGCAGTTCCGGGCGCCGCAGGTCGAGGAAGCGGTACTTCAGCCGCAGATCCTCGCCCACCCCGGTCTCGCGCTCGATGGGGAACACCGGTGTCAACGCTCGGTTGAGGATCTTCAGCCCGGTGGCCTGCACCTCGATCTGGCCGGTGGGCAGCTCCCGGTTCTCGGTGTCGGCCGGGCGACGTTCCACGGTGCCTTGCACCGCCACCACGAACTCGCTGCGTACCTGGTGGGCCAGGTCGTGGGCCGCAGGGGAGAGGTCGGGGTAGAACACCACCTGGGTGAGGCCGTCCCGGTCGCGCAGGTCCAGAAAGATCAGCCCGCCGTGGTCGCGGCGGCGCTGCACCCAGGCCATCAGGGTCACGGTCTTGCCGGCGTCGTCGGCGCGAAGTTCCCCGCAGTTGTGGCTGCGCCGCCATTCTCCCATCTGCTCGCTCACCTCACATCCTCCGTATCTCGCAAGAACTCCAGCGTACAGCAAAGCAAACCAGGGGCCCGGGGGCCCCTGTGTTGTGTCGGCGATAAGGCAGCGCCTAGCCGGCGCGCATCAGATTGGTACCGCTCTCCGCGCCGTGGGGGTTGTGGCACGACAGGCAGCGGGAGCCGGCACCGGTGTGCTGGGTTCCGGTGCCGCGTTCGTGGCACATCAGGCACAGCCGATCCGGCTTGGTCTTGAACTGGTAGGTGCCTCCCTTTGCCGCGCTACACTTGGCACCGGCCGGGATGTGGCAGCTGACGCACCCCTCCACCCCGGCCTCCTCTGCAGCCACCGGGCCGTGGAGGAACTTCTGGGACACGATGCTCTCATGGCAGGTACCGGCAATACAGGTGCCGGCCCAGGCCGGCAGGGCGGCTGCGACCGCCAGGCACACGCCGGCGGCCCCGATCACTACGGCAACACGCATCTGCATGACGCTATTCCTCCTCCGATGCAGGGGATCCCGTCGCGGCGAGGATGCTCGCCACCCCGTCCTGGGCGACGGTCTCCTGTGTTCCGGCGTCGAGGTTCTTCACCGCTACGTTGCCCTGGGCGACCTCCTCTTCCCCCAGGATGAGGGCGTAACGCGCCCCGGCCCGGTTGGCCGATCGCATCTGGGCCTTGAAGGAGCGCTCGCCGTAGTCCATGTCGGCCTCTACGCCGGCGCGAATCAACTGGCGGCGCAGCAGCAGGGCAGCTTCCAGGGCATGTTCGCCTCTGTGTACCAGGAATGCAAGCGGAGTTGCCGCTGTTGCAGCGTTGCCCTCCGCCAGCATCAGCACCATGCGCTCCAGTCCGGCGGCGAACCCCAGGGCAGGCACCGCCGGGCCGCCGAGGGTCTCCACCAGACCGTCGTAGCGGCCCCCGGCGGCCACCGCGTTTTGGGCACCCAGGTCTCCGGAAAGCAGCTCGAAGGTGGTGCGGTTGTAGTAGTCGAGTCCTCGCACCATGCGCGGATTGACCTGATACGGCACCTGCTGGCGGTCTAGTAGGGAGCGCACCTGGACGAAGTGGTCGCCGCAGTCGCCGCACACCCCGGCCAGCAGGGTCGGGGCGCCGGCGCTTGCCTCCTGGCAGTGGGTGCTCTTGCAGTCCAGCACCCGCAGGGGGTTGTGGTCCACCCGGCGGCGGCAGTTCTCGCACAGCTCGTCTCGGCAGGGTTCCAGGTACGCGCGCAGCCGCTCCACGTAGGCGGCCCGATCACCCCGGCAGCCCAGGGTGTTGATCTGCAGCTGCACCCGGGTGGACAGGCCGAGGGTGTCGAAGAGGTCCCACAGCAGGCACAGCAGATCTGCGTCGGCACCGGCCTCGGGCCAGCCGAAACACTCCGCCCCCAGTTGGTGAAACTGGCGCAGGCGCCCTTTCTGTGGGCGTTCCCGGCGGAACATGGGCCCCACGTAGTAGAGGCGGGCCTTGCTGTCGGTGCGGTGCAGGCCGTTTTCCAGGAATGCACGCACCGCCGAGGCGGTGCCCTCGGGGCGCAGGGTCACCGAGGTGCCGCCGCCATCGAGGAAGGTGTACATCTCTTTCTCGACGATGTCGGTCTGCTCGCCGATGGAGCGCCGGAACAGGCCAGTCTCCTCCAGCAGGGGCATGCGCAGCTCGCGGTAGCCGTAGCGGCGGAACACCTCCACCGCCACGCCCTCGATCTGCCGCCACAGGGCGGACTCTTCCGGGAGGATGTCCCGGAAGCCCTTCAATTTTTTGATGAGCATCGGTGTCTAGGGGGATCGGGCGGAATAGACCGCGTCGCGGGTGAGTTCCTTGTTACGGTACATGGCTTGGTCCGCCTGCTCCAGCAGGGTCTCACGGGTGGTCGCGTCGTCGGGATAGGTGGCGACGCCCACCGAGGTGGTGAGCCGGATGTCGAGCCCCTCGCGGCCCAGGAACACATGCCGGCGCACGGCCTCGCGGATGCGCTCGGCCACCTCCCGCGCGCCCACGGCGTCGGTGCGGGGCAGCAGCACGGTGAACTCGTCACCGCCGTAGCGGATCAGCGTGTCTTCGTCGCGCACCGCCGCTTTGAGAATGCGGCTCACCTCGATCAGGGTCTTGCCCCCGGTGAGGTGGCCGTGCAGGTCGTTGACCACCTTGAAGCTGTCCAGGTCGAGAAACAGCACGCTGAAGCGGCTCTGGGTGGCGTCCGCCGCCTGGATGTGTTCCTCCAACGCCTTGTCGAGGTAGCGGGCGTTGTAGAGGTCGGTGAGGGAATCGATGTAGGCCAGTTGGCGGGCGTCCTGAACCCGCCGGGCGTTCATGTACGACAGCTCGATCTGGCGCTCCAGGAACCGGGCAGTGTCCAGATTCTGGGTGTGGAAGCGACCGCCGTCGTTGCCCCGGAACAGGACGAACATGCCGATCGACGCCCCGGCCGGTTGCAGGGGTACCAGCAGGGCGTCGCGCAGGACGCTGCCGCCGACGTCGCCAAGGATGCGGCCCAGCCGCGCACGGCCCACCGGGGTCACGTCGTCGCTGTGGCGCAGCAGGCGCAAGCCTTTGGTGATCAGGGCATCCCGGGCCGCCTCCGCGGTCGCCTCTTCCATGCCCTGGTGGTGCAGCAGTGCCATGTACTGCAACTCGTCGCCACTGTGCAGGTACACGCCGCTGTCGCACTCGCACACCCGGCACAGTGCCCCCAGACCCAGTTCCAGCACCCGGTAGGGAGCCTCCAGGGAGGAGAACGAACGGGTCATCTCATAGAGATCGAGTTGCAGCTTGAGGCGTTCGTTTTCCTGGTATAGCCGGCGCTGGGCCAGGGTGGATGCCACCACTACAGTGAGCTCCTCGGCGGCGAACGGTTTACGCAGGTAGTCGGCCGCGCCGCTCTTCAACGCCTGGACCGCGGTGTCGATGGAGGCGTAGCCGGTCATGATCACCACATCCACCGAGGGATTCCGGGCCTTGATCGACTCCAACAACTCCAGACCGGTCATCTCCGGCATATAGATGTCCGCCAGGATCAAGGAGGCGCCGGTGCTGGCGAGCAGTTCCAGAGCTGCGGCCCCAGACCCCGCAGCATGCACGGTGTGTCCCTCGCCGCGAAGAACCTCGGAGCAGAAGGTGCGGAAGAACGCGTCGTCATCGACGACTAGAATCGTGGCATTGGGCATGGGGAAACCAGTGGTGGCAGGTGGCGCGAAGCTACCAGATGCCCCCCGGGGTGTCAACGCGGGGCCGGCTCCACGAACCATTGGTCGCCTGGTCCGAGGCGGGCATGGACACAACCCCATTGGTAGGTGCCGTGCACCGTCGCGCCGGCGCCCCGGGCTGCGGCGACGAACTGCGCCGCCGGCAGGCCGCGCTTCCCGGCAGCCGAGATCACCACCGCTGCCGGGGAGACGGCGGACAGAAATGGTGGGAACAGGCTGGATACCGCTCCGTGATGAGGTGCCACCAGCACGCTACAGCGCGGTGCGTCTCCCGTGGCCAGCAGGCGCCGCTGCCCGTCTACCTCCAGATCTGCGGCGATCAGCACGGCACACTCCGGTGGCCCGGCGCGCAGAATCATGGAGCGGTCGTTTTCTCCCGCAGCCGGAAACCAGCGGGCCCACAGAGGTGTCGGACCCAGGGAGTCGGTGTGGCCGTCGAGGCCGACCCACACCACACGGCTTCCGACCTCCCGCGCAGCGTCCAACAGCGCTTGGTAACGCGGGTCTTCGGCAAAGCTGCCGGGAAGCCACACCTCTCGGGGTCGGCCCCAGCGCACCGCAGCGGTCAGCCCCCCCAGGTGGTCCGGATGGGGGTGGGTGGAGACCACCAGTTCCAGACCGGTGGCGCCCAGATGTTCCAGAGCCGGAACCACGACCCGGGCGCCCACGTCGAACGAACCGGAGGGGAACCCCCCGCCGTCCACCAGCGCCCAGTGCCCCCCGGGCGCTCGCAGCGCGACGGACTGGCCCTGCCCCACGTCCAGGGCCCACAGGTGCAGGGCCGGGTCACGGTGGGCGATCCAGTGGCGGGCGGCGGCGGGAACCACCAGCAGGGCTGTCCCCAGCAGGGCCAGCCCCACCGCGTGGCGACCCCGGGGACGGGCCTGCAGGGCCAGGGTGGCGGCCGCCAAGAGCGCGGCGGCGCCGAGGAGCCCCTCCGGGGTGCGCAGGCGCTGCCAGCCTACCACCGGGGCAACGGGGGCGACCTGCTCTAAGATCTTGCTGACGGCGCCAGCGCCGGCTCCCCCGATGCCCCACAGACCAGACGCCACGCCGGGCAGCAGCGGACACAGCACCAAGCCGGCCAGGGCCAGAGGCAGGCAGACGAAGCCGAGTACCGCGATCACCGCGGGGGAAAGGAGGGCTCCGGCCAGACTGCCGGCGCCGAAGTGGTACACCGCCAGGGGGGTGGTGGCCGCTGCGGCAGCGGCACTGTACAGCGTCCAGCGGGCGAGGCCGCGGGCGGCTCCGCGGGCCGCGGTGCGCAGGCGGCCGCCCAGGCTGGCGGTCGAAACCTGGCGCACCCGTTCCCCAAGGGGGTCGGGGTGGCCCCCTGGTAGCCGTTCCAGCAGCGCGGGGGCGAGCCAGAACAGCCCTGCCAGGGCCGCGAGGCTGAGTTGGAAACCCGGATCGGCCAAGACCAGCGGCTGCCCCAGGGCCAGGAGCAGGGCAGTGCCCGCGAGCAGACCGGCATGGGACACCGGCCGCGACAGGGCCGTTCCCGCCAGGAGCAGGGCCGCCATAGCCAGGGCCCGCAGCGTGCTGGTCTGAAATCCAGATAAGGCCGCGTAGCCCACCAGGGGCGGGACCGCCAGGAGGTGGGCCGTGGGCACCACGGCTCCGCGCAGGGCCAGACCGGGCACGTGGCCCAGCAGCCGGCGCAGGGCCGGCACCAGCAACAGGCTCAAGATGCCCAGGTGCAGGCCGGAGATGGCCAATACATGGGAGGTGCCGGTGCGGCGAAACGCTTCCACCGTGGCTGGCGACAGCCCGGAGCGGTCCCCTAGGGCCAGGGCCCGCAGTACCGCGCCTCCGGCGCCCGGCGCCGCTTTGGCGATGGCGTCCGCGGTGCGGTTGCGCCAGGTCAGCGCCGGCATTTCCCCCGGGGCAGGTGCGGCGAACAGCACCTCCCCGGGCCAGCGAGCCGAAGCTCGGGCGCCGATCTCCTCCCGGCGCAGGTACGCGGCGTAACCGCCGCTGCCGGGGTTGCGAAACCCCTGGGGCGGGTAGAGGGGGCCGCGAAACACCGCCATATCGCCTCGGGCCGGCGGGGGCTCGGGGGTGCCGCGCACCCCCAGGCGCACACGGCCCGCGGCCGGGTGCCAGGTCTCTTCTTGCCGCCAGGCGTCCAACGCAACGGTGAGCTGGGGCCCGGCAGGGCCGGGTCGAGGGTCGGCCGCGATCTGCCCGCGCAGGGCGGGAGCCGACTGGATCGCTGCGGGGAGGGCCGGCAAATCCCCGACGGCGCTGTGCCACCCCGCCGTGGCCAGCAGGGTCAGCGCCGTCCAGCCGGCCAGGCGTTGCCGGTTGCCACGGAACGCCCACGCCCCACCCACGGCCGCGGCTGCCACCGTCAGGAGCCCCCAGGTTGGGCAGGAGCGCAGCCACAGGCCGCCTCCCATGGCGGCGACGGCCAGGGCAGCGAACGGGCGGGGGCGTGGGGGGTGGTGAAGCTGGAACCTGCCCCCCGGGGCCGTGCTCTGGGGGGCAGGGGGGGCGGGCAGCGCCATGGTGGCCTGGCGGTTCGTCCAGCCGACCTTACTCGTCGGTGGGCGGCTTCAGCGGCATGCTCAGGGGTTTGGGGATGACCGCCTTCTCCTGTCGCCGCAGGTACTGTGACAGCTCGCTGCGCAGGTCATTCTGCACGAAGCCTACCACCTCCTCCAGGTTCTGCTGCAGATCCTCGATGTGGCTGCGCATCTGCAAAATGACCTGCACCCCGGCCAGGTTCACCCCCAGGTCGCGCCGCAGGCGCTGGATGCGGTGCACTGTCTCCACCATCTCTTCGGCGTACACCGGGCTGCGGCCCTGGCGGCCGGCCGGGCTTACCAGCCCCACCTCCTCGTAGGTGCGCAGGGTCCGCCGCGACACCTCGGTTACCTCGAGTACCTCCTGCAGACGGTACAGCTTGGCGGCTTTCCTCATTGCGTTGCCTCCGTTGGCGCGGCTCAGTCGAGCCGGCCGCGCAGACCCTCCAGGGTTTCGCGGACCTTGGGATCCAGCTGCTTGGGAATCACCACCTGCACCTCCGCGTACAGGTTGCCCTTGCCCGGCACCCCTTTGTCCTTGATGCGGAAGCGTTGGGCGTTCTGGGTGCCGGCGGGCAGCTTCATGCGCACCGGATCGCCCA
>JARGFW010000171.1 GCA_029211085.1 Deferrisomatales bacterium | reverse complement strand
CCACCGGGTGGCCCCCGAATCCGATGCCCCCGGCGGTCGCCATGCCACGGTCTGCCACTGGGGCTGGCCCGCCAGGTGAACTCGCGGAGTGCGCGCGGCCTGTAGGCGGTGGACCAATTTCTCGCAAAGCCCCCGTTGTGTTGGCCACGAGGGACGTGCGCGCAGTGCCCCCGCGAATCCCGATCTTTAGCTGAATCGGCCGGCACGCAATTGGATCGCTCGACTCCCTGGCCCTTTTCCTGCGGCGGAGTTCAACGACCCCCGATCTACGAAATGACCGGTCCGGTCTGAGTTCTCTCCCCCGGTTTCTCCCACCTTTCCCCACCTCCGTTCGAAGATTCCCCTGTTTGTGCTCGAGGAAGCGTCCCCTGGCGGGCTCTCCTTCGTGGCAGCCAGCACAGTGACATCGGGTATTCCCTCCGGGCATGCCTCTGAGCCTGCAGCTAAACCCCCTGCAACCACTGGATCTTTTCTGGATCTTCGTCTTGACAGGGCGGAGGTGCGTTTGTATAGTCTGGGCAAATTGTGGGATGGAGTGGGATGGAGTGGGCAACTGCCCCGTCTCCGCTCCGAGGAGCCGAGATGTTCCGCGGTTGTTTTGAACACGCCATCGACGACAAGGGTCGCCTCAGCATCCCGGCCAAGTTCCGTGACGCGCTGACCAGCGCGTTCACCCCTCCGCTGCACCTCACGTTCAGTCTCGACACCCCCTCCCTGGTGGCCTACCCGTCCGACGAGTGGCGCGAGTTGGAGGCCAAGCTCAACGCCCTCCCCGCGTTCGACCCGGCAGCCCAGAAATTTCGTCGGACAGTCTACGCAGCGGCCCAGGAGTGCCCCCTGGACCGCTCGGGGCGGGTGCTGGTGCCGTCCACCCTGCGCACCTATGCCGGCCTGGAGCGCAACGTGGTGGTGGCCGGGATGGGAAAGAAGTTCGAGATCTGGGACAAGGACCGCTACGACGGGATGATGGGCGAGGTGATGGAGAACCCCGCGGAGATGGCAGCTGCCATGGGGGGGCTGGGCCTGTGAGCGCGATGGCCGCCACCGATCGGGACACCACCTTGCGCCTGGAGGGGGAGGTGGGCCGTGACCGGACCGTGGTGGTAATGCGCGACCTGCGCCGGGCGCTGCAGAGCTGTGGCGGGGAGGTGTGGCTGGATCTGGGGTCCACCCGGCACCTGCACTACGAGGTGGCCCGGGTACTGGTGCAGGCCGCAAGCAGCGAGCGTCGCCTGCACCTGGTCGGCGCCACGCCCTACGTGCGCCAGATCCTCCAGTTGGTGGGGGGGATCGAGGCCGAGTTGCCCGCGGGCCTCGCCGTCCCCACACATCTGGCAGATGCCGTGGCGTGAACCAGTCCTACCACGTGCCGGTGCTGCTGGAGGAAGCCCTGGAGTATCTGCGGGTGGCCCCGGGCGGGACCTATGTGGACGCGACCCTCGGCGGTGGCGGTCACGCTCGGGCCCTGGCGGCGAAACTCGGGCCCGCAGGGCGACTGCTGGCGGTAGATCAGGACCCGGAGGCCCTGGCCGCGGGAGAAGGGCTGGCCGCGGAGTTCCCGGGGCGGGTGGAGCTGGTCCACGGCAACTTCGGTGACCTGGCCGAACTGTTGGCGGCTCGGGGCATTCGCCGAGTGGATGGGGTGCTGGCCGATCTGGGGGTGTCCAGCCGCCAGTTGGATGTGGGGGAGCGCGGCTTCAGCTTCCGGCGCGACGGGCCCCTCGACATGCGCATGGATCCGGGGCACGGTCCCAGTGCGGCGGACCTGGTCAACCGCGCCGCCGAGGCGGAGCTGACCCGGGTGTTATGGGCCTACGGCGAGGAACCCCGGGCGCGACGGGTGGCCCGGGCCCTGGTGGCGGCCCGCGCGGAGCGGCCCCTGCGGACCACCGCGGAACTGGCGGCGGTGGTAGAGCGGGCCCTGGGACGCCGCGGGGCAAAGCATCCGGCGACCCGCACCTTCCAGGCCCTGCGCATCGCGGTCAATGGGGAGTTGGAGATGCTGGAACGGTTGCTTGCGGCGTTGCCTGAGGTGCTCAACCCAGGGGGGAGGGCCGTACTGATCGCGTACCACTCGCTGGAAGATCGGCGCATCAAACAGACCATCCGTGGCTGGGAGCCCCATTGCCAGTGCCCGCCGCGGGACCCCGTGTGCAGTTGCGGCACTCCGGGATTCGCCCGGGTGCTGACCCGCCGGGCGGTCAAGCCGGGGGCCGCCGAGTTGGAAGCCAACCCCCGGGCGCGCAGCGCGCGCCTGCGCGCCGTAGAGCTGCTGGCCGAGGGCTCCTCGAACCGTCAGGGAGGACGAACATGAACAGTATCCGCACCCTCCGCGCCGTGGCCCTGCCTGCCATCGCCGTGCACATGCCCGATATGCGGCGTTGGGGCAGCCGCTCCGCAGCGTTCGCACTGTGCCTGGCGGCGGCGCTGTTCCTCACCGCCGTGCGCCTGGAGATCACTCGCCTGCACTACGCCCTGAGCCGGCTGCACGGCACCAGCCAGCAGTTCGCCGGCGAGGTGGCTCAGCTGGAAGTGGAAGCTGCGGCCATGGCCTCGCCCAAGCTCATCGAGGAGCGTGCCCTGCGGCTGGGTTTCGTCTATCCCCGCCCGGACCAGGTCGTCGTGCTCGATGAGTAGGCGGCGGGCCCCCCGTGCACAGCGTTGTAGCCGCAGGCGGCTCGCCGTCCTCGCCGCCGTAGTGTTCGGCATGTTCTTGGTCGCCGCGCTCCGCGCGGCGCAGTTGCAGTTGGTCCAGGACGACGAGCTGCGGGCCCAGGGCGAGCGCCAGCGCCGCCGGCAGTTGGAACTGCTCCCCGAGCGGGGCCCGATCCTGGACCGCAACGGCCGAGAGTTGGCGGCCATCGTCCCGGGAACCAGCGTGTTTGCAGACCCGCTGGAACTGCTGGCGGACCCCGATGCACTGGTCAAGGTGTGCCGGGCCCTGGGCATCGACCCGGGGGGGACCGCTCGCCGGCTGCGCCGTGGCGGCGGTCGTTTTGCGTGGCTCGCCCGCGGTGTCACCCCGGACCAGGAACGGGCGTTGCTGGCCCTGGAGGTCGAGGCCGTGGGGATCGCCCGGGAGCCACACCGCTACTACCCGAAGAAGTCCCTGGCGGGGCAGGTGCTGGGCTTCGTGGGGGTGGACGGCGGGGGGTTGGGCGGCCTCGAGCATCGCTACGACAGCCTGCTCAAGGGGGCTGCCCGAACGGTGTGGGCCGAGCGCGACGCCCGGGGCCGGCTGATGCTGTCTCAGGCCCCGGACCGCAGTGCCGGACAGGGCCGCGGCCTGGTGCTCACCCTGGACGAGATGGTGCAGCACATCGCCGAAGAGGAACTGGCCGCAGCGGTGCGGCGCAGCGAGGCCCGGGGCGGCATGGTGGTGGTGATGGAGCCCGCCAGCGGCGAGATCCTGGCCCTGGCCCAGGTGCCCCTGTTCAACCCCAACAGCCTGGGAGACAGCCGGCCCGATGACCGCAAGGTGGTCGCCGCGGTGGACGTGTACGAGCCGGGCAGCACCGTCAAGGCGCTGTTCCTGGGGTTGCTGATGGATCGCGGGGCGGCCACCGCCCGGGAGCTGGTGTTCTGCGAGAACGGCGAGTGGCGGATCCACGGACACACCATCCACGATCACCACCCCCACGGCTGGCTGTCGGTGGCGGACGTGTTGAAGGTCTCCAGCAATATCGGGGTGTCCAAACTCAGCGACAAGATCAGCCCCCAGGCCCTGTACGATGGTCTGCGGGGGTTCGGCCTGGGGGAAGCCAGCGCGGTGGAACTGCCCGGGGAGTCACGGGGCATCCTGCCGCCGGTGGCCGAGTGGTCGAAGATGACTCCCCGCACGGCGGTCTACGGCCAGGGGATCTCGGCCACGGGCATCCAGATGGTGGCGGCGTTCGCGGCGGTGGCCAACGGTGGCGTGCGCATGCAGCCGCGCCTGGTACGGGCGGTGGTCGACGAGGCCGGGCGCCCGGTGCAGCGGTTCGCAGCCCAGGTGGCCGGGCGGGCTCTCAGTGCCGAGACCGCGGCCGCCTTGACTCGCCTGCTGGAGAGGGTGGTGTCCGCGGAGGAGGGCACCGGGGCCGAGGCCGCGGTGCCCGGATACCGGGTGGCGGGCAAGACCGGCACGTCGTGGAAGCCCGACCCGGTGCGAGGAGGCTACCAGCGCCAAAAAGTGGTGGCCAGTTTCGCCGGTTTCGTGCCGTCACGGCGTCCGGACCTGGCGATCCTGGTGGCCGTGGACGAGCCCACCAAGGGGTTGCGTTACGGCGGCACGGTGGCGGCCCCGGCGTTCCGGGAGATCGCCCGAAGGGTGCTGGCCTACCGCCAGGTTGCACCGGACCCTGAAGAAGGGGTGTCCGAGCCGGTGGCCAAGGCGGCACCGAAACCGGCCCGGCCCCCGCGCCCGGAGCCGCAGGCGACCCCGGGGCGCATGCCGAATCTGCAGGGCCTCACCATGCGCGCGGCCCTGCGGGCCGTGGCACAGAGCGGTGTGGCGGTAACGCCGAGCTTGCTCGGCAGCGGCGTCGCGTTCAGCCAACACCCAGCTCCGGGAGAGGCCCTGCACGAAGGGCAGGCCTGCCGGGTGGAGTTCCAACCCCTGTTGTGAGTCCACCCAAGGAGGCCACCGGATCGAAGACCATGACCGAGACGCGACTCTCTGACCTGTTGCGGTGCCTGCCCGGGGCGATCCCCTTGGACACCGGAGACCCCGTGGTCACCGGGGTCGCGTGCGATACCCGCACCCTGGCTCCGGGCCATTTGTTCGTGGCGGTGCGGGGCACGCAGCACGACGGCCACGGGTACCTGGGTGCTGCCGCGGCAGCCGGTGCCGCGGCGTGTCTGGTGGAGGAAGCGCGACCGGCCCCAGGGTTGGTGCGGGTGCGGGTGGACGACACGGAGGCCGCCTTGGGGCGGGCGGCCAGTGCGTTCTGGGGCCACCCGTCCCGAAAACTGCGGTTGGTGGGTATCACCGGAACCAACGGCAAGACCACTACCGCATACCTGCTCCAACATGTGCTCGCGCAGTTCGGCGAGTCCGTGGGGCGGCTGGGCACGGTGTCCTATGCCTTTCCCGGGGGCGAAGAACCTGCGCCTCTCACCACCCCCGACGCACCGACCCTGCAGGCCGCCTTGGCGCGGATGGTGGCCGAGGGAGCGAACTCGGTGGTGATGGAGGTGAGCTCCCACGCCTTGCACCGCAAGCGAGTGGAGGGGTGCGCGTTTCAGTTGGCGGTGTTTACCAACCTGACCCAGGATCACCTGGATTACCACGGCACCATGGACGCCTACTACGAGGCCAAGCGCTTGCTGTTCCACCAGTGCGTTCCCGGCGCGGTTGCAGTGATCAACGCCGAGGACCCCTTCGGGGAGCGGCTTGCCGGGGAGGTACCGGGACGGGTGGTGCGCTACGGCCTGGCCGCGGGCGATGTGCGGCTCGAGGTGCTCGACAGCAGCCTGGGGGGGTTGCGGGGACGGGTGCACTACCCCGGCGGAGCGGCGGAGCTGGTGCTGCCCCTGGTCGGGGAGTTCAACGCCCGCAACGCCGCCTGTGCCCTGGCCGCGGTCTGGGCCCTGGGGCTCGACCTGCCCGCCGCCGCCGCGGCCCTATCGACCGCACCCCAGGTTCCTGGCCGGGGAGAGCGGGTCGAGAACACCGCTGGGTTTACGGTGGTCGTGGACTACGCCCACACCCACGACGCCCTGGACCGGGTGCTCGAAGCGGTGCGGGCCCTGTGCCGCGGTCGGCTCACTTGCGTGTTCGGCTGCGGCGGCGACCGGGACCGCGGCAAACGCCCGTTGATGGCCAAGGCCGCCGCCCGTTGGAGCGACGCCGTGGTCCTCACCGCCGACAACTCCCGCTCGGAGGACACCGAGGAAATCCTGGACGAGATCGAGATCGGCCTACCGGTGGGTTGGTGCCGGGTCGAGGAAGCCGGGCTGGCCCAGGGGTCGCGAGTGTACGCCCGCATCGCCGATCGTGCCGCGGCGATCCGGGCAGCGGTGGCGGCGGCCCGATCCGGAGACCTGGTGGTCATCGCCGGCAAGGGACACGAGGCGACCCAGACCATCGGCGGGCGGGTGACGGCGTTCGACGATCGGGTCCACGCCCGGGCCGCACTGGCAACCGTGGAGGGGGTGTGAAGCTCACCCTGGAACAGGTGCTCGGCGCCACCGGCGGCCGGGTGCTGGGCGGCACGCCGCCGGGCAACCCGGTGTTCACCGGGGTCGCCACCGACACCCGTACCCTGCAGCCCGGCAGCCTGTTCGTGGCACTGAAAGGGCCGCGCTTCGACGGCCACGACTACCTGGCCACCGCCGCGGCAGCTGGTGCCGCCGGGGTGTTGGTGCACCGGGAGGTGTCCGCCCAGGGCCTGCCGGCGGTGCGGGTGGCGGACACCCTGGTCGCCCTGGGACAACTGGGGCGCTGGGTGCGGCGCACCCTCGGGCCGCGGGTATTGGCGGTGACCGGAAGCGTGGGCAAGACCACCACCAAGGAGATCGCCGCTGCGGTGTTGGGTGCCCTGGGAATGCCGGCCCTGGTCACCCCCGGCAACTGGAACAACCGGGTGGGCTTGCCCCTGACCCTGCTCGGTGCCACCGGTGAGGAGCAAGTTGCGGTGCTGGAGTTGGGTATCAGCGAGGTCGGCGAGATGTCGCACCTCACCTCCATCTGCGAGCCCGATGTGGCCCTGATCACCGCGGTGGCGGAGTGCCACACCGAGGGCCTGGGCAGTTTGGAAGGAGTGGCGACGGAAAAACGCTCGGTACAAGCGGGCCTGCGCGCCGGCGGCGCCCTGGTGGTGCCCGTGGGAGAGCCCTTGCTGAACCGCCCGTCGGAGAAACCCGGGTGCAACAAGATCACGTTCGGTTGGGATCCCCGGGCCGACGTCGTGGCCGACGGTTGGCAGGCGCGGGGGGAAGAGGGATCGATGTTCCGGCTCGACGGGGTGCCGGTGCAACTGGGGCTGCCGGGGCGCCATAACGCTGACAACGCGGTGGCCGCCTTGGCCGGTCTCGATGCCCTGGGGGTGCCGTGGCGGGACGGGGTGGGGGCACTCGCCAGCCTGCGCCCCTCCCCGCTGCGGGGTGAGGTGCGGCGGGTCGCCGGAGACATCCGCTTGTTGGTGGACTGCTACAACGCCAATCCCCGGGCGGTGGAGGCGTCCCTGGAAGTCTTCGCCGGGCTCGCCGGTGCGGCCCGCAAGATCGCGGTGCTCGGCGAGATGCGGGAGCTGGGTCGGGGGGCCGAAGAAGGCCACAACCGTGTCGGCCGGGCCGCGGCCCGGGCCGGCGTGGAGCAACTGCACCTGCTCGGCCGCCACACCGCCTGGGTGCGCGACGCCGCCGTTGCTGCCGGGGTGTCCGCCGGGAGTATCTGGATCTACGACGACCGGGAGGCCCTGGTCGTGTCCCTGTTACGGCGCCTGCGACCCGGGGACTGGGTGCTGGTCAAGGGTAGCCGTGCCCTGGGCTTGGAGGCGGTCGTCGACGCGGTGGCGGGCCACTCGGAGCGGGCGGCGATGGGATGAGAGACGAGACCGAGATGCCACACACCACGGACAATCGACGCCGATGATCTACAAACTGCTCTACGCTTTTCAGGATCTGTCCGGCGCGTTCAACGTGTTCCGCTACATCACCTTTCGGGCGGTGCTGGGCATGCTCACGGCCCTGCTGTTGGCCCTGTTTCTCGGGCCGCGGCTCATTGCCGCGCTGCAGCGTTTGCGGGTGGGCCAGTCGATCCGCGGCGACGGCCCCCAGTCCCACCTGGCCAAGGCCGGCACCCCCACCATGGGAGGTCTCCTGATCCTGTTCTCCCTGGGGGCGGCGGTGGTGGCCTGGGGCGACCCGGCCACCCCGGTATTGTGGATCGTGCTGGGGGTGACGCTGGGGTTCGGGGCGGTGGGGTTCACCGACGACTACCTCAAGATCAGCAAGCGCAACAGCAAGGGACTGAGCGCCCGGGCCAAGTTCACCTCCCTGGTGCTGATCGCCCTGGCCGGCTGCGTGGCCCTGTGGTCCCTGCCGGGATTCGACACCCGGCTGGCGGTGCCGTTCTTCAAGGACCTGCGCCCGGACCTGGGCCCCTTCTACATCCCCTTCGCGGTATTCGTGGTGGTGGGTGCCGGCAACGCGGTGAACCTCACCGACGGTCTTGACGGCCTGGCGATCGGCCCGGTGATCACCGCCAGCCTCACCTACCTGATCTTCGCCTATGTGTCGGGCCACGCGCGCATCGCCGGCTATCTGCAGATTCCCAACGTGATCGGGGGGGGAGAGCTGGCGGTGTTCTGTGCGGCCATGGCCGGGGCGGCTCTGGGGTTCCTCTGGTACAACGCCTACCCGGCCCAGGTGTTCATGGGAGACGTGGGCAGCCTCGCCCTGGGCGGCGCCCTGGGCATGGTGGCGGTGGTGACCAAGTTCGAGGTGGTGTTGGCGGTGGTAGGAGGGGTGTTCGTAATGGAGACCCTCAGCGTGATCCTGCAGGTGGCGTCGTTCAAGACCCGGGGCAAGCGCATCTTCCGCATGGCACCGATTCACCATCACTTCGAGCTCAAGGGATGGGCGGAGCCCAAGATCATCGTCCGCTTCTGGATCGTTTCGATCATCCTCGCACTGGTGGGCCTGACCACCTTGAAGTTGAGGTGAGAGACGTGCATCTCAAGGGCCGGAAGGCGATCGTGGTGGGTGCCGGCGTGAGCGGGTTGGCGGCGGCGCGGTTGCTGCTGGCCCGGGACGCCGCGGTGGACCTCTACGATGACGCCCCCCGGGAGCGCCTGCGGCCGGAGGTGGCCGTTCTGGAGGCCGCCGGCGCCCAGGTGCTGGCGGGCGGTGCCACGCCGGACCCCACGCGCTACGACCTGGCTGTGGTCAGTCCCGGGATCTCGGCGGATGCGGCCGTACTGCAAACCCTGGCGGCCGCCGGGGTGGAACGCATCGCCGAGGTGGAGCTCGCCTTTCGGTTGCTCACGGCACCGGTGCTGGCGATCACCGGCACCAACGGCAAGACCACCACGGTGGAGCTGCTGGGGCGGGTCTTTGCCGACGCCGGACGCTCGGTGTTCGTGGGGGGCAACGTGGGCACGCCGTTAAGCGACGCCGTGGGGGACCACTGGGACGCGGTGGTCGCAGAGGTGTCGAGCTTCCAGCTCGAAACCGTGGATCGCTTCCGGCCCCGGGTGGCGGTGTTGTTGAACCTCACCGACGACCACCTGGATCGCCACCCGGATCGGGGGGCCTACGCCGCCGCCAAGGCCCGGTTGTTCGCCAATCAAGGGCCCGGGGACGCCGCAGTGGTCAACGCCGACGACCCCGCGGCGTGGGCGCTGAAGAGGCCCGGGGGTGGGGTGCTGTTGCCCTACTCCACCCGGCGCATGCTGCCGGTGGGGGCGTGGCTGGAGGGCGCCGAGGGGGTGGTGTTGCTGCCCGGCCGCGACGGCATGCGCTTCCCCGCCGGCGAGCTCCGCCTGCCCGGCGAGCACAACCGCGGCAACGCCCTGGCTGCGTGCCTGGCGGCCGCCTGGGTGGGCATCGACCCGGGAGCGGCGTGGCGCTGCGCCCAGCGTTTCGAAGGCCTGGGGCACCGCATCGAACGGTTCCTGGAGTGGCGCGGGGTGCAGTTCGTGGACGACTCGAAGGCCACCAACGTGGGCGCCGCGGTGAGTGCCCTGCAGACCGTGGCCGGGCCGGTGGTGTGGGTGGCTGGGGGGGTAGACAAGGGTGGCGACTACGGGCCGCTGGTCCCGGTACTCCAGGCGGTGGCCCGGCAGGTGATCTTGGTAGGGGAGGCCGCGGAACAGATGGCAGGTGCGCTGCACGGTGCGGCCCCCCTGCTGGTGGCGCCGGGCTGGCCGGCGGCGGTGTCCGCGGCGGTGTCCGCGGCCCACCCGGGGGACACCGTGCTGCTGGCCCCGGCGTGTTCCAGCTTCGACCACTTCTCCGGCTACGCCCAGCGCGGGGAGGTGTTCCAGCGCCTGTGCCGGGAGGAGACCGGGAGGAGGGACGCCGGTGGCCACTGAACCCCACACCCGCCTGGACTGGCTGGTGTTGGGCCCGGCCCTCGCGCTCACCGGGTTGGGTCTGGTGATGGTGTACTCCACTTCCTCGCCCCTGGCGTTCGGCCGGGAAGGGGCAGACGGGTTGTCGTACCTGAAACGCTCCCTGGTCTTCGCCGCCGCCGGAGTGCCCCTGGCCCTGGCGCTGAGCCGGGTACGGGCGGAGCTCCTGCGGCGCCTGGCGTATCCGGCTCTCGGCGTGGCGGTGCTGCTCCTCTGTCTGCCCTGGGTTCCGGGGCTCGGCCAGGCGGTCAACGGTGCCCACCGCTGGGTGCGGCTGGGGAGCATCGGCTTCCAGCCCTCGGAGCCAGCCAAGTTCGCCCTGGTACTGTTCCTGGCCCACAGTCTGGCCAAACGGGGGGCGGGAGTCCGCTCCTTCGCCAACGGGTACCTGCCCAACGTGCTGATTCCCGGCATCCCGGTGGGGCTGGTGCTGTTGGAGCCGGACCTGGGCACCGCAGCGCTGATGGCGGCCGTGGTGCTGGCGATGGCGTTCCTGGGGGGGGTGCGGGTGCGCCACCTGGTCGCGGGGCTCACCCCGCTGCTGCCCCTGGCGGTCTATCTGCTCTGGTTCGTTGGCTTCCGGCGGGAGCGCATCCTGGCCTTTCTCGACCCTTGGCAGCACGCCCAGGGGGCGGGATTTCAACTCGTGCAGAGTCTTTTGGCGTTCGGCTCCGGTGGGTTGTGGGGGGTGGGGCTCGGCGCCAGCCGGCAGAAACTCTACTACCTGCCCGAGGCCCACACCGACTTCATCCTCAGTGTATGGGCCGAGGAGCGGGGGCTGGTGGGGGTGGCCCTGGTGCTGTCCCTGGTGTTGGTGCTGGTGGGGAGGGGCTACTGGATCGCCGCCCGTCAGGAAGATCCGTTCCGGCAACTGCTGGCCGCGGGCATCGCCACCTGGATCGGCGCCCAGGCCGCGATCAACGCCCTGGTGGTCACCGGGTGCGTGCCGACCAAGGGGCTGTCGTTTCCGTTCCTGTCCTACGGCGGCACCGGCCTGGTGGTGGCCCTGGCCGCTGCCGGCGTGCTGGCCGGGCTCGGGCGCCAGCCGGTGCCGGATCGGGAGGCGCCGGGATGAGGTTGCTGATCGCTGGTGGCGGCACCGGGGGGCACCTCTACCCCGGGGTGGCGGTGGCCGAGGAGCTGTTGGCCCGGGGTGGCGACCACACGGTGCACTTTGCCGGCAGCGACCGGGGCCTGGAGGCCCGGGTGCCCTTCCTCGACCACAAGCTGGTGGAATTGGCCGCGCGCATGCCGCCCGAGTACAAGCTGGGTTCCGGCGGCAAGCAGGTGCTCAAGCGCATCGCCCGCGGCCGGCTGCCGGATGCGGTCATCGATCGGCCCAAGGGTTATTTTCC
>JARGFW010000007.1 GCA_029211085.1 Deferrisomatales bacterium | reverse complement strand
AGCCGAGACGGCTCAGTTGGTGTCGGGGGTGGGAGGCGGTTCCTAGCCCGTTTACGGTGCAGGTGGCCTGGCACGAGAAGCCGTTGCGGGAAAAGCTGAAGAAGCACGGGGGGCAGTGGGATCCAGCGCGGAAGCTCTGGAGCCTTCGCTACAATGCGGTCGTGTACCTGGGGTTGGAGGATCGGATCGTAGTCGAGAAGGGGCGGGGCGGGAGTGGCCCCGGCGACGTCACCCCAGTTGAGGGTCTCTAGATATGGTGACCCACAAGGTGTCTCTAGTCTCTACATCTAGTGACATATGTCTAAGTATAGAGATATGTCTCCATATTTGGTGACATGGACCTGTCGTCTAATACAACTGTTAGGTGTTTCTGAAATAATTATTCGAGCCAAAGTCAATTCTTGATTCGCGGAGCATGCTATGTTTGACAAGATGAAGGGCTTTGCCAAGAAGACAAGGGACGCTATTTCGAAGACTGCAGTCTTGGTCGGAGATCTGAACGGTGATGGAAAAGTCGACGAGGAAGACGCGCGGATCGCGGCAGAATGGGCAAAGAAAACGGCAGCTTCGGTGGGTGACGAGGCTGGCAAACTTGGGAAAATGGCTATGCAGTCCGACCTTGCAAAAGACGCAGCTACCGGTGCGGGAATTGGTGCTGTGGTAGCTATTCCAGTTCCGGTCATAGGCCCTATGGCAGGTGCCGCTATCGGTGCGGGGATCGGAGTCTACAAGAACCTCACAAAGCCGAATCAGCCCACACCGGGAATGATTGAGCGCACTACTCCACCGAGAGACGGTTATGCAGCGCTGCTAAAACTTGACGAACTCAGACAGAAGAACATTATTTCTGAAGCTGAGTTCGAGGAGCAAAAGAAGAGGATTCTTGCCGCTAACACCTAACCAAGGTACGAACCGGACGGGGTAAGCGCTCGGTTCTTCTGAATGGCTTGGGTGGCGGTTTTCACGGCAACAGCCCGCCGGTTGTACCCGGCGTTATGCCGAGGGTTTTGTGAAATGAACTGTCGAAGATGGGCCTAGTAGAAATGCCCGGCACTAGCCGGGCATTTCTATATGAAAGCAAAGATTAAGCGCAGCTGGGCGTTCGCCTCCGCACCGGGCTGCTCCCCGGCCACCTTTCCCCGGGAGGAGAGAAGAGGATGCGCTGTCACCGCCCCCGGCGTCGGCACCGCCCGGGGACACGGTCACCAAGTTCACCCCAGGTAGGTGAAGAGAAACGTAGCGGGGCTATTTGCAGGTGTTGCCCTTGTGCTTCTTATAGAAGATGTTGTTCGCGCTGGTTCCCGGCTCGTAGAGGAATTGGACGGAGCAGGTCCCATCCTTGTTCAAGTCGAACTCCACTTCGAACACCTTGCCGGTCCATGCCCCGGTGCCGCCGTAGATGCTGATCTGGTAGATCAGATCCTTTTCCTTGTACAGCGAAAGCTTTCCACCAGTCCCCCAGCCCCCTTTGTTGTATAGCTCGAACTTGGTCTTATGCGTCTCGCCGTCGCTCAGATATGTGTTCAAATTCTTTTGATTCTTCCATGTCTTGTCACCCTTGGGTGAATTGTAGGACTTCACCTTCGTGCCGCCCACGGAAACGGTCAAGTGATCATCGAGGCCGCTGCCCGATGGCCACCCGACCTCGTTGCCCAGGTCGTAGTCATCGATCGTAGAGGCGGAAGGCTGGTATCCCGTGATGGAATAGGTGAAGGCGTAGTCGATCGGGGCGGCGCTCGTGCTGCAGCTCTTCTGGGTGAAGTCGGAGGCATAGAGCATGCTGGCTGGCGAGTCGTCTACGAGATAGGTCAGGGTGAAGCCGATCGGCACGCCGGGGGTGTCTGCGGTGAAGGGCTCCGCCTTCAGGTTGCTGAAGAACCCCTTGAGGTTGTTGAAAAGCGTACTGCCGTCACCCTCACCCGTGCCGGGGAACACGTTCCAGTCGGCGACATCCTTGTCGGACCCGCCTCTCACCTTGTACTTGATCGAAGACGCGGCCATGACATCGGAGGCGGTGAAACTGCTGTTGATCGAGGCGCTCGCCTCCTTGGCGTCGGCGGCGAAGGAAAGCAGCGTCTTGATGTTCTCTTCCGAGAAGGTCGAGTTGATCTCGAACATGATCTGCTTCCCGTAGTCGACCTGGCTCACATAAAGAGGCGGATTGTCTGCACCGATCTGTTGGGCCCCGGTGATCTCATCGGCCGGGTCGGTCGCCGTCGGGTCGAAGGCCTCCAAGGCCCCGCCGAAGGGGTCGATGGTGACCGAATAGAACTTCTGGAAGAAATAGAAGACGAAGTGGTTCGAGTCCTCCTGGACACCCGCCTCGAAGTCGGTGGAGAGCTTGAACCCCTCATAGCCGCCGGCCACGCCCAGGGAGAGGTTGACCTGTCGTTCGTTCGACGCGAGCGTCGAGACGAAGTCCATGTTCACCTCCCCACCGGCGACCCCGGCGGCAATGAGGTCGCGAATGGCCTGGGCGACGTTCTCTGATTTCGATGGATCGGCGACCTGCGCGGAAAGCTTTCCGTCGAGTACCGGGCCCTTGACCTGCACGGTCAACGGGGCCCGCTTGCGGGCGAGCGGATCGTCTTGCGTTCCCGCGGTGATCAGTTTGAACTCGTTGTCCGTCATATACGGGCCGCCCTGTACCAGGGCGCCCGGATAGAGGTTCGTGCTCGTGTCGAACAACGTGAAGGTGTTGAGCACCTCCCGCTGCGTCATCTCCGTCTCGGTGCAGGTGATCGTTGTTGTGTCCGTGCTTTCGGTCGTGACCTTCGGGTCGGTGCCGTCTTTCTGCACCAGTCCCAAGTCCTTGGGATCCCCTTGAGGCGCAAGCAGGGTACCGGCCGAATCTTTCAGGTGAAGGACGAGATCCTGGTGGGTCGAGGCGGAGGCAAGCAGACTCCTTGCCGCGCCTCCTGCAAGGGCCGTCGCCTCGATCTCTTCTCGGGGGATCACGGTCTGGACGGCGACCCGCCCGTCCTCACAGGAAAGCGTCGCGACCGGTCTCGCGTGGAAGACCCGTCCGACCTGTTCACCGCCCTGCCGTTCGTGGATGACGAGGGTATCGTCGACCATCTCGATCGGGTGCGCGCTCACGACAGGGGCGCCAGCCAGTTCTTCCCCGAGCACATGGTCTGCAGGGGGCTCGTATAAATAGAGTTTCCCATCCCTGACCTCTCCGTAGGAATGGGGTTCGCCGCATGCTTCGGACAACTCGAAACGAGTATCGGTCACCTTGAAGGTCCAGAAATCGGTTGAACGAGCTTGGTGGGGGCTCTCGTCGTGGACGCTGTAGACCATCCAGTCCCCGGCCAGCCGGCTCAAGAGTTGCTGCGAAGCGGGCTCGACATCCTCGTCGGTGCCGCCGCACGCGGAAAGAAACGCCACGCCCAGCAACAACGACGCGAGGAGACCGAAGATCCGAAGGGGGTGGTTCATGGAGAGCCTCCTTGCAGTGGTGGATCGATGATGGGAGATTTCTCCCGAAAGGGTCGTTCTGGCAGTGCCGGCCCCGTCTTCCTCCGAGCGCCGACGTGCCGTTTCCCCATTATCGGCTGAGCAGTTGCCGTTATTAATAAGTGCATTGACTACGCGACATATGGTTTGCTTTCCGCATGTCCAAACTCGATGCCCGCAAGCTGGATCATAGAGGCCGGTACGAGCCCGGAAGAAGTGGCTCGCGTTCTCGGCATTCATCGCTCCAATGTCTACCGTTGGCTGGCGCGCCACCAGGAGTGCGTAGGACGGGGTCATGCGTAGGACGGGGTCAGGTCTACAGAATACAGATTCGGCTGGAGGGAAGAGAAATAGACCGGAACAGGGGCGAGAGATGGCGAGGCCGCTGCGTATCGAGTATCCGGGCGCGTTCTATCACGTGACGTCGCGCGGCAACGAGCGCAAAGACATCTTCCGAAGCAAGCGGGACCGCGAGAAGTTTCTGGACTACCTAGGCTCGGCGACGGTGCGCTACGGCGCGCGTATCCACGTGTACTGCCTGATGTCGAACCACTACCACCTGTTGGTGGAAACGCCAGAGGGGAACCTGTCGCGAATCATGCGGCACATCAACGGCGCGTACACGACGTACTTCAACGTGAAACGCCAGCGCTCTGGCCATCTGCTCCAGGGGCGCTACAAGGCCATCTTGGTGGAGCGGGAGGAGCACCTGGTGGAGCTGTCCCGCTACGTGCACCTGAATCCTGTGGCGGCGCGGATGGTGGGGAAGCCGGGGGAGCATGTGTGGTCAAGCTACAACGCCTATGTGGGCGCCGCCGCGAGTCCGGATTGGTTGGAACGGCGGGATGTGCTGGCGCGGTTCGGGGAGGGTGAGGCCGCGGCCGGCGGGAGCTACCGGGCGTTCGTGGAAGGCGACTTGGATCGCGAGGTGGTTGTGCCATCTCCGTGGGAGAAGGTGGTGGGCTCCACGGTGCTGGGAAGCCGGGGGTTCGTGGAGTGGGTACAGGAGACGTTCATCGCCGCGGGTTCCGGAGACCGAGAAGTGCCCGCTGCCCGTGCCTTGGCGGTGTGGCCCAGCCTCGATGCGATTGAAGCGGCGGTGGCGAGAGGGTTTCCGGAAGACAGCCGGCTGGCACGAAAGCTGGCTCTGTACTTGAGCCATCGGCACAGCGGCCGGCCTTTGAAGGATATCGGAAACCGTTTCGGGTTGGGGCCGTCGGGGGTGAGCGAGGCGAGTCGCAGCGGGGCACAAGCGGTCGCGAAGTGGCCGGAGGTGCGGCGCCGAGTGGCGGAAATTGCGCGAGAGGTTGGGATCACGGGTTTCTGAAGTCTGTAGACCTGACCCCGTTGATTAAAAGCAGGTTTGTCGTATGACTCGTTTGGTGGCATTAATACTAGCCTATTTTTTCTTAGCCATGGCAATAGTGGGTATGTTTTTGCCTGTGTTGCCAACGGTCCCTTTCCTGTTATTAGCAGCATGGTTTGCAGCAAGAGGTTCTGACCGTTTGCATGGCTGGTTATATGCTCATCCGCATTTAGGTAGATTGCTTATTGATTGGGAGCAACAGAGGGCGGTATCACGAACAAGTAAAGTTGTAGCAGTGTTGATGCTAATTGTGAGCTATGTAGTAATATATAATCGCGTAGATAATTTATTGTTTATTGTAGTGGTTGCGGTTTTGTTTTTTGCAGTAGCAACGTTCTTGGTTAGCAGGCCAGAGCCAGGTAAGGTTTTGTAACAATTAAATTATAATGGCATAATCATTCACTAAATTTGACCGTCCGACCTAGGCGGCTTTTTTCAACGGCTTCGGGTCGCTTGCTTTTGTACAGCCCTTCCGGTGGCCGGTTGGCTCTACGGTTCAACGGAAGAGCAGCAAGGGGAGTATCCTGCGACGTTCTGTTCCTCTCTCCCTGTTGTGCGGCTGAGGCATTTGTGCGGCCCCGCCATTTGGAGGGAATTCGATGCGCGTTCTGATGATCCAGTGGCAACGTCTCGTGGACGACAAAGGGCGCACCTGTGATCGGTGCGGCACGACGGAAAAGGCTGTCGATGAGGCGTTTCAACAACTCAAGCGTTCCCTCAAGGAGCTCAATGTCGAGGTAGTCCTTGAAAAGAAGGCGATCCCCCCGGCAACGTTCTCGAAGGATACACTTCAATCCAATCGCATCTGGATCGCTGGAGAACCAATCGAGAGGTGGCTTTCCGCGACCTCCGGGAAGAGCCGTTGCTGTTCCACTTGCGGAGACTCGGATTGCCGAACGTTGCTGGTAGAAGGCAAGACGTACGAAGCCATTCCGTCAGAACTGATTGTCCAAGCTGGCCTCATGGCAGGAGCAATGCTCATGCAGGGTCAAGGGCCCAGCACGTGCTGTCCTCAGCCCCACTCGCCGCAGAGCCATACCTTCGCTCCGTGTGCGTCACCAGACTGCCGGAAGAAATGAAGACCATCGAACCAAGCGTTGTAGTTGACGGGCACGCTTGCATCTCGGCCCTACCGTGACCACATCAGTGACACGGTCTGGGAATGGTAGGACCGGCAGGCGCGCCAGCGGCTCAACGCTACGTTCGAAAGAGTAGTCGGGGACGGGCCCTGGGTGCGGAACGTGCATTGCCACTTGCCGTCTGCCCCCCCCCCTGTTCCCCCTTGCGGCGCAGAATGACCGCGCCGGTCCGGGGGTCCACTCCTGCGGGGCCCCTATTTCCCCAGTTCGCCCTGAAGGCTCGGAAATGGGCTGCACCAGTGAGGCGGCATGGTCGGTGGCGCTGCTTGCAGGTAGGCACCGTCTAGCTGCTCGAGGCGCGTCACCCCCAGGAGCCCCATGCTCACCCTGAGCTCCTCTTCCAGGATCTCCAGCGCCCGCACCAACCCCTCCTGGCCGGCGGTCGCCAGCGCCCAAACCTGCAACTTCCCCAACCCCACGGCGCGGGCCCCCGACGCCACGGCCTTGAGAATGTCGGTGCCGCGGACGAAGCCGCCGTCCACCACCACCTCCGCCCGCCCGGCCACGGCGGACACGATCTCGGGAAGCACGTCCATGGAGCCCACCCCGTGATCCAACTGGCGGCCCCCGTGGTTGGATACGTAGACCACCGCCACCCCGTGCTCCACCGCCAGGCGGGCGTCCTCGGCCGTCTGGATCCCCTTCAGTACGACCGGCACGTCCAGCCTGCGGCGGACCGTCTCCACCAGCTTCCAGGTCATCGCGGCCTGGGCCTCGAACCCCTCGCGTTCCCCCGCCTCTCGTCCCGCAGGGGCGAAGCGACTGACCATGTCCCGTTCCCGGCGGCTGTACAGGGCGGTGTCCACGGTCAGGCAGAAGGCTCGGGGACGTGCCGCGTTGACGCGGTCGAGGTACCCTTCGAGCCATCTCCCACCGCCCTGGAGATAGAGCTGGAAGATCAGGTCGTCTGCCTGGGTCCGGGCGGCTTCCTCCAGGCTCAGTTGGTTGATGGAACTCAAACAGCTGAGCACCCCGAACTCGGAAGCCGAGTCCATGGCCACCCGCGCGGCGTCTTCCCGGATCACGTGGGCGCCGCCGATGGGGGCCCAGAACACCGGGATGCGCAACGCGCGGCCCAGGAAGGTGGTGTTGGTGTCGATGTGGGACACGTCCCGCAGAACCCTGGGGCGAAACGCCAGGCGGTCGAGGGCCTGGCGGTTGCGGTGGAGGGTGGTCTCGGACTCCGCCCCGCCACTGACGTGGTCCCACATCTCCGCGGGCAGCTTCTGGTGCGCCTGCGACACGATTTCCTGGATGGTGCGCACGTCTCTCAAGGCGTCTGCGGTCCTTTCCCCTGGGGGCCGGGGTCCGGGCGGAGGTTCGCGCCGGGCCCCCGCCCTGTATCCCATTTGCCGGCCCCGTGTCAAAGCCTCCCGCCTGTGGAAGGCGACGGCTTGCCGCGGTACCGAGATGTTCATCGCTGACCTCGGAAACCATCCGAGGATGTTCGGGTGGGGGCAACGGGGACGCTGGTAGTCTTCGTAGCTTGTGGGAGTACGGTGGGGACGTCCCCGCCCGGGCCCGGTCAGCGCGTAAATCGCCACTGCGAATTGAGAAGCGGAGATCGGTGATGCCCGTGGAAAAACTATTCTGGCAAGACCCTTACGCAACGCGTACCGACGCCGTCGTCACGTCGGTCGACGGAGACATTGTGACGCTTGATCGTACGGTGGCGTTCGCATTTTCCGGGGGCCAAGCCTCCGACGAGGGGACGATAGCCGGCTTGCCGATCCTCGAAGCACGACACAGCAACCTGGAGATAGAGTATGTGCTGCCCAAGTGCCACGGACTGGAACCCGGTATGGAGGTCGAGGTGGTCATCGACTGGCCCACGCGCCAGCGCTTGATGCGCTTACACTTCGCGGCAGA
This sequence comes from Deferrisomatales bacterium, assembly GCA_029211085.1. Classification (GTDB taxonomy): domain Bacteria; phylum Desulfobacterota; class Deferrisomatia; order Deferrisomatales; family JARGFW01; genus JARGFW01. The sequence continues at coordinate 55,616 of JARGFW010000007.1, read as the reverse complement.
ACTCGTGCTCGAACTCATCACGCAGAGTCACCCTGAGGCAGACAAGATCGGAGCGAACATCACCCGCGACAAGGCGCGTGTCGACTTCCGGTGGGAGGCCAACATCGCGCAGACGTTCCCGTTTCTCGAGCGGGAAATCGAGCGGTGGGTTCAAGCGGACAGACCGATAACGAGTACGTTCAGTGACACGGCGACCCAGACCCGCTACTGGGAAATAGAAGGCTTCGCACGTGTAGCGTGTGGGGGGACACATCCACGTTCGACCGGTGAGGTCGGTCGTATCAGGCTCAAGCGAATGAACCCCGGCCGCGGCAAGGAGCGGATCGAGATATTCCTCGCGGACGACTGAGCGTCCCGCCGAATCCGGTGCTTCACCGGATTGCGTCCATTCCAGGACAGGCACCCGAACCACGCCCTGCATTGGCCCCCCGCTGCGCCCCGGCCCATGCGGCTGCGGCCAGATCATGTGCTACAACCCCGGACGGTCTATTTGCTCCCGACAGGTTGCGTCCCGGCAGTGTTGCGTCCCGGCAGTTGCGCAAGCCGCACCGCAGTGCGTACTCTGTAAGGCCGGTTCCGACCCGGCGTGTTCCCCCCGTGGAGGTGTTGCCCGTGTGCGAGTCCAATGCGTTTGTCCGGCGCGGTGAGGCGGAGGAACTGCTCCTCGAAGAGGTGGTGATGATCGTGCCCGAGGAGGGCGGTTTCCGGCTGCGCAGCCTGTTCGGCGAGGAGACCGTGGTGCGCGGAACCCTGGAGGAGATCAACCTGCTCAAACACCGGGTGGTGTTCCGCCCGGAGTAGAGGCTGGACAGCTGGACAAGCCGACGAGCCGACCAGCCGACCCGCCGACCACAACGTAGTGGAGAACCCCATGCCTTCTTTGCCCCGCATGCTGACCATCGCCGGCTCCGACTCCGGCGGCGGCGCCGGCATCCAGGCCGATCTGCGCACCGCGACCCTGTTGGGTTGCCACGCCACCAGCGCCGTCACCGTGGTTACCGCCCAGAACACCCTCGGCGTACAGGGGGTGTTTCCCCTGCCTGCCGAGGCCGTGGCGGCCCAACTCGACAGCGTACTCGGCGACATCGGCACCGACGCCGCCAAGACCGGCATGTTGTTTTCCGCCGAGCTGATCGCCGCGGTGGCCGGGGCGCTGAGGAAACGGCCGGTACCGCGGCTGGTGGTGGACCCGGTGATGGTGGCCAAGGGCGGTGCGCCCCTGTTGCAGGACAGTGCCCGCGACGCCCTGGTGGCCGAGATGCTGCCCCTGGCCGAGCTGGTCACCCCCAACCTGCCCGAAGCCGAGGTGCTGGCGGGCATGACCATCGCCACCGCGGAGGACCGCGCTGTGGCCGGCCGCCGCATCCTCGACCTGGGCCCGGCCGCGGTGCTGCTCAAGGGCGGCCACGGGGAGGGCGAGTGGGTCGAGGACCTGCTGGTGACCCGCGACGGAGCCAGCCACGCCTTTCGCTGCCGCCGCATCGACACCCCCAACACCCACGGCACCGGCTGCACCCTGTCCGCGGCGATCGCCGCGTACCGGGCCCGGGGCCTGGGCCTCGGCGAAGCGGTGGCCGCGGCCCGGGAGTTCCTGCTCACGGCGATCCGCGAGGCCTACTCCCTGGGCGCGGGGCACGGACCCACCAACCCTTACGCCGCGGCGCGTCTCGGCGGTCACAACGCCGTGCTGGAGCGGCTGCGGCTGGCGTGGGAGGTGCTGGAGCAGGCCAACCCCGTGGGCCTGATCCCCGAGGTTCAGGCGAACCTGGCCGAGGCCCTGCCCGGGGCCGCCGGGTTCGAGGACGTGGCGGCGTTTCCGGGACGCATCCTACGCTGCGGCCACCGGGTGGCGCGGGTCGACGGACCGGCGTTCGGCGCCAGCCGGCACATGGCCAAGATTCTGCTCGCCTCGGCCCGCAGGGCGAGCCCGTTCCGGGCGGTGATGAACGTGCGCTACGGCCTCGACGTGCTCGCCGCGTGCCGCCGCACCGGCCTCACGGTGGAGGGGTTCAGCCGCCACGAGGAACCCCCGGAGGTGAAACGGGCCGAGGGCTCCACCCTGGAGTGGGGTACCGCCACGGTGCTGGAGCGCTTCGGCTACGCGCCGGACGCGATCTACGACGAGGGCGACGTGGGCAAGGAACCGATGATCCGGGTGTTCGGCACCGACGCCGTGGAAGTGGCCAGGCGGGTGGCGGCGGTGGCCCGCAACCTGACCGACAGCAAAGGAGGGCTGGCATGACCATCCTGGAGGCCGTGCGGGCCGGCCGGGTGCCCGACGACGTGGCCGCCGCGGCACGGAGCGAGGGGGTGGAGCCCGAAGCCCTGGCCGCGGGGATCGCCCGCGGCGACACCATCGTGTGCCGCAACCGCGACCGCGCCAACGCGGTGCCCCTGGCCATCGGCAAGGGCCTGCGCACCAAGGTCAACGCCAACATCGGTACCTCCAAGGACCAGATGGACCCGGAACTGGAGCTGGAGAAGCTGCGGGTGGCCCTGCAGGTGGGCGCCGACACCGTAATGGACCTCTCCACGGGGGGGCCCCTGGCCGAGATCCGCCGCACCATCCTGGCCCAGTGCCCGGTGCCGGTGGGCACCGTGCCCCTCTACCAGGCGGCGGCCGAGGTGGTGGCCGACGGCATCCGGGGGGTGTACGACCTGACCCCCGAGGACGTGTTCCGGGTGATCGAGGAGCAGGCCCGGGAGGGGGTGGACTTCTTCACCGTGCACTGCGGAATCACCCGGGACGGGGTGCGTGCGCTGGAAAACCACCCGCGGCTGCTCGGGGTGGTGAGTCGCGGCGGCGCGATCACCGTGTCGTGGATGAAGCGCCACGGTGCCGAGAACCCCCTGTTCGAGCAGTACGACCGCCTGCTGGAGGTGTGCCGTGAGCACGAGGTGGTGCTCAGCCTCGGCGACGGGTTCCGGCCCGGGGCCCAGGCCGACGCCACCGACCGCGGCCAGATCCACGAGCTGATGGTGCTGGGGGAACTGACCCAGCGGGCCTGGGCGGCCGGGGTGCAGGTGATGATCGAGGGCCCGGGCCATGTGCCCCTGGACCAGATCCAGGCCAACATGCAGCTGCAGAAGCGGCTCTGCCACGGCGCGCCGTTCTACGTGCTGGGCCCCCTGGTCACCGACGTGGCCCCGGGCTACGACCACATCACCTCGGCCATCGGCGGCGCCATCGCCGCCATGAGCGGCGCGGACATCCTGTGTTACGTCACGCCCTCCGAGCACCTGTGCCTGCCCGACGTGGACGACGTGCGCGAGGGGGTGATCGCCGCCCGCATCGCCGGTCACGCCGCCGACCTGGCCAAGGGGGTGCCCGGGGCCCGGGACTGGGACGACGCCATGAGCCGCGCCCGGGCCGACCTGGACTGGGAGAAACAGATCGAACTGGCCATGGACCCCGCCCGCGCCCGCCACCGCCGGGAGCAGTCGCACCCCGCCAACGGCGAGGTGTGCACCATGTGCGGCGACCTGTGTGCGTACAAGACGTACAGGGATAGTCGGGAAGGGGAAAAGTGAACGGTGAACAGTGAACAGGCAAGAGCTTTTCCGGTTCACCGTTCACCGGCACGCCCGATGCCTGACCTGACCGAATCCCAGATCGCCGAGTTGGTCGCGGACCTACACACCTTGCGAGGGGCGTTGCAGGAGCAACTTGCCGCGACGCGGGAGGCGGCCCGGCCGGTGGACCTGAACCTGCCCATCGGCCGCCTGTCGCGGATGGACGCCATGCAACAGCAGGGCATGGCGGTCGCCAACCGCCGCAGCCTGGAACTGCGCCTGGAGCAGATCGCCGCCGCCCTGGCCGCCCACGGGGAGGGCGCGTACGGCTACTGCCGCAGCTGCGACGAGACGGTGGGTTTCCCCCGCCTCAAGGCGCGGCCCGAGACGCCCCTATGCGTGGCGTGCCAGGGGGCGAAGGAACGCGAACGGTGAGGCAGCATTCGCTCCATCCCGGGGCCCGCCCGGCGGGCGGCACGGTTCCGCCACTGCCCTGTCAGATCCCTAGGGTGTGGTAGTATCTTCCGTTCACCGTTCACCGTTCACCGTTCACCGTTCACCGTTCACCGTTCACCGTTCACGGATCTTCCCCCCCCATGCAGATCCACATCCAGCAACTCATGGAGGACTCCGGCGTCGGCTTCGGCACCAGCGGTGCCCGGGGGCTCGCGGAGGCGATGACCGATCGGGTGTGCTACGCCTACACCCGGGGCTTTCTGCAGCACCTTGCGTCCACCGGGGAGCTCCGGGGTGGGGAACGGGTGGCCATCGCCGGAGACTTGCGTCCCAGCACCGACCGCATCCTCGCGGCGGTCCGCCGCGGTGCGGCGGACGCCGGATACCGTCCCGTGCTGTGCGGCAAGCTGCCGTCGCCCGCGATCGCCCTGTACGGGATCTCCGAGGGCATCCCCGCGGTCATGGTGACCGGGAGCCACATCCCGGCAGACCGCAACGGCATCAAGTTCAACAAGCGGGCGGGCGAGATCCTCAAAGACGACGAGGCGGGAATCCGCGCCCAGGTCGTGACGGTCGACGCCGCGTTGTTCGACCCGGGGGGGAGGTTCCGGACGGCGGATGTTCGCTCGGTCGAGACCAGTGACGCGGCCCGGCGCGGTTACCTGGCGCGCTACCGGGAGTTCTTTCCCCCCGGGTGCCTGCACGGGTTGCGTCTGGGCGTGTACCAGCACTCCGCGGTCGGGCGCGACCTGTTGCTGGAGATCGTCCGGGGGTTGGGGGCCGAGGCGGTGGCCTTGGCGCCCTCGGAGGCGTTCATCCCGGTGGACACCGAGGCGATCCGACCCGAGGACGTGGCACTGGCCCGGGGCTGGGCGGCCGATCTCGGGTTGGACGCGGTCCTCTCCACCGACGGGGACAGCGACCGACCCCTGTTGGCGGACGAGCGGGGGGAGTGGCTCCGCGGCGACGTGGCGGGCATCCTCTGCGCCCGGTACCTGGACGCCGATGCGGTGGTCACCCCGGTGAGCTGCAACTCGGCGGTGGAGCAGTGCGGCTGGTTCGCCGAGGTGCGCCGGACCCGCATCGGCTCGCCCTACGTCATCGAAGCCATGCTCGAGGCCGTCGCCGCCGGGCGCGAGCGGGTGGTGGGCTACGAGGCCAACGGGGGCTTTCTCACCGCGTCGGACATGCGGCTGGACGGCCGCACCCTGGTTGCCCTGCCCACCCGGGACGCGGTGATGCTTCTGCTCGGTGTGCTCCTGCTAGCCCGCCGGGAGGGCAAAACGTTGTCGGCGCTGACGGGGGAGCTGCCGGCACGCTACACGGCCAGCGACCGGCTCCAGGCATTTCCCCCGGACGCCAGCCGCGCCGTACTGGCCCGCTTCGAAACCGGGGATCCCGAGGCAGACCGCGCCGCCGCCGAAGCCCTGTTCGGTTCCCTGAGCGGTACCCTGGTGGCCGTGGACCGCACCGACGGGGTGCGGTTGACGTTCGCTTCCGGGGAGGTGGTGCACCTGCGCCCGTCGGGGAACGCCCCGGAGTTCCGCTGCTATACGGAGGCGGCGAGCCCGGGGCGTGCCGCGGAGCTCAACGCCGCGTGCCTGGTCGTCTTGGGCGGCCTGCGGGCCGGGAGGGAGGGGTAGGGATGCAGGCGCAGTCGACCGCCAAGGTGCGCTTCTTTGGCTGTCTCCACACCCTGCGGCGCGAGCGGGGACTCGCCTCCGAGACCGAGGTGCCTGTCCCCGACCAGGGGCTCACCGGGGAGGAACTCGCCCACGCGTTGGCACTGCCCCTGGAGATGGTCGAAGCGGTGGTGGTGAACCGCAAGGTGTACGGCCTGGAGCACCGGGTGCGCCCCGGGGACCGGGTCGCGTTCGTACCCCGGGGCACACCCGGACCCCACCGCTTCGCCCTGGGCATCTACAGTGCCGGTCGGGGGGAGGGGCGGAAAGACCCCTGAGGTTCCGCGCCGAGCGGCACCCCGAGGGATGAAACGTGACGACCGGCTGTCGGGAGAGCAGGGGCGGGGCCTGCTTTCCGGCGGACAAGATTCCGCTGTTTCGAAGGGGTCGCGAGCCAACCAGCGGCGCCCAAGGGCGCTGCTGGTGGGGCGAACCCGTGGTGCCAAAGCGCTTGCCCGCTCTCCAGGCAGGCCCCGCCCCCGGCGTCAGATCGGGTGGCGGTTTCTTTATGGAGGCTGTGCTGGCAGTGGGGTGAGCCCGCCGTTTGGCGGCCGGAAACGAGGGACGGGCATGGATCGGCAACTGGCTGAAAAGCGCCGCCGCCTGGAAGGGATCTTGCGAGACCTGGGGGGGGTGGTGATCGGGTTCTCCGGGGGCGTCGACTCCAGTTACCTCTACGCGGTCGCGGTGGCGGTACTCGGGGACCGAACCCTGGGGGTGACCGCCTGCTCCGAAACCTACCCGGAGCGGGAACGGCGCGAGGCGCAAACCCTGGCCGCGCACCTGGGTGGCCGGCACCGCCTGATCGTCTCCGAGGAGTTGGACCTGCCGGCTTTCACCACCAACCCTCCGGACCGCTGTTATCACTGCAAGTTCGAACTGTTCCGGCAGCTGCGCCGGGTGGCGGAGCAGGAGGGTCTGCCCCACGTGGCCGACGGCAGCAACCGGGACGATCGGGGCGACCACCGCCCCGGTCGCCGCGCCGCCCGGGAGCTGGGGGTGCGCAGCCCATTGGACGAGGCGGGGCTGGGCAAGCAGGAAATCCGTGCCCTGTCCCAGGAGTTGGGGCTACCCACCTGGGACAAACCGGCGTTCGCGTGCCTGTCGTCGCGCTTCCCCTACGGCACCCCGATTACCCGTGAGAAGGTGTCCCAGGTGGGCCGGGCCGAGGAGGGTTTGCGAGCCCTGGGTCTGCGGGTGCTGCGGGTGCGTCACCACGGCGACGTGGCCCGGCTGGAGGTGGGGCCGGAGGAGTTTTCGCGGCTGGCCGGTGCGCTGCGGGAGGACGCGGTGCGTGTGGTGAAAACTGCCGGCTACGCCTACGTGGCGTTGGATGTGCAGGGCTATCGCACCGGGGCCCTCAACGAGGTGCTCGATGCCGCACAGCGGGAGGTGGACGAGTGAACCCGGAACAGTTGCGCCGCCTGCTGGAAGGCCTGCGGCGGGGGGAAGTGGAGGTCGATGTGGTGTTGCAGCGGCTCAAGGCCTTGGAGTGCGAGGACCTGGGGTTCGCCAAGATCGATCACCACCGCCGTCTGCGTACCGGCCACGCCGAGGTGATCTACGGCGCCGGCAAGACTCCGGAGCAGGTGGCGGCGATCTTCGCCCATCTGGCTGCGGTGAACGACAACGTGCTGTGCACCCGCGCTACTCCTGAGGCCGCGGAGGCGGTGCGGGGCCGCTGTCCGGAGGCCGAGTACCACGAACTGAGCCGGGTCCTGTTTCTCGACCGCCGACTGGCGGAGCCGGTGGGGTGTGTGACGGTGGCAGCCGCCGGCACCTCGGACCTGGCGGTGGCCGAGGAGGCGGCCGTGTGCCTGGAGGTTCTCGGTAGCCGGGTGGAGCGGCTCTACGATGTGGGTGTGGCCGGCATCCATCGGCTGTTTGCCCACGGTGAGGCCCTGGGGCGCTGCCACTGTGTGGTGGCGGTGGCGGGCATGGAGGGGGCGCTGCCGTCGGTGATCGGCGGTCTGGTGGCGGTGCCGGTGCTGGCGGTACCCACCAGCGTGGGCTACGGCGCCAGTTTCGGCGGCATCGCCGCCTTGCTGGCGATGCTCAACTCCTGCGCCTCGGGGATCAGCGTGGTGAACATCGACAACGGCTTCGGTGCCGCGTTCCAGGCCGACATGATCAACCGGCTGGCGGTGGGGGGCGGGGCAGGAGAGCCGCCTCGGTGACCCGCCGGGTGTTGGTTCTCGACGCCGCGGCCGGAGCCAGCGGGGACATGTTCGCCGGAGCGCTGATCGGTGCCGGTGCCGCGTTTCCGGTGGTTCGGGAGCACGTTCTCGGGCTGGGCGTCGCCCGCCTGGATGTACGGGTCGGCCCGGTGGTGCGTGGCGGTGTCGCGGCGAGCCGCTTCGAGGTGTTTGACCCTGCCACCGGTCGGGCCGTGGACCAAGGGGACGCCGCCGACCGCGGCGAGCCCCATCGGGGACTCGGGGCGATCCTCTCCCTGCTCCGTGCAGGCCAGTTGCCGACGGCGGTGCGGGTCGCGGCCGCGGCGGTGTTCGAACGCCTCGCCGCCGCCGAGGCCGAGGTGCACGGGGTGAGTGTCGAGGCGGTCCATTTCCACGAGGTGGGAGCCCTGGATGCCATCGCGGACGTGGTCGCCGGGGCGTCGGCCCTGTGGCAGTTGGGGGTCGAACAGGTGGTCTGTTCCCCGGTGCACGTGGGCTGCGGTACCGTGCGCTGTGCCCACGGCAACCTGCCGGTGCCCGCGCCGGCCACGGCCGCGTTGTTGCGCGGGGTGCCGGCGTACTCCGACGGTACTTCCGGCGAGCTCTGCACCCCCACCGGCGCCGCCCTGCTGCGGCAGTTCTGTCACCGCTTCGGTCCCGCACCGGAGTTGCTCATCGAGGCCGAGGGCTGTGGCGCCGGCAGTCGCGAGCTACCCATTCCCAATGTGCTGCGGGCGACCGTGGGCCAGGTGGGCCCCGGCGTATTCGCCTCTGCCCGGTAGCCATGTGGCGGTGAAACGCCCCGCTTTGCCCGGCCCAAGAGGTGGTGCCGTGCCGTGCTGTGGCGATCCGGTGGGTGGTCCGTGGCCGTTTTTCCACTGCAGCCGATCCCAGTGGCGAAGATCCCACAAATGGTGGTCTCCGTGGTATCCTCCCCGCTTCGCCTTTATCTTGTTTTGCAGTGGAATATCGGTACTTTGCATTATTTTTTGGACGTCCTTCTTGTTTGCGGTACGGAGTTTGCTTGGACACCACCCCGGACCCTTTGTGCAACGCGGCACACGACGCCATTCTCACCCGAAGGTGATTGATGAACTATCAGAAGACGATCCGCACTCCGATTTCCCTCACCGGGGTGGCCCTCCACTCCGGCGCTGCGGTGTCGTTGCGGTTGCTGCCCGCGCCGGTGGATTCCGGTATCCGCTTCCGGCGGGTCGATCTGGACCCGGTCGTGGAGATCCCCGCCCACGTTTCGCAGGTGACGGAGACCACCCTGGCGACGGTACTTGGCCGGGAGGGGGTCGAGGTTTCCACGGTGGAGCACTGCCTGGCAGCCCTGCACGGCCTGGGAGTGGACAACGCGGTGGTGGAGGTAGACGGTCCGGAACTGCCGATCCTCGACGGCAGCGCGCTGCCCTACGTGGAGGCCATTTTGGAGGCCGGCTGGGAATGCCTTGGCGGCGCGCGTCGGCGACTGCGGGTCACCAAGCCGATCCGCGTCTCCGACGGGGACAAGTACGTGCTGCTGCGACCCCACCGGGGCTACCGCATCTCCTACTCCATCGAGTTCGAGGGGCGCTTCCCGGGAGACCAGCACTACTACCTGGACGTCACCCCCGAGAGCTTCGCGCTGGAACTGGCCCTGGCCCGCACCTTCGGTTTCCTGGCGGATGTGGAGTTCCTGCGTTCCATGGGCAAGGCCCGTGGCGGTTCTCTGGAGAACGCGGTGGTGCTGGACGGTAACGCTGTGCTCAACCCCGAGGGCCTGCGTACTGCCGATGAGATGGTGCGCCACAAGATGCTCGACGCGATCGGCGACCTGGCCCTGGCTGGTCACGCAATCGACGGTCACCTCATCGTCCACAAGGGCGGCCACGCCTTGCACACCGAGTTGGTGCGGGCACTGCTGGCCCGTCCGGACGCTTGGGAGTTGGTGGACGAGACTGCGCCCATCGACCGGCCGGTTCCTGCGCCCACCTGGCGCGAACCGGTGTACGCCTACGCCTGAGTCTCCCCGGGTGGCCTTGCGCCCCCATTCCCCATCCCTCTAAAATGGCGAAAATCCGCGGGCGGCCTTGGGCCGTCCCGCGTTGCGTTGTGGGAGACCCCATGGCTTTTCGCCGTTTCCTCATCGCCCTCGCCGCGTGGCTCGCGGTGTGGGGCGCCGCGCCGGTCGTTGCCGCCGACAACGCGGCCTACGTGGCGGACGTGCGACTCACCCGGGGGTCTGCCCAGGACCTGGTGCTGGCGTTCCGGGTGCAGCAGGCGATGGACCAACGGGTGATCGACACCCTGGAAAGTGGGTTGGCGGTGCGCTTCACCTACTGGATACGGGTGCAGAGCCCGCGGCGCCTATTCCCCGACGAGAACCTGGTCGATCTCAAGTTGGAGCGGGTGCTCGAGAAAGATAATCTCAAGAACCGCTATCGTCTCACCATGGTCGAGGGCCAGCCTTCCCGGGATGTGCCCAACCTGGCCGAGGCGCTCGCCGTGATGAGCCGGGTCGAAGGGGTCAGCCTGTTGCCCCTGGAGGTGCTGGGGTCCCGGAGACCCCTCTATCTCCGCGTGCGGGCCCGGTTGCAGCGCTTCGAGATGCCGTTTCGCCTCCACTACGTCCTGCCGTTCGTCTCCTATCTGGATGTGGGCACCGACTGGTACAGCCTGGAGTTGCCCGCGCCGTCAGCGGTGCAGCCGTGACCCCGGCCCCGGTGAAGGGACCGCCGGGGGAACCCCGCCGGGCCTGGGGCGGTCCCCTGTTGGGCGGGCTGCTGGCGCTGTGGGGGGTACTCAGCGTGGTGCAGTGGCAGTTGTTCGACCGGGCGCCCGGGGGGGGGCTGCTGGAGACCCTGCTGGTGTTCGGGGTCGTCAACTTCAACATCCTGCTGCTTTTGCTGCTCCTGTTTCTCACCCTGCGCAACCTGGCAAAGCTGGCTTTCGAGCGCCGTCGCGGGGTGCTCGGTGCGCGCCTCAAGACCAAACTGGTGCTGGCGTTCCTGGCCATGACCGTGGTTCCCACGGCCCTGTTGTTTCTGGCCAGCGCCACCTTCCTGGCGCGCAGCATCGATAGCTGGTTCACGGGCAGGGTGGATACGGCCCTGCAACAGGCCCTGGAGGTGGCCCGCACCTACTACCGGTCGGAGGAGGAGCGGGTGCTGCAACACGCCCGCCGGCTGTCCGGTCGCCTGCCCGCCGCCGCCCTCATGGGGGAGTGGGTCGGGGTGGAGGAACTGCTGATGCCCGAGGTGCTGGACGCCCAGCTCGGCGCTGTGACCGTGTTCTCCGCCGACGGCGAGGTGCTCAAGATCGTCGCCAATCCCAACCTGCCCTTGCCGCAGTTGGCGAACCCGGCCTCTGCGGAGGTGCAGGAGGCCCTGGCCGGCCGCGAGGCCTCGGCGCTGAGTCGCACGGAAGGAGGCGATTTCATCCGTGGCGCCGCGCCGGTGGCAAGGCCTGGCGGCGAGGGGGTGTGGGGCGCCGTGGTGGTCGACGGCTATATCCCCGGGCGCATCCTCGACCGGCTCCGGGAGATCACCGACGGGGTGGAGGAGTACCGGCAACTCGAGATCCTCAAGGCGCCGATCAAGGTCAGCTACATCCTGCCCCTGTTGCTGGTGGCCCTGCTCCTCGTGTTCGCCGCCACCTGGTTCGGATTCTATCTGGCCCGGGGCATCACCGGCCCGATCCAAGCCCTGGTCGAGGCCACCGAGCGGGTCGCCGGAGGCGACCTGGACTTCCAGCTCGATACCCAGAGCGGCGACGAAGTGGGCATGCTGGTGGGCTCTTTCAACCTCATGACCCGGGATCTGCGCACCAGCAAGGCCGAGGTGGAGCAGGCCCAGGGCACATTGCGCGACGCCAACGAGGAGTTGGAACAGCGTCGCCGCTACATGGAGATCGTGCTGGGCCGGGTGACCGCCGGGGTGATCAGCACCGACCGGGCGGGCCGCATCACGACCCTCAACGCCGCGGCGCTGGAGATGCTGGATCTGGACCCTGGGGTGGAAGGGCGCCCCTACCGCCAGGTTCTTCCCGGGGACCTGGAAGAGGTGGTCACCGACCTGTTGCGCGACCTGGGCCGCTCCACCCAGGACTCCATCCAGCGCCAGGTGGTGCTCACCGTTGCCGGTGCCCGGCGCACGGTGATGGTGCACCTCACCCAGTTGCGCGATGAGAGCGGGGATACCCTGGGAGTGGTCGCCGTGTTCGACGACCTCACGGAACTGGTGTGCGCCCAGCGGGCCCAGGCCTGGCAGGAAGTGGCCCGGCGGGTGGCCCACGAGATCAAGAACCCGCTCACCCCGATCCAGCTCTCCGCCCAACGCCTGCGGCGTCGCTACCGCCGGCTACTGGAGTCCCAGGAGGGGGAGGTCCTCGACGAGGCCACCCGCACCATCGTTACCCAGGTGGACGGCCTCATCCGGTTGGTGGACGAGTTCCGCCGCTTCGCCAAACTGCCCGAGTCGCGGCCCGTGCCCGGAGACCTGAACCGGGTCGTGGAGGAGGTGGTGGCCCTGTACCGCCCGGTCCACCCCGGCATCCTGTTCGAAGTGCAGTTGGAGGAACGGTTGCCCACCGTGGAACTCGACGCCGAGCAGGTCAAGCGCGCCCTGATCAACCTACTGGACAACGCCGTGGCTGCCCTGGACGGTACCGAGTATGCCCTGATCCGGGTGCACACCGCGTTCGATGCCGACCGGAGGGTGGTGCGGGCGGTGGTGGCCGACAACGGGCCAGGCTTGTCCGCCGAGGCGTTCGAGCGCCTGTTCGAGCCGTACTTCTCCACCAAACGGGGGGGCACTGGCCTGGGCCTGGCCATCGTCAAGAGCATCGTCGCGGACCACAAGGGGTATGTGCGTGCCGCGTCCAACCAACCCCGGGGAACCCGCATCACCATCGAGCTTCCACTTTCCGGAGGCGCCGCATGAGCCGCCGCGTGCTGGTCATCGACGACGAACAGAGCATCCTGCACACCTTGGAGGGCATTCTCCGCGATGAGGGCTGGGAGGTGGCCCTTGCCGAGAGTGGCGAACAGGGGCTGGAGGCGATCGAGGGCCAAGACCCGGATCTCCTGTTGCTCGACGTGTGGCTGCCGGGCATCGACGGCATAGAGACCCTGGAGCGGGTCAAGGGGCGCTACCCCGACCTGCCGGTGGTGCTGATGTCGGGACACGGCACCATCGAGACCGCGGTGCGGGCCACCAAACTGGGCGCCTTCGACTTCATCGAGAAGCCGCTGAATCTCGACAAGGTGCTGTTGGTCCTGGACAACGCCTTGAAGGCGAGCCGCCTCGTCCAGGAAAACCGCTACTGGCGCGACCGGGTGGGGCGGTCCCAGAACATGGTCGGGCAGAGCGCCGCCATGGCTGAGTTGCTGGAGCAGATCCGGGTTGTGGCACCCACCCGCGCCTCGGCGCTGATCACCGGGGAGAACGGCACCGGCAAGGAACTGGTGGCCCGGGCCATCCACTCCGGCAGCAAGCGCGCCCAGGGCCCTTTCGTGGAGGTGAACTGCGCGGCCATCCCCGAGGAGTTGATCGAGAGCGAGTTGTTCGGCCACGAAAAGGGGTCGTTCACCGGGGCGGCGGCGCGCCGCAGGGGCAAGTTCGATCTGGCCCACGAGGGCACCCTGTTCCTGGACGAGATCGGCGACATGAGCCTGAAGACCCAGGCCAAGATCCTGAGGGTGCTGCAGGAGATGCGCTTCGAGCGGGTCGGGGGCAGCCGCACCCACGAGGTGGACGTGCGGGTGATCGCCGCTACCAACAAGGAGTTGGAGGGGGAGATCCGGGCGGGGCACTTCCGCGAGGATCTCTACTTCCGCCTCAACGTGGTGCCGTTCGTGGTTCCCCCCTTGCGCGAGCGCCGGGACGACATCCCGCGCCTGATGGAGCACTTCATCGCCCAGTACTGCGCCGAGGAGAACCGCGCGCCCGTGGCTGTGGGACCCGGGGTGATAGAGGTGCTGCAGGCCTATCCCTGGCCCGGCAACGTGCGGGAGCTCAAGAACGTCACCGAGCGCATGGTGATCCTGTGCAGCGGAGACGTGCTGGGGGTGGACGGGGTGCCCCAGGCGATCCGCTCCGCCTCGGTCGCAGCCGTCGCGGCGGCTGGCGCGGAACCGGAGGAGACGGATCTCAAGGAGGCCCGGCGCTCTTTCGAGCGCCGCTTCATCCAGCACCACCTGCAGCGGGCCGGCGGCAACGTGTCCCACACCGCCGAGGCCATCGGCATGGACAAGTCGAGCCTGTACAAGAAGATCAAGGAACTGGAGATCGAGACGGGTGAAGCGTGAAGGGAAACTGCTTACGTGCCTGATGTCATCCGAGTTTGCTTTTTCCTCTCACGTCTGACGTCTCACGCTACCCGATCTTCCCGATCACCGTCTCGCCCCCCTTCACCTTCTGCCCCTCCGCCACCAGCACCTGGACGGTGTCCGGCAGCACCAGTTCGGTGCAGGAGCCGAACTTGATCAGGCCGAAGCGTTGCCCCTGTAGCAGCACATCCCCGGGGGCCTTGCGGCAGACGATGCGGCGGGCGATGAACCCGGTGATCTGGTGCACCAGCACCCGGATGCCCTGGCCCTCAATGCCGAGGGTGTTGCGCTCGTTCTCATCCGAGGCGTGGGACTTGAAAGCTGGCAACATCTTGCCGGCTCGGTACTGTTGCAGTCGCACCGTCCCGGTGATCGGGCTGCGGTTGATGTGCACGTTGAACACGCTGAGGAAGATCGACACCTTGACGGCCGGCCCCCCCACGAACGCGTCGGGTGCCACCGCCTCCACCCGCATCACCCGGCCGTCCGCCGGGGACACCACCAGGGAACGGTCCAGGGGCACCTCCCGTTCGGGATCGCGGAAGAAGAAGGCGGTGAACACGGTGAGGCCGGCAAACAGCCACCCCAGCATGTCCCACTCAAGCAGCCAGCACAGAACCGCGACCAGGGCGAGTTTCCACAGGTACGACCAAGCGTCCTGAGCGAGGGGCAGCATCGGGCAATCTCCTTGCCGGGGGAGCGGAGCGGGTGGTGCTCGGAGGTGGGGTTATAGCAGAGGGCGGCGGCGTTTGGGAAGGGTGGGCGGTTCGCCGCGTGGAACGGTAAAGTATCCGCGCCGGGAGCCGATCAGGAGAACTGCTGACGGCCGGGGCCGGGGCAGTGCCCTGGTCCCCAGTCGCGCACAGCACCCGACGAGGATGGCTTGCCGTGACCCCCACCATCGACCCCAGCCCGCTCCTGCCGGAACGCCTCCGGCAGCTCTGCCAACGCCTCGCCGAAGCCGATGACCTGCGGCTCGGATTGGAGGCAGTGGCGTGGGCCTGTGACGCGTTGTTCCCGTTCTACCGGGTGGCGTTGGTACTGCCGGCCCGCCGCCCCGGGAGTCTGTACGTAGCCGCGGCGTGGGCCCGGTGTGCGGAAGAGGAGCTCGAAGGCTATGGCTTCGAACTCGCCGGCCACCCCCTGGCGCTGGCCCTCGCCGCAGGCACGCCGCAGATTCGCCGCAACCCCCTGGGTGACCACCCGGATAGCCCCCTGGCGGCGCTTTACGCCGGGGAGGGAAAGGCCGAGGAACTCTCCGTGCCCCTGCCCGTGGGGACCCAGCGGGCCGCCCTCGTGTTCGCCAGCCGCGAGCACGGCAGTTTCCACGAAGAGGCGTTCCCGTGGCTCGAGGACCTGGCCCGGATGGTGGCGGTGTGGGTGCGGCCGTGGGCCGGCCACGAGGCTCCCTGCGTGCTGGAGCAGCAGTACCAGGCCCTGCTCGATGGCGCCCTGGACGGCATCGCGGTGGTGATCGACGACGCCATCGTCTATACCAACGCCTCTTTCCGGGAGATCTTCGGGGTGCCTGACGGCGGACGCCCCCTGAGGACGTTCACCGAGTGCCTGCAGCGCGACTCCCTGCCTGCGTTCGGCGACGCCCTGGCGTGGTTGGAGCGCAAGGCCCGGGTGTTGCCCCGACTGGAAGTGCAGGGGGCCGGCGCCGACGGCCGGTCCCTGCAGTTGGAGCTGGGCATGCAGCCAGTGGTGTACCTGGGCGACCCTGCCGTGCTGGTACAGGTGCACAATGTCACCGAGCGGGCCGCCCGCGAGCAGGGAACCCGCGACGCCGCGGCGCGCACCGACGCCCTGCTGTGCACCCTGGCCCACGACATTCGCGGTCCACTGACCGCTGTGATCGGGTTCTCGCAGCTCCTCCTGGAGCGTGACCACACCCTCCCGGCCGAGAACCGGCGCGAGGGATTGCAGGTCATGCACCGTTCCAGCCAGGGGTTGCGCCATCTGGTGGAGTCCCTGCTGGAGTACAGCGCCCTGGGTGCCGAGACCTCTCCCACCTCGGTGGTGGAGATCCACCCGGTGCTGCAACAGGTGGAGGCTGAACTGGCCGGGGTGCTGAGCTCCAGCGGGGCGGTCGTGGAGTACCGACGCATTCCTCCACGGGTGCAAGGGCGGGCGGTGGAGGTGGCCCGGGTGTTCCGCAACCTGCTGGACAACGGGTTGCGCCACCGCAACCCGGACGTGCAACCCAAAATCTGGGTGTCCGGTGCCGGCGATGAGGGCTCCCACTATGTGTTCTGCGTGCAGGACAACGGGGTGGGGGTCGAGCCGCATCGCGCCCGAGAGATCTTCCAGTTGTTCTCCCGAGGCGCCGGAGGCGGCGCCGGCGTGGGGCTGTCCATCGTCGAGCGCATCGTGCGCGGCGGTGGCGGCCGGGTGTGGGTGGAGAGTGAACCGGGGGTTGGGAGCCGCTTCTATTTCACCCTGCCCAAGCCCGGAACGGAGGACCGGTGAGGGAGGAGCGGTGGGTCCCACCGCGTTGCGGCCTTTGGGTGGAAAGGGTAACATCTACGGGGATTTTTGTTTCCTGTGCTGTGGAGAGGTCCCCCCTGACTACGTTCTTGCGCACCACGGTGTTTGCAGCCGTTTCCTGGGTGCTGACTGCACTCCCCGCGGGCGCCGCGCCGTTCCGACCGGGGCCCACGGTGTTCGACCCACCTCCCCCGGGGGTGGGGGACGAGTTGGGCTTTGTCTCCCGGGCCGATTCCGAGGCCGGGCGTTGGCCCGATGGGGTGCTGCAGCGGGTGCGGGCCGAGTTGGCTGCGGGAGGCGGTGTCCTCGCCCTGGGGCAGACCGACCCCATCGGCCCACAATCCTTGAATCACTCCCTGGGGCTGCAGTTGGCCGCCCAGTCTGCGCGGCGGTTGGCGACCGAGCTGGGAGCCGAGGCGACCCGGTTCGCCGCCGCTTCCCGGGGAGAGGTGGCGGACCAGACGCCCGGGGTGCGGTTGCACGCGTGGCGGCCGCCGGCCTCCCAGCGCGGCCCGGTGGGACGCTTGGCCGTGTTGGAGCCCCTGCCGGGGGTGGCCGGCCGGGGCCGCTTCTGGGGAGTCTGGCAGGGGGACTCAGAACGAGTGTTGTGGGCCCACGGGGGCGAAGAGAGCCCGCTGCTGTGGGAGGTGCCCCCCCACGACCGGGTGCTGCGCCTGGCGGTGCCGAGCCGGGCCGCGGTCGCCGCTCTGGCAGGAAATCTCTCGGGTGGTGCCCGTGAGGCGCAGCAGGTGGAGGTGCCGGCGCCCCGGGAAGACCCCGCCTTGCGGCTGCGGCTGGCGGCGGTGGAGCCGGGCTGGGTGCGCGCCCGGGTGCACGTGCCGGAGGGTTATCGGCAGCCGCTGGTGTGGGCAGGGGGAATCCCCTATCGGCTGGTGCCCGACATCGGCGGTGAGGCTGAGGTGGCCCTGGCCCGGGTGGGGGCCGACACCCGGGCCTATGTTCAGGCGCTGGGGCCTCGCGG
Source organism: Deferrisomatales bacterium (assembly GCA_029211085.1). Lineage (GTDB taxonomy): Bacteria > Desulfobacterota > Deferrisomatia > Deferrisomatales > JARGFW01 > JARGFW01. The sequence goes on along the minus strand of JARGFW010000007.1, from coordinate 38,003 downwards.
TGACGCCGTGGTGGGGCCGCCTCTGCACCTGCCCGACGACGGTGCCCTTCTTGCCGACTTCGTGGTCGTGCTGGTGTGGTCGGGAGACGGGGTGGACCTGGACCTGCACGCCTGGGACGGTTCACACCACACCCATCAGGGGAGCCCGGATGCGGCGTACTCCGACGCGGCGGTGAGCGGGGTGCGACTGCTGTTCGACGGTGACGCCTGGCAGCCTGCCAGCGCCGTGGCGGGGTGGGGGCGGCGACCTCCAGAGCTCTCCGCGCAGTGCTACAGCGACCTGGGGAGGAGCGGCGCGGTGGCGTGGTTCTACGTGGTGGACTATCCGGAGGACCCGTTGCGGGAGAGCCGGCGCATCCTCGGCCCGCGGCGGCTCTCGGAGATCCCCACCGAGGCTCGCTGGCCGGTGCTGCGCCCGGCCGCGGTGGCGGCCCGGTGAGGCAACCGATCGTGAATCGATGGATGGCCGCCCCGGGGCGGCGGCACGGGGAGGGTTTGACCATGCTGCGTCGCTTCGGCGTGTTCTGCTGCGTTTGGATCGCGCTCTCGATGGCCCCTGCCTTGGGGTCCGAGGGCGAAGTGGTGACCGAGTACGAGTCCCGGCTCGAGGCGATCGCCGCCGAGATCCAGCAGATCCGCCGGGAGTTGGAGGATCTGGTCGAGGAACTGGCCGAACCCGAGGTGGGTCGCGTCTTCGTGTTCCTGGGCGCGGCCCCGGCCGAAGTGCGGTCGCGGGGGGTAACGGTGGTGGTGGACGATCGCGCCGTGTTCGCCCGGCCGTTCACGCCGGCGGAGCAGGACGTATTGGACCGCGGTCTGCCCTTGGAACTGCTCGACCTGAGGTTGCTGGAGGGGGACCATGCGGTGGCGATCTTCCCCCTGGACGGTGACCCCACCGCGCCAGCCTCGTTCCCGGTGCAGCGCGGGGTGCAGGCGTCCTGGGTCGCCCAGATCAGCGCTTCGGGAGTGACATGGCAGCGAGACTGAGCCGGGCACCGCTCGCGGCGTTCCTGTTGCTGTTGCTGGGCGCGGCCCCGGTGGCCGCCGGCCTGCCCCCCGGAGCAGGGTTGGCCCGGGCGGTGGCAGGGCAGTGGGCCGCGGCCGCCGATCGCCTCGAAGCCCTGCCAGCGGCCGGGCGAGGCAGGGCCGAGCAGTACTTCTACGCCGCGGCCCAGTTGCAGCTAGGGTTGCGCGGGCCGGGCTTGGCTGGCCTGCGGGAACTCAGCGACACCGGCGGCCCGTTCTCCGGACCGGCCCTGGAACTGGCGGTGCAGACCCTGTTCGCGGAGGGCCGGTACGCCGAGGTGGCGGAGTGGGTGGCGGCCAGTCCCACCGAGCGTTTCCAGGACGCCGACTCCCTGCACTACCGGGTGGGCCAGAGCCACCTGCTGTTGGGTCACCCCGAGGATGCCCGGCGGTCCCTGGAGCGGGTCGCCAACGGGGTCCTGCTCCCCTACGCCCTGCACAGCCGTGCTTTGCTGGAAGTCGCCGCGCGGCGCTTCGGACCGGCCGTCGACCGGCTCGGCGACGCGATCACCGCCGCCGAGATCGCGCCCCAACCGGAGGTGGCCGCCGCACTCGGCGACACCCTGCGGATCACCCGGGGGCGGGTGCTCTACCAGTTGGCGGCCAACGCCAGCGCCCTGGCGGAGCAGGAGCGTGTGCGCCTGGCGGGGCTGGCGCGGGAGCAGTTCGAGCGGGTTCCGGAGGCCAGCGCCCTCTACCCCGAGGCCCTCCGCGGCATCGGCTGGTGTACCCTGGAGAGCGGGGACTCTTCCCGTGCCCTGGCCTCGTTCGCCGCCGCCGGGGGCATGGACCCGGCCGGTCGGGCCGAGGATCTGTGGGCCCAAGGTCGCGTGTACCAACGCCTGGGCTACTACGACGAGGCCGCCCGGTTCTACCGCGAGGCGGCAGAGTCGGCGGTGGAGATAGCCGCCCAGGTTGCGACGGAGTCGGGGTTCGGTGCCGCGCCGGTGCCGGCGGCCGCCCGCTGGGAGCGGCGTGGCTCGATGGCGGGTACCCTGGAGGCAGGCCTGGGGAACCTCGCCGCGCCTCTGGCCACCCTGGCGGGAGCTGCCGCGGCCCGGGACCGCCGGCTGGAAGTGGCGGCCCAGGTGATCGAGGCGCGCCGGCTGCGGGTCTCCGAGCTTCAAGACGAGCTGGCCACACTGACCGCCCAGTTGCAGGAGTTCTTGGACCAGATTTCCGCTGCCGCCCTGTTTCCCCCGGGGGAGCGGGGCCGGGTGCGCTCCCTGGGCGCCTTGCAGCAGAGCCTCGACGACGACGTGACCCGCATCGAAAACGCCCTGGGGGCGATCGGCAACACCGTGTTCTGGACCGAGGCGAGTACCGAGCAGCGCGCCCGGGGACAGGCTCTGTGGGCGCGTCTCGGCCGGGCCAAGGAAACCTTGGGGGACCTGCAACTGGGGTTCCTTCTGGCCCTCAAACAGCGGGTCTCCCAGCGGGAAACCGAGTTGGCCCGACAGATCGAACGCATGCAACAGGACTCCCGGGCACTTGCCGGTCCCCTCGCTGCCGCGGACCAGGCGCGGCTCGCCGCGGTATCTCGCAGCGCGGCACTGGGGGGACGCCTGGCTGCCCTGCGGCAGCGGTTTGGCGCCCTCCGGGAACCTCTGGGAGAGCTGCGGGCCGCGGCCGGGGAACAGGTGGCCCGGGCCGAGTCCCAGGCCCGGGCGGAGCAGGTGGAGCAGTTGCGACTGCGCGCCGATGCCTACGCCCTGGACGAGGCCCAAGCCCTGCACTTGGTCCAGGAACGGCCCCGGTGAGGGGGCTGTCGGCCCACCTCGCCGCCGGGGTGCGACTGGTCTGCGCCGCCGCGTTGCTTGGACTGGCGGCCTGCGCGGCAGCACCGCCCACGGCGCCACTCCCAGGGCCGGAGTCGGCAGTGGCACCGGTGGCCAGTCCCAAGGAGCGCCGGGCTTCCCTGAAGGCCGCCGAGAAAGCGGCCCGGGAGCGCCTCCGCGCCCTGGCGAAACGCCACGCCGAGGACCGGGAGTTGTCGGCTCTCACCGGCATCGGCCAGCGCTACCAGGAGCTCCTGCAGCGCCCCGGTACCCCAGAGGAGCGCAAGCCCGAGTTGCTGCTGCGGCTGGCGGAACTGGCCTACCGGGAGGAAGAGGCAGCCCTGCGCGAGGTCTACGAAAGCGGGGCCGAGCCCGCTGCCCCCCCCGGCCAGCGCTACCCCCAGTCCCGGGCGTTCTACACCCACCTCACCGAGCAGTACCCCGACTCCCCCCAGGCCCTGGCCGCGTTCTACAACCTCGGCTACCTGCTGGCGGAGGAGGGGGAAGACGTGCTCTCTGCCTGGGCCTACCAACAGGTGCTCGAGCGCGACCCGGAAACCCCCTACGCAGACGAGATCCACATGCGCCTGGGCGAGGCCCTGTTCGAGGAGGGGGTGCCCGAAGATGCCGTCGCTCACTACCAGGCGGTGATCGCTGGGGGGCGGCCCGAGTACGTGGACAAGGCCTACTACAAACTGGGTTGGTGCTACTACAACCTGGAAGACTACGGCAGCGCCGTGGCGGCGTTTACCCAGGTGCTGGTCCGGGCCGAGTCCTCCCTGGAGGACCTGGAAGAGGAGACCGTCGGCGTGCTGGCGCGGTCGTTGCTGGAGTGGGGTGGTTTGGAGCGGCTGCAGGGATACCTGGCGGCGCGCCCAACCGGGTTCTCCCACGGGCCGCGGCTGTACCTGTTGCTCGGCGAGCTCCACGTGGAGTCGAGCCGCTATGCCGACGCGGTGGCGGTGTTCAGCGCCGGTGTCGCGGCGTACCCCACCGACGCCGCATGTCTGGACATGGAGCAGGGCATCATCCGCGCCTTCCTCACCCTGCGCGATCAGGCCGGGGCGATGGCTCGCCGGGAGACTTGGCTGGGGCGCTACGGTCCCGGTTCTCCCTGGCACGCTCGCCACGGCGGGGGCGAGCTGGCCGGGCGCAGGGACGCAATGGTGGAGGAGGGGCTGCGACTGGCGGCCTTGTACCACCACGGTGGGGCCCAGCGGGGGCAGGGCAGCCTGGCCCGTGCCCTGGAGCTGTATGGGCAGTACCGCAAACAGTTTGGGGACGACACCGAGCAGGGCTACGAACTGGCGTTTGCCCAGGCCCAGGCCCTGGGGGAGGCCGGCCGGGTCGCGGACGCCGCCGCCCGCTACCGCGAGGTGGCCCGGCACCCCGGTTGGAGTGCCCATCGGGAAGACGCCAGCTACCGGCGTATCTCAGCGCTGGAGGTGCTGTACCACGACGATCCCGGGGTGCTCGACGAACTGGCCGGCGCCCACGAGGAGTACGTGGTGCTCAACCCCGCCTCGGACCTGGTACCCCAGGTGTTGTTCGCCGAGGGCGAGCTGTACTTCACCGCGGAGGTCTTCCCGGCCGCGCGGCGGGTGTTCGCACGGCTGGTTCAGGAGTATCCCGACGACCCGCGGTTGGGCCCGGCCCTGGAGCGCATTGCCCGTTGCTACTTTCGGGAACAGGCGTACCCCGATACCGAGGCCGCCAGCCGCCGGGCCTTGGCGGCGCCCCAGGACGTGGAGACCACGGAGCGGGTGCGCAAGCTGTTGGCGTTCAGTATTTTTAAACAGGCCGAGACCCTGGAGGGGGCGGGGGACCTGGCAGGCGCCAGCGAGCAGTTCTTTCGTCTGGCCGATGAGCTACCCCGGGAGGAGGCAGCGCCGGTCGCCTTGTACCGCGGGGCCGAGAACCTGCGGCGGCTGGGGGATGAAGGCGGGGCTGCCCGGGTGTATGACCGCTTGGCTCGGGAGTACCCCGGCTCCGAGTACGGCCACAGCGCCCTGGTCCTCTCGGCGCGGATCTTCGCTTCCCTGGGGGACTGGGGAGAGGCCGCCCGCGGCTACGCCGCCATCTACCGGGCGGACCCGCAGGCCGAGGAGGCCCCGGAGGCGCTGTTCGCCGCGGCCGACGCGTGGCGGAAAGCCGGCCGCCTGGCGGCCGCGGCGCAGCTCTATGGGGAGTTCGTGGCAACCTACCCCGCGGCCCCCCGGGTGGCCGAGGCGTGGTACCGGGAGGGGCTGATCCTGCAGGAGCAGGACCGCCCGGACGAGGCTGCGAACCGGTTCAGGGCGGCTTGGGGCAGTGCTGCCGAGGGCGACGCCGGTGTCTACCGGGCGCTGGCGGTACTGGCTCTGGGTAGGCGCAGCCTGGAGGCGTTCGAGGCGGTGCCCCTCCGTGGCGACCTGGAGCAAGCCCTGCTGCACAAGGAGGAGTTGCTGGAGGCGGCACTGGGGGAGCTGACCCGGGCGGCCAGCCTCCCTTTCGCCGAGACCCTCACCGAGTCCCTGTATCGCGCCGGAGCCGCGTTCGAACACATGAAGGTGGCGCTGCTCGACTCGGAGCGCCCGGCGGGGCTCACCGCGGAGGAGTTGGAGGAGTACGGCTTCCTTCTGGAAGAAAAGGCCTTTCCCCTGGAGGAGCGGGCGGTGGGCTTCTATCGGCGCGGTGTGGCCGCGGCCCGCGACGCCGGGGTGCACACCTCCTGGGTGGAACGTATGTACGGGCGCCTGGAGGAACTGCTGCCCTGGGCCTACCAGCGTCAGGAGGTCCCTGTGGTGGCGTGGGCACTGCCATCCCTGACCCTGCCGCCTGCGCCGGAGGAGGCGTCCGCCGCGGTTCTCCCGCCTGAACCCGCCTCCCCGGCGTTCCCGGCGCCGCTGGCGGCCCCCCAGGAGCGACCATGAGGTTCTTGCCTGCACTGTGCCCCTGGGTTGCCCCGGCGGTGATGTCCGCCGTGCTGGCGCTCGCCGGCTGCGCCGGTGCTCCGGTGCCACAGCCGGAGCCCGCCCAGGTGGGGCAGCAGCCAGCTGCTCCCCTGGGGGAGGTGACCGGCTCGCGCAGCTTTGGCGAGGTGCTGGAAGAGGCGCGCCGGGCCCTGGGGCGCAAGGATTATCGGGAAGCCGCCCGGGTTGCCCGGGAGGCGGGGCGGTTGGCGCCGGACCCGGGGGCCGCGCGGCTGTTGGAGGCAGAGGCACGGCAGGCCATGGGTGATGGGGCGGGGGCCTTGCCCCTGTGGCAGGCGGCCGTCGAGGCCGGACCCGACCGGCCCCGGGTGTGGGCGGCCTACGCCGAACTGGCGGTGCACCGCGGTACCGGGGACGAGGCCTTGGACCTGTTCGACCAGCGCTTCGCCGCCCTTCCCGGCGGGGAGGGCCCCGACCCCACCCTGTCGGGTATCGCCGGGTGGACGGCCCTGGCCGTGGGCCGGGGAGAGCGGGCCACGGCATATCTGGCGACCACCGTGGGCACCCCCGCAGAGGGGGCGTTCGCCCTGGCCCTGGGCCGGGCGCAGTTGCTGGTCGGGGCTCTTGCCGAGGCCGCGGAGGCAGCCCGGCGGGCGGTGGCGGGGAGCGCGGCAGGGGAGGCGATGGCCCAGGGCTGGCTGTTGCTCGGCGACGTCCACCGGGAACAGGGGATGGCTGCCGGTGCTCGGGACGCGTACCAGAAGGTGCTGGAGGTCGACCCGGCCAACTACGCAGCCCGGGTCAACCTCGCGGTGCTGACCCTGCAGCAAGGCGACGCCGAGGCGGCGATCGAACTGCTCCAGGCTGCCACCGAGGGCCGCCCCGGAGCGCCCGAAGCCTGGCACGATCTGGGCCTGGCGCGGCGCTCCCTGGCACAGTGGGACGCGGCCCGGGAGGCCTACGAGACCGCCCTGAAGATTGACCCCGAATACACCCCCGCCCTAAAGAATCTGGGCATCCTCATCGAAAAGTACCTCGGGCGGCCAGCAGCGGCGCTGCCATACTACGACCAGTATCTGCAGTTGCTTCCCGACGACGCGGAGGTGCAGCGCTGGCGGAAGAACGCCGAGCGGCTCGCCGCGCAGGAGAGCGGGTGATGCGCCCCAGGGACGTCCTCTTCCTGCTGTTGACCACAGCGGTAGCCGTCTTGCCTGCGGCGGCTGACGAAACCACCAACCCTGCTACCCCCGGGGAATCCACACCCCCCGTGGAGGTGCGCATGGGGGAGGTGGAGATCAAGGGGGAGCTCGAGCGCCCCGGGGTGTTCTACATCATCCCTCGGCGCGAGGTGGAGATGGATCTGGGGCGCCAGACCCGGGACTACACCCCGGAGCTGTCCCGCCCCCTGGATCCGGCGGCGTTCGAGCGCTGGGTTCGCCTGCAGCAGACGGCGCGGTAGTTCCGGCGCCGGTCCTCAATCATCTCGTCCGGCCCGGGGCCGGCGGCCATCGACCTTTGGGAGGCAACGCAAGATGTTCGAGCAAATCGCCCGCGCGTTTCAGGATGGGGGCCCGTTCATGTATGCCATCACTGCTGCCTTGGGGTTTGGCATCGCGGTCATCGCCGAGCGGACCTACGTGCTGTTGTTTCGCTTCAATGTGGACGGCCGCAAGTTCTACGCCGAACTGCGCAAGTTGGTACAGAGCGGCCAGCTGCAGGCTGCCCGAGGCCTGTGCGGCAACGCCCCCCTGCCGCGTATCCTCGGGGTGGGCATCGACGCCGCCGCGGGGGGCGACGAGCGAGCGGTGCAGAACGCCGTGGACGAAGAGGCGCTGGCGGTGATTCCCCAGGTGGAAAAGCGCATCCACTACCTCTCGATGATCGCCAACGTGGCCACCCTCATGGGGTTGCTCGGCACGATCGTGGGGCTGATGCAGGCGTTCCAGGCGGTTGCCGGGGCGGACCCATCCCAGAAGGCGGCGTTGCTGGCCCGGGGCATCTCCATGGCGATGAACACCACCGCCTATGGCCTGGTGGTGGCGATCCCGTGCATGGCCGCGTACGCGTTCCTGCAGGCCAAGGCCAGCAAGATCATCGATGAGGTGGATGAGTACTCGGTGAAGTTGATGAACCTCTTGGTGGCGGCGCGGCGGGGGACCTGAAATGGCGGGCATGCGACCCAGCAAGCGGCGCCACCGGGTCTATATCGACGTGGAGCTCAAACTCATCCCGGTGATGAGCCTGTTGGTGGTGCTGGTGCCGATGCTGCTTCAGACTGCGGTGTTTGAACAGACCGCCGCGATCTCCATGAACCTGCCCAGTGCCGACGAGGTGCGCTATCTGCAGAACCCGGACCCGGCGACCCTGGGGGATACCGTGACCCTGGCGATGACCGACGGGGGGTTTCTGCTGATCTCCGGCGAGGCGACCCTGGGGCGGGTGCCCCTGGTGCCCGGTGGGGGGTTCGACTACCCGGCCCTGGGCAAGGCCTTGGCCGAAGCCAAACAGCGCTTCGCCGACCAGGAGGCGATCGTGCTGCTGGTGGAGGACCCGGTGCTCTACGAGGACGTGATCCACACCATGGACCGGTGTCGGCCCCATTTCCCGGCGGTATCCCTGGCCGACCGGGTGGAAGCGCCGGGGGAGTAGGCGATGCCGTTCTCACCCACCAAACGCAAGCGTCACCAGCGCCGCAAGCCGAAGGAGATGGTTCTCAACATCACCTCGATGATCGACGTGTTCACCATCTTGTTGGTGTTCCTGCTCAAGAGCTACTCCTCGGAAGGACACCTGGTGAATATCGCCAAGGAGATCCGGTTGCCGGTGAGCACCGCTGAGCAGGTTATCCACCCGGCGGTGAACGTGGCGTTCAACGGAGCTTCGGTGTTCCTCGAGGGCGGCCTGCTGATCGACGACGTGGCGCCGTACCTGGCCGCCGAGGAGATGCTCATCGAGCCGCTCTACGAGGCCCTGCGAGGATTGGCGGCGCGCTCCAAGGAGATCGCCGAGGTCAACCCCGCGGTGGTGTTCACCGGGGAGATCGTGCTGCAGGGGGACCGGGAAATCCCGTTTCGGCTGCTCAAGAAGGTGATCTACACCGCCGGCCAGGCGGAGTACGTCAATCAGTCCCTCGCGGTGTTCCAGGAGTAGTGATGGCCCTGCCCGTGCCTTCCCCCAGACACCGGACCGAGCGCAGCCACCTGTGGGTGGAGTTCCGCCAGGGTGGCCGCACCGTCGGCGGCGCCGTGTCCCAGCACGGCCGGGTGCGCTGGGGACCGGCCATCGGCCTGGAGTTCACCTACCCGGTGTTGGAGCTGACCGGCTGGGAGGAGCTGTTCGGCGCCGCCCGGGTCGGCGCGCGGCTACCCCTGCGCCCGGGGATGACCGGCGAACTGCGTGTAGGTGATCACTGGCTGCCCATCGAGGAACTGGAGGCGTGGGGCCTGGCCCGGGGGCGAAGCGGCCGCCGTTGGGTGAGCCTCAGCCCGGACATGGAGGGGGAGATCCGCTACCGGGGGCTCGAGATCGAGTTCCGCTTTGCCGGTCCCCCGGAGGCCCGTGCCGTCGCCGAGGTGCCCCGCTGGGGCAACGTGCCGTTTCGCTTCCGCCGCGGTCTGTTGGCCCGGGAGGAGTGGCCGTTCGCCCTGCTCACCTGGGGACTGTACGGGGCGCTGCTGTACCTGACCCTGACCCTTTCGGCCCTGGAGCTCCCCGAGGCGCCCCACCCCGAACAGGTGGCGCGGCGCTTCGCCAAGCTCATCTACGAGGCGCCCCAGGCGCGTACCCCAGCCCGCGCCGAGCTCATCAAGAAGTCCGAGGAGGAAGCGGCCGCCGAGAAGGAGACCGTGGAAGAGCCGGCGCCCGAGAAGGCGCCGGAACCGGAACCGGAGCCGGAGCCGAAGTCGGAACCCAAGCCGGAGCAGGCGCCGGAAACCACGGCCGCGCCAGAGGCACCGCCGCCCGTTGCGGAGGCTCCGGCGCCGACGCCCGAACCGGGCCCCGATCCTGCCAAACGGCGGGAGGAGATTCGCGAGAAGGTCGCCAAGAAGGGGTTGTTGGGGCTGCTCGGCGGGCGCGGCGGCGCGTCCACCGCCCAACGCACCCGGGGTTCCATCCTGGAGGGACGCGGGGCCGCCGCCGACTTGGACAAGGTGCTGGAGAACGTGGAGGGGCTGCGCTCCGCCCAGGGTGGGGGCGGCGACGGCCTGGGCAGCGGCGAGGGGCTCAGCGGCGACATCGATGCCGCCGCCCGGCAAACCGCTGCGGCCGGGACCCGCAGCGTGCAGGTGGAGCAGCGCGAGCGGCAGGTGGTGGAGGCCAAGGAGGAGGTGGCCCTGGACGAGCTGACCCTCAAGGAGGCGGTGGCCGCCATCCACAAGGCGGTGGGAACCTACCTGGGCGGCATCCGCTACCTTTACAACCGGGAACTGCGCCGCAACCCCGACCTGGAGGGCAAGCTCACCGTGCGTATCACCGTCAGCCCCGCCGGCGAAGTGCTGGACTGTGAAGTGGTGGAGTCCACCCTGGACTCTCCCAGTCTGGAGGAGGGGGTGGTCAAGCGGGTGAAACAGTGGAGCCTGCCGGCGGTGGCTCCACGGATCATCACCGTCACCTACCCGTTCGTGTTCTTCCCCAGCATGTGAGGTCAACGTGAGCGCCTGGAACTCTCTGCCTCGTCGCCGATTTTTTCGGCGGCTGCTGCTCGTCCTGGCCCTGTTGTGGGCGACACCTCCCGGCGCCGCGTCAGACCCTGTGGCCGGGTGGTTGCGCGGCGAGTTGGAACTGCAGGCGGCGGTGGACGCAGGGGACACCAAGGAACTGGAGCGACTCTACTCTGCCCCGGACAGCGCCGGGGTCGTGCGGGGCCGAGCCCTGGTGGCCCTGCATCCCGGAGCCGGAGCCGCCAGCGGTGCCTCCCGCGCTCGACTGCTTGAGGCCCTGCGCGACCCGGTCCCGGAGGTGCGAGCGGCGGCCGCCCGGGTGGTGGGGGAGACCCGGCAGCGGCCCTTGGAGCGCGAAGTGCTGCGGTTGGTCGCGGAGGATCCGGACCCTCGCACCCGGGTGCTGGCCCTCCAGGCGGTGCGGCCCTGGACCCGCCAGGGTCATCTGTATTTCCTGGAGGAGGCGTTGAACTCCGATTGGCCTTCGGTGCAGGCGGAGACCCTGGAAAACCTGGCCGGCCTGGAGTTCCGGGAACTGCCCCCCGAGGTGACCTCCCGGGTGGAAGCCCTGGCCGCTCCCGAAGCGCCCCCCGGGGTGCGTCGACGGGCCCTGGGGGCCCTGCGGAACTGGCACCGCCTCCCCTTGCCGTTCGCCCAGGGAGTGGCGGCAGACTCCGCGGCGCCCGATGCCCTGCGGCTCTACGCCCTGGAACTGAGCGGTACCCTGCACGGTACCGAGGGTCGTGAACAGCTCTTGCTCGATCTGCTCGCGGCTGAAACGTCGCTCCCGTTGGCGTGGGCGGCGTTCCAGGGGCTGACCACCGAGACACAGGTGACGGTGGCGTTCGACGAGCCCCTGCGCCGCTACCTGCAGCGCACTGCCGAGCACAACACCGCCACCGAGGCCATGGCCGCCCATCTCGGCCGTGCCGGGTACCGGGTGGACTATCGGTCCGGGGCCTGGCAGATCAGCAAACGGTGAGGCTGCCGAAGGCGGGGAAATCTGCCGGGGATGGCGGGGGGCGGCTGGGGGCGTTCGGACTGCAGACCTGGCGGCGCGCCTAGGTGGGCCGCGTCGCGCCCCACCCAGGCCAGTCCCCGGTTGCCGGCGTGGTCTTCTCCCCGCACCCGACCCGGCATCACCCCCAGGTGTCGTCGACCAGCCCGTAGCGGAGCCTCTCGCCAAGACGGCGGGGCGCGGTGCGGAACACCGGGTGGTTGGCGTCATCCAGATCCGGCAGCCGGCGCATGGCGGCGTACCCCAACCGGCCCGGCACCGTGGCCCGGTGAGCGTGTGCTGTGCAGGTGGGGTTCCGCCCGGCAGCGCCCCCGGGAACGGGTCTCCGTCCCCCGGGGAGCGGCGCGCAGCTTCTCGGCCGCCCGCGCCGCCGCCTCGAACGCTTCCCCTGCAGCCCGGGCAAGACCCCCGCGAGTTCCTGCAGCCCCGGCTGGATCCGGATATGGTCTCCGCCGAGGAGTTTCCACAACCGGCCCCCGTGGCCGGCGATCCTCTTTGTAGGACCGAGCTGAGTGCCGTCGGGCGGGCTCAAGTTGCCACTGTGGGGTGTCGAAAGGATCGGCAACCTCCACGGAGAGCGCAGCAATGAGCACCCAGAGAATCCCGTTCCGGCGACGCCAGTTCTTCATCAAACGCGGGTTCCAGTCCCGCTTCGCCCTCTACCCCTTGGTGTTCTTCTCCCTGTTCCTGCTCGGCGCCGGTATCTACCTCCACTGGTACCTCCAGGGGTTCCTGGAGTTCGAGATGTACCTCCCCCACAGCCGGCTCCAAAACCCCTGGGAGGAGATCGCCCCGGTGCTGCTCGAAGTGGTGCTCTGGGGCGGCGGAGCGTTTCTGGTAGCACTGGGCCTGTGGGCGTGGCGACGCTTCGGCACCCTGCACCGCGACCTGGACCAACTCGCCGACTGGCTCGCGGCCCACGCCCGGGGTCAGGGGGAGGCGACTGCGCCGGTGATCACCGACCACGAGGTCCGGGCGCTGGGCCAGGGGCTGGGCGCCGCCGTGGCGCTGTTTGAGGACTGGGACGAGCGGGTGCGAGCCGGCATTGCTGCCGCGCGCGACGCGGCTGACGTGCTGCCCGACGCGAAATCGGGGGACCGCGCCGCCCTGGCCCGTGCCGTGGGCGGGGTGCGGGTCGCCTTCGACGCTTTGGGTGCCACCGTCGCGGAAGTGGCCGTGGACGAGGGTCTGTCCTGATGCGCAGGGCGGGGGCCTGGGTGACCGCGGTGGCGGTGCTGGCCGTCTCCCTTTCCGGTAGTTCCGCACGGGTGGGGGAGACCCCGGCGCCCCACGGCTTCATGGACGACGAACAGCGCTGCATCGACTGCCACCAGATGGAGCGCGACGGCGAGGACTGGTTGCTCGACGCCCACCTGTTCACCGTTTCGGTGGTGGCGGCGTGCCGCGGTTGTCACCCGGAGGAGAAGATGGGGCGCTCGCACTCGGTGAACGTGGATCCCCGCAACGCCGCCGGCATGAAGGAGGTGCCCGAGGAACTGCCCCTGCAGTGGTCCGACGACGCGCGCACCGACGTGATGACCTGTGGTACCTGCCACAATCCCCACCTGGAACGCACCTCCTCCACCAAACTGTGGTCGCGCCAGCGGCCTGCGGAAGGGGGGCTGTACCTGACCTACTACCTGCGCCTGCGGGGGGCCACGCCGCGGGAGGGATTCACCCCCCTGTGCCACGCCTGCCACCGGGATCTGTGAGGTCTAGCATGAAGATCGACGAGCGCCCCTTCGGACCTTCCTACCCCCTGGCCTTTCTGGCCAAGACCACGGCGTTCACCGCACTGGCCTGCGCCTTGGGCCTGGTGATCCTGCGTGGGGTGTTCTTCCAGGAACTGGGCACCGAGTTCGCCGCGGCGTTCTACACGATCAAGGGGATGTTGGCGTACCTGCTGCCCAGCCTGGTGTTCTGTGTCCTGGCGGTGTTGCTGGTGGCGTCGTTGGCGGTGTTCGCAGTGGCGGTGTTCGCCTCCCACAAGATGGCCGGACCGCTGTTCCGCCTGCAGCGGGTGGCCGGCCACCTCCAGTGCCGGGTATTGGTGGGACACATCCACCTGCGCACCGCCGACCAGGGCAAGCCGGTGGCCCGGGCACTCAACGAATGGGGGGCGTCCCGCAAGGCGGAACTGGTCGCCCTGCAAGGACAACTGGAGCGCTGCCGCGAACCCCTGGCGGCTTGCGAACAGGCCCTTGCCGATGGACGCGAAGGTGAACTTGCGGGCCCCTTGCGCGCGTTGCGCGAGGCCTTGGGGGACCTGGAACACAGGGAGGGGCACAGGTAGTTCTTGACACCCCCCACGAGGTTGAACTATTCAAAACGGGAATCACGGGATGCCTGTTCCCGGCGCGCCGGGGGAGGGGGAGAAATGCGCAAGGGATACACCCAGCGGGTAATCGCTCGTCTGCGGGAGCAGGGGTTGAAGGTCACCCCCCAACGCATCGCCATCCTCAAACACCTGGACGGCAACACCAGTCACCCCTCTGTGGAGGATATCCACCGCAAGGTGTGTCGAGCCTTCCCCACCATCTCCCTGGCCACCGTATACAATACCCTGGACACCCTGGAGCAGCTCCGGGAGGTGCAGTCGATCAGCGTGGATCCACACCGCAAACACTACGACCCCGACACCCGTCCCCACCACCACGCCATTTGCAGCCATTGCCACAGTATCCAGGACGTGTTCGCCGACCTCGCCTCTGCCGTGCGGGTGCCCACCGCCGTGGCCGAGATTTTCCGGGTGGACGAGACCACCGTGCACCTGCGGGGGGTGTGCCTGAATTGCAGCACCGCCACCGCCTGATCGCGCCTCTCTTGCGCCGCTGCCCGGTCGGGCGGCTGCTTCCGTTCTGTCTGCTGTTGTTCGGCGTTGCGGCGCCGGCGCCCGGTTCGATGCCCGCCGCCGGCCCGACCTGGTCTGGCGCGGTGCGCCGGGGTTCTGTCTGGCGGGGGCCATTCCTGTGCGGTCTGCTGTTGTTGGGCCTCGCGACGCCGACGCCCGGTGCGATACTCGCCGCCGACGAGACCTGGTCTGGTGCGGTGCGGGTAGAGGAGGACCTGCTGGTGCCCCCCGGGCGCACCCTCACCATCCTGTCCGGTACCCGGGTCACCTTTGCAGAAGCCCCCAGCACCAAGACCGAGCCCGTGTTCTGGAACCCCGGAACCGAGTTGGCCGTGGCCGGCCGGCTGGTGATCGGGGCGGCGGGTCAGGCCCCGGTGGTGTTCGACGGCGATGGCCCGTGGGGGGGGGTGGTCGCCGCCCCGGGGGGGCAGGTTACCCTGGTCAACGTGCGGTTGGCCGGCGCCGAGGAGGCACTGCTCTGCGTCGGGGCCGGCTGCGAGCTCACCGACGTGGTGGTGGAGGGTGGGGAGTACGGCCTGGTGCTGGGGCCTGGCGCACGGTTCGAAGCCCGCGAGGTAACGGTGCGGGGTGCGCGGGTGGGGGTGTTGGACGCCCGTGGCATGCCCGGTTCGCTGCCGCCGCCCACGGGCGTGACCCTCGAGGATCTTGCGGATGCCGGGCTGCTGCGGGTGCCCGCAGAGGAACGGGCCGTGAGCCCGGTCGCCCCGGTCACCGCCGCCCCGGACCCCGGTGAGCGGGTGGAGTTCGTCGGCGAGTACACCGTGGCCCGGGACGAGACCTGGCGCGGCCAGGTGGTGCTCGCCGGGCGGGTCACGGTGGTGCCCGAGGCGGTGCTGACCCTGGCCCCGGGCACCCGGGTGCTGTTCCGCAAGCGCGACAGCAACGGCGACGGACTCGGGGAGGGAGAACTGCTGGTGCTCGGGGGTATCCGCAGCCGCGGGCTGCCCGGGAGCCCGGTGGTGTTCGCGTCCGCCGAGGAAGCACCCGCCCCCGGGGACTGGGACAAGGTGAGCCTGATTGCCTCGGAAGACCCCGACAACCACTTCGCCTACACGGTGTTCCGCCACGGGGTGCAGGCTTTGCACGCCCACTTCTCGCGCTTCGTCGCCACAGACTGCTTCTTCGCCGAAAACCTCCGGGCGGTGCAGTTCCAGGAGAGCGAAGGCTCAACGGTGCGGCGCTCGGTGTTCGTCGGCAACAAGCAGGCACTGCGCTTCCGCGACTCCCGGGTGGAGGTGAGGGGCAACGTGTTGCTGGACAACTGGTACGCCGTGCACGCGTTCCGCTGCACCCTGGAGTTCGTGGACAACGTGGTGGAGGGAACCGCCCTGGGGGGCTTCCTGGCCAAGGAGAGCGAAGTCTGGTTCACCGGCAACCGGGTGCTGCGGGGCCGCGACGGGTTGCGTTTGAAGTCGCCCGACTCCCGTGCCGAGATCACCGGGAATCTCCTGGGTGGGTTTGCGGAGGATGCTTTGTCCCTGAGCCAGGTGGCCGGCACCGTGAGCGGCAACCGGCTGGACGGTGCCGGGCTGGACCTGATCAGCGTCGAGGACGCTGCCCCGCGCATCTCCGGCAACCAGCTTGCCGGCGCCGGTCGCCACGCCGTGCACCTGAAGGGGGCCAGCGACCTGGACGCCAGGGGCAACCACTGGGGAGGAACCGACCCTGGGTCGGTGATCCACGATCGGGAGGACGACCCCCAGCTGGGGGCTGTGCTCTGGCAGCCGGCCCTGGCAGCGCCGCCGCAGTTGAGCGTGCCGGATCGAAACTGGTAGGCTGTGCGCCATGAACCCGCGAACGCATAACGTTCTTGGCCGCGAGCGGACGTGCCGGGCGAGTATCCGGATCCTACGTCTGCTGCTTCTGTGTCTGGTGTTGGCAGCCGGCCGTGCCGGGGCCGCCGAACCCGCCGAGCGCCTGCAGCAGATCCGCGACCGGCTGCGCCAGGAGGCCGGGGCGTACCAGCCGCCGGGCGGCGATGCCGACCTGCCCCTGGTGCCGGTGACCGTGCTCCCCGGCGACAGCCACCGGCGCCTGGCCGTGGAGCTGGCCGGCACCCGGGAGGCGGAGGCCCTGCTGCTGCGCATCGAACCGCAGCTCGCCACCGGTCAGCGCATCTTCGTGCCCAGGGCTCTGCTGCGCCCCCAGCTCTCCGACCCCCGCAGCGAACCCCTGCGCCTCGACGCCGCACACCGCACCCTGTGGAGCCTGGTAAGCGCTCTCCCCGGTACCCAGTCCGCGGGTACCGCGGCTACGGTGCGCAACGTACAGCGCCTCAACCACATCGTGGAACCCAGCCGCCTGCCCAAGGGCGCCACACTGCTGGTGCCCCGGGGCCTGCTGGCGAAAGCCACGGCCGGTGGCCCGGTCCTGGCGGTAGATCGTCGCTACCGGGTGGAGAATATCCGGGGTCTGGACCGCCGCCCCACGGCCGACGAGTTCCCGGCGGCGTTGCGCGGCCAACTGCAGCGGCGGGGGGTGTGGCAGGATCAGTTCAAGCCCCGCCGCGTGGATCTGGTGGTGGTGCACACCACCGAGCACCGCGGCGCCCCCCTCGACAACGTGGCTCGCTACATGAACCGCAATCGGCTGGCCAACTACCTGGTGGGCCGCGACGGCGCGGTGTACGAGATCGTTCCGGAGGAGTACCGCGCGTTCGGCTGCGGCGACAGTCTGTGGGAAGGCCGTTACGAGGTGGACCACGAGGCGATCAACGTGGAGCTCCTGGCCGACACGGCTCCCGGCGAACATCAGGGGGACATCCTCGCCGCGCAGTACGCCGGACTGTCCCGGCTGCTGGACGACCTGAGCGCCCGCCATCCCCTGCTCCACTCCGGCCGGGTGGTGACCCACCGCATGGTGGCGTTCAGCTACGCCTACGGCACCCGTTCCCGCAAGGGAGACCCCTACACCTTCGACTGGGCTGCCGCCGGGCTGCCCGACAACAGCGTGGTCATCGATCAGGACGTGCTGTTGGGCCGGGCCAAGCTGTGCACCGACCAGCGCTACAGCGACCGCGTCACCGAAGGACAAACCGCCGCCGCCCGCTTCCAGAGCGCCCTGTAGCCTCTTCCCCATCCCGCACTTCCGCCCGGAGGAAGCCCACGTGGACCGCAGCGCCCGGGCCTGGACGATCTTCGCGGTGATGGCCGTCACCTACTGCTTCTCCCAGTTCTACCGCATGAGCACCGCGGTGATCGCGGTGGATCTGGCCCGGGAGTTCGGCCTGGGCCCCAACCGCCTGTCCCTGCTGGGGGGGGCGTTCTTCTACGCCTTCGCCTCGGTGCAGATCCCCCTGGGGCTGGCACTGGACCGCTGGGGTGCGAAACGCATGGTGCTGGCCGGCACCCTGTGCGGGGCCGCCGGGGCCGTGGTGTTCGGACTAACCCCGGGGTGGGCGGGCCTGCTCGCGGGGCGGGTGCTGATGGGGCTGGGCATGGCGCCGGTGCTCATGGGCAGCTTCAAGCTGATCGCCGGGTGGTTTCCGGCCGCCTCGTTTGGGGGCCTGTCCGGCTTGATGCTGGGGCTCGGAACCCTGGGGTCCCTGGTTGCAGCGACGCCCCTGGCGGCCCTGGTGGGGTGGATCGGCTGGCGCGGCAGCTTCGTCGCCTTCGGGCTGGCCACCCTGGGAGCCAGCGCCGCGATCGCCGTCTGGGTGCGTGACCCGGCTCTGCCGGGCGCCCCCGCCAGCGCACCCCCCGGGGTCTTCGACGGCCTGGGCCGAGTGCTGCGCCTGCCCACCTTCTGGGCCATGGCGCCGCTGGCCCTGGTCGGTTACGCCAGCGTGGCCAGCCTGCAGGGGTTGTGGGGCGGGCCGTTCTTCATGGAGTCCCTGGGCTACAGCCGCAACACCGCCGGCAACATCCTGCTCTGCCTGGGCCTGTCCACCGCCGCGGGAAGCTTCCTGTGGGGCGCCGTCTCCGACCGCTGGCTGCGCTCACGCAAATGGGTGGTGGTGGGCGGCACCCTGGGCGGCACCCTGTTCCTGTTGCCGCTGCTGGGGGTCGCCGTGCCCACCGGGGCCGCGGGGTGGGGTGCGACGCTGTTCGGTTTCGGCCTGCTGGGCGCTTCGCGCACCTTGATCTACGCCCACATCAAGGAGTCCGTGCCGCCCGAGGTGGTGGGCACCGCGGTCACCGCGATCAACTTCTTCCTCATGGCCGGCCCCGCCCTGGTGCAGCAGGCTCTCGGCCTCCTCTTGGAATGGCGCCCCGGCGACTACCCCACGGCTTTTCTCGCGGTAGCCCTCTCCCTGCTGCTCGGCGCCGGGGCCTATCTGGCCACCCGCGATACCCACCCCAGCCGCCTATCCTCCTGACGCTCCCCACGCCCCATCGGTCCCACGGGTGAGAGGTTCTGTCCCGAGGCAGCCCCCTCGGTGCCAACCCACGCCACTGCGGATCGGGAGGACCGGGAACTGCCTCCCTGGGCGAGCGGCCCGGTGTCGGCCCTTTCGGCGGCCGCCTGGGTCCCCTTGGCGCGGTGTTTGGGCGCGCAGAGGCGGTGGACGGTCGCCTCGTTCCACCCGTCGGCGCTCCCCTCGCGGGTTGCCACCGCCCTCCGGGTGGGCTTTCCCCGAGGGCCGTGCCCCGGTCCCTGATGCGACTCGGCCGGGCCGTTTTCGACTCCGGTATAATGCAAAACATCGTTTGTAATGTAATAATAAAAAACAGAATACACATGTAAAATGTTTTTATTTCCTTACAAAAAAAGGCAAACGCGTTTATGAAAGTACTATTGACATACTGGAAGGCTGTTGGTACTAAGTCACAATCTCCCGAGTACAGGGCTCGGGATTTCCTCCCGCGAAAGGCAGGTGCCCCATGGCCAAGGCGTTTCTCACGGACACCACGCGGTGCATCGGCTGCCGCGGGTGCCAGGTGGCGTGCAAGGAGTGGAACGGCCTCCCGGCCGAGTCCAACGCCTTCCGGGGAACCTACGAGAACCCCAGGGAACTCACTGCCAGGAGCTGGCGCAAGGTGAAGTTCGTGGAGCCCGACCTTGGTCCCGTGCGGTGGAGCTTCTTGAGCGACAGTTGCAAACACTGCACCCAGGCGAGCTGCCTCACGGTCTGCCCCACCGGCGCCATCTACCGGACCGAGTGGGGCGCGGTGGTGGTGAACGACGGGCGGTGCAACGGGTGCCGGTACTGCGTGGCCGCCTGCCCGTTCAAGGTCGTGGACTTCGACGCTGCCCGTGGGCGGGTGGCCAAGTGCACCTTCTGCCACGACCGGGTCGCCCAGGGTCTGTCCCCGGCCTGCGCCGAGGTGTGCCCCACGGGGGCGATCCTGTTCGGGGAGCGCCCCGACATGCTCTCCAGGGCGCAGACCCGCCTCGACGACCTGTGGGACGCGGGGACGACCCAGGCGCGGCTCTACGGCGAGACGGAGCTGGCCGGCCTGCACAACCTTTCGATCCTCACCGAGTCCCCAGAGGCCTACGGCCTGCCCCGGGAGCCCCGCCACTGTGTCTCCACGGTGTTCCCGGGCTCCCTGTGGAGCGTGGGGGCGGCCGCCGCCGTGGGTCTGGCGGCCCTCATCGCGTTTCGCGAACGCACCGCAGAGGAGGGGTAGTCATGGGACACAGTCCGCAGTGGGGAATGGAGATCGTGTGGTACTTCTTCCTGGGCGGCATCGCCGCCGGGGCCTACTTCGTCGCCGCCCTGGCCGACCTGCTCGGGGACGACGGGGACCGCCCGGTGGTGCGCGCCGGCTACCTGCTGGCCCTGCCCCTGGCTTTGGCGCTGCCGATCCTGCTCACCCTGGACCTGGGGACGCCGGGACGTGCCTTCAACATGTTCCTGCGGTTCGAACTCCAGTCGCCCATGTCGGTGGGGTCCTGGGCGCTGCTGGGCTTCGGAGTGTTCGCCGCCGCCTCCGCGGCCCTGGTCCTGTTCGAGGAGCGTCTGCACTGGGCGCCTGGGGTCCGCAAACAGGTGGGGCTGGTCGGGGCCCTGCTGGGGTTCTTCATCGCCAGCTACACCGGGGTGCTGCTGGGCACCACCAACCGGCCGTTCTGGGGCGGAAGCAACCTCCTGGGCGCGCTGTTCCTGGCTTCCGCGGCGTCCACCGGGGTGGCTGCCATCGCCCTGTGGCTCCTCTCCCGGGGATCCCTGGGCTCCCGGCTGTGGGAGCGGCTGCGCACCCTGGACGAGGTGGTGTTGGTCCTCGAGGTGGTGATCCTCGCGGGGTTCCTGGGGCTTCTCGGTGACGCCTCGGCCCCGGTGATCTCGGGTCGGTTCGCCCCGGCGTTCTGGGCGTTCCTGGTTCTGGGCCTCGGCGTACCCTTCGCCCTGCAGTTCGGGATGACGTTCTTCCGCGCCAAGGTCCCCGCCAACCGGGGGGTCATCGCCCTGTCGGCGGTGCTCCTGCTCCTCGGGGGGTTCGTCCTGCGCTACCTGGTCGTCGTTGCCGGGCAGGCGTGAGTACGCCCCCGCGCCCAAACCCCACAGGAGGTCTTCGACCATGAGTGTGTCGAGACGAGAGTTCTTCCGCATCACCGGGACCGGGCTCGCCACGGCCGGCCTGGCCACGGCCCCCGCGGCGGCAGACGCCGCAGCCAAAGAACTGAACAATGCCACCGTGACCACCACGGTCTGCCCCTACTGTTCGGTGGGTTGCGGGCTCCTGGTGTACACCGCCGGAGACGAGGTGCTGCACGTCGAGGGCGACCCCGACCATCCGATCAACCGGGGCACCCTGTGCCCCAAGGGTGCCAGCATCCACCAGTTGCGGGACGCGCCCAACCGTGTCACCACCCCCCTCTACCGGGCGCCCGGGGCGACGGAGTGGAAGGAGGTCTCCTGGGACTGGGCCGTCGACGCGATCGCCCGGCGGGTCAAGAAGTCCCGGGACGAGTCCTACGAGACGGTGAACGCCAAGGGCCAGACGGTGAACCGCACCCAGGCCATCGCCAGCGTGGGCAGCGCCGCCCTCGACAACGAGGAGGCCTACCTCTACCAGAAGTTCCTGCGCGGGCTGGGTCTGGTGTACATCGAGCACCAGGCGCGTCTCTGACACAGCTCCACCGTCGCCAGTTTGGCGGAGAGCTTTGGTCGGGGCGCGATGACCAACCACTGGATCGACATCCGCAACGCGGACGTGATCCTGGTCATGGGGGCCAACCCCGCCGAGAACCACCCGGTGAGCTTCCAGTGGGTGATGGAGGCCCGGGAGCGGGGCGCCAAGCTCATCGTGGTGGACCCGCGGTTCACCCGCACCGCGGCCGTGGCCGACACCTACGCCGGGCTGCGCTCCGGCACCGACATCGCGTTTCTGGGGGGGATGATCAAGCACATCCTCGAGGGCGGCCTGGAGCATCGCGACTACGTGGTCAACTACACCAACGCGCCGTTCCTGCTGAGCCCCGAGTTCCAGATGCCCGGTGACCTGGACGGCTTGTTCTCGGGCTACGACCCGGACCAACGCGTTTACGACAAGGCCACCTGGGGGTTCCAGAAGGGCGCCGACGGGGTGCCCCTGAGCGACCCCACCCTCCAGGACCCCAACTGCGTCTTTCAACAGCTGAAAAAGCACTACAGCCGCTATGACCTGGCAACGGTGAGTTCCATCACCGGCACGCCCCAGCGCAAGCTCCAGGAGGTGTACGAACTCTACGCCTCCACAGGCCAGCCCGACCGGGTGGGCACCGAGATGTACGCCATGGGCTGGACCCAGCACACGGTGGGGACCCAGAACATTCGCGCCATGGCCATGATCCAACTCCTGCTGGGCAACGTGGGCCGTGCCGGCGGCGGGGTGAACGCCCTGCGCGGGGAGTCCAATGTGCAGGGGGCCACTGACCACGCCATCCTGTTCCACATCCTGCCGGGGTATCTTCCCACCCCGCCGGCGAACCTCCCCACCTTGGCGGAGTACATCGAGAAGTTCACCCCCAAGACCAGTGACCCCAAGAGCGCCAACTGGTGGGGCAACCGGGGCAAGTACATCGCCAGCTACCTGAAGGCCCTGTACGGGGAGAACGCCACCGCCGAGAACGATCTCGCCTACCCTTGGCACCCCAAGCTCGAGCCGGGGGTCAACTACTCGTGGCTGACCCTGATGGACAAGATGTTCGAGGGGCAGTTCAAGGGTTTCTTCTCCTGGGGCCAGAACCCGGCCTGTTCCACGTCGAACGCCGGCAAGGTCCGCACGGCCATGGGGTCCCTGGAGTGGATGGTGACCGTCAACCTCTTCGACAACGAGACCTCCAGCTTCTGGCGGGGCCCCGGAGTGAACCCGGAGGAGATCCAGACCGAGGTGTTCCTGCTGCCCTGCGCGGTGAGCTACGAAAAGGAGGGCTCCATCACCAACTCGGGCCGTTGGGCCCAGTGGCGGTACCGGGCGGTGGAGCCCAAGGGCCAGAGCCGGCCCGACGCCGAGATCATCAACGATCTGTTCTTTGCACTCGTCGAACTGTACCGCAAGGAGGGGGGGGCGCTGCCCGAGCAGTTGGCGAACCTCACCTGGGACTACGGGCCCCGGGACGCCCGGGGCAAGGTGGAGCGGGTGGACACCGCGCTCATCGCCCAGGAGATCAACGGCTACTACTGGAGCGCCCCCGCCATGCGGGCGGGACTCACGGAGAACTTCACCAAGCTGAAGGCCGACGGCTCCACCTCCAGCGGCAACTGGCTCTACTCGGGCAGCTTCACGGCGGCGGGCAACATGATGGCCCGACGCGGCACCGAGGACCCCACCGGACTCGGCATGTACCACAACTGGTCGTGGTGCTGGCCGGTGAACCGCCGCATCCTCTACAACCGGGCGTCGGTGGACGCCGAGGGCCGCCCCTACGACCCTCGCCGGGCGGTGATCGCCTGGAACGGTGAAAAGTGGGCAGGGGACGTGCCGGACGGGGGCTGGCCGCCCCTGGCCTCCGACAAGGGCAAGCGCGCCTTCATCATGAAACCCGATGGGGTGGCGAGCCTCTTCGGTCCCGGGCTGAAGGACGGACCCTTCCCGGAGCACTACGAGGCACTGGAGTGCCCGGTGCCGGGCAACCTCATGAGCTCCCAGCGGATCAACCCCGTGATCAAGCTCTGGTTCGGGGCCGAGGGCGACAAGGCGGCGGACGTGTTCGCCAGCTGCGACGCCCGGTTCCCCCTGGTGGCCACCACCTACCGGGTCACGGAGCACTGGCAGACCGGGGTGATGAGCCGCAACACCCCGTGGCTGCTGGAGATGCAGCCCCACCTCTTTGTGGAGATATCGAAGGAGCTCGGCCGGGAAAGGGGCATCCGCAGCGGCGACCCGGTGCAGGTGGTCTCGGCCCGCGGGAGCGTGGACGCTCTGGCCATCGTGACGCGACGCTTCAAACCCTACCGGGTCCAGGACTCCACGGTGCACCAGGTGGGGATCCCCTGGTGTTTCGGGTGGACGACGCCGGGGGTCGGCGACAGCGCCAACCTGCTCACGCCCACCACCGGGGATCCCAACACCCTGATCCCCGAGACCAAGGCGTTCATGGTCGACGTGAGGAAGAA
Organism: Deferrisomatales bacterium; assembly: GCA_029211085.1. Lineage (GTDB taxonomy): Bacteria > Desulfobacterota > Deferrisomatia > Deferrisomatales > JARGFW01 > JARGFW01. The sequence continues at coordinate 14,252 of JARGFW010000007.1, read as the reverse complement.
GGTGTAGGCCCGTGGCCTGGGCGAGGAACAGCCGGCGGGGGTGGATGTCACGGGGGGCGTCCCTGGCGGCCGCGCTCCTTCTTTTGGGAGCGGCAACCGCGGCGGCAGCGGACCGGATGCAGGTCGCGGCTGGCGACTCCCCCACCCTGGGGTCGGCCGACGCCCCGATCACGGTGGTGGAGTTCGTCGACTACCAGTGACCCCACTGCGCGGCGGCCGGTCCGGTCGTGAAACAACTGATCCAGGAGTACTCGGGCAAGATCCGGGTGGTGGTCAAGTTCGCTCCCTACCCCTACCGGGACTTCGCCAAGGTCGCCGCCCGGGCCAGTCTGGCGGCCCGGGAGCAGGGGCGGTTCGCCGAGATGCACGAGCTGCTGCTGCAGAACTACCGCACCTTGAACCCCAAGACCTTGGCGGGGCTGGTGGCGACCCTGGGCCTCGATGCGGCCCGCTTCCAAGCGGACCTAGACAGTGAGCGCTTGGTGCAGCGGGTCGAGCAGGACGTGGGGCTCACCCGCAGCCTGAACATCTACCAGACCCCGACCTTCGTGATCGGACCCACGGATCAGCCCGGCCGGGTGCTGGTGGGGGAGCGGCCCATCGAGCACCTGCGCAAGGCCATCGACGGGGAGTTCGCCGGGTTGGGGGGAAAGCCGTGAGGGCGGCCCTCCTCCTGGTTGTTCTGGGCGTCGCCCTGCCGGCCCCCGCCGTGGACCGGGACGCGCTGCAAGCGTACGCGCTGCCGGCCGTGGGGGGCGTGGGATCCTCCGACCTGGTGGAACTCGGGCGGCTGCTCTACTTCGATCGGCGCCTCTCCGGGGACGGCACCATGAACTGTGCCACCTGCCACCTGCCCGACGAGGGCTTTGCCGACGGGCGGGACGTCTCCGCCGCCTACCCCACCAACGCCCACTTCCGCAACACCCCCACGGTGGTGAACGCAGCGCTCCGGCCCCGGCTCACCTGGGACGGCCGGGCCGCGAGTGTGGAAGAGCAGGCCCTGGGGCCCATCAGCAGCCCGTTTGAGATGAACATCCAGCTCGATCTGCTGGAGGAGAAGCTTCGGGGGGTACCCGAGTACCGGGAAGCCTTTCGCAAGGCTCTGGGCACCCAAGTGTCCCGCAAAGGCATGGCGCGGGCTCTGGGAGCCTTCGAGCGAACCGTGCTGGCAGCCCCTTCGCCGTTCGACCGCTACGCGGCCGGGGACGACGGGGCCCTGTCCGCCGAGGCCCTGCGGGGTCTTGAACTGTTCTTTGGCAAAGCCGGCTGCATCGGATGCCACACCGGGCCACACTTCGGAGCGGAGGGCTTTGCCAGCCTGGGCCTGCCGCCCAACCCCAGGGTCGCCGCCGAGCCCCTGCGGGCCGTGTCCCTGCGGTTCTTTGCCCGCACCCTGGGAGAGACCCTCCCCCTGGGTTCCGAAGACGACTGGGGACGCGGGTTCGTAACGGGGGTGCCGGAGGACCGGGGAACGTTCCTGGTTCCGACCCTGCGCCAGCTAGCCCGCACCGCCCCCTACGGTCACGACGGGCGCTTCCCCACCCTGGGAGAGGTGGTGGCGTTGCTGGACGCCGGGGGCGGTTCCGCCCCCCACAGATCCCGGGAGCTCCGGCCCCTGGGGCTCACAGCGGCGGAGCGCGACGCGTTGGTGGCCTTCCTCCTCGCCCTGACCGGAGACGACCCGGTCGTGCGCCCTCCAAGGTTGCCGGGGGGGTAGACGAGGGGGGCGGCGAGCGAGGGCACCCGAGGTGCGGTCGCGCCACCGCTGCAACGCCCTCGCTGCCGAGTTTCCCCGGGAGGCAAGTGACCGGAAGCGTTCGCCCGATGCCGCGTCCTCTGCATGGCCAGAGGCTCCCCGCGGCAACAGACCCCGGAGCACGTTCCTGAAGACTGCCCCGGCGGCTACCCCACGGTTGTCCTTGCGGTAACCCTCTCCCCGGGGCTCGGCGCCGGGACGTATCTGGCCACCCGCGATACCCGCCCCAGCCGCCGATACTCCGGATCGAACAGGGTTTCCGGGGCCCGCCCGGAAGGGCCCGCCTCCTTCCCAAGACCCCCGCCGATACTTGCCCAACCGTGTACCCCGGTCGAGTCCGCACTTCCCGTGTTGGGTTCCACGAAATAATTCAAGAAACCCTAAAGTCGTCCCTCGAACTGGTCGTTGTGATAGGAAGCACTTGCGCCGGCGTCCTGATGTTCTTGCGGGGCCCCTGTGGAGGAGCCGGGGGACTCCGGCGGTTGTGGTCCTGCACCGCGCCGTGCCGTGGGCAGGTGGAAGACGTACGCAACTCTTGGGGAGGGGTTCCATGGGTACCATCGTTCTGGATCCGGTGACACGCATCGAGGGGCACCTGCGGATCGACACCCGGGTGGAGAGCGGCGCGGTCACCGAGGCCTGGTCACGGGGGGAGATGTTTCGGGGCTTCGAGGTGTTCCTGTCCGGACGCGACCCGTTCGACGCCCCGGTGATCACCCAGCGCATCTGTGGGGTGTGCCCGGTGAGCCACGCGGTGGCAGCGTGCCGCGCCGTGGAGTCGGCCTTGGACATCTCGGTGCCCCGCAACGGGCAACTGCTGCGCAGCCTGGTGCTGGGGGCCAACTATCTACAGAGCCACGTGCTGCACTTCTACCAGCTCTCGGCCCTGGATTTCGTCAACGTGGCGGCACTGTTGGAGTACGACGGCAGCGATCCGGTGCTGCGGGAGTTGAAGGCGTGGGCCCAGGGCGAAGTGTCCTCCGGCAAGATCCTTCCGGCGGCGCCGTTCTTGCCCCAGATGACGGGCCAGTACTCGGCCGATCCGAAGTGGAACCTGGCCGCCCTGAGCCACTACGTGGAGGCACTGGAAGTGCGCCAGGAGGCCCATCAGATGGCCGCCCTGTTCGGCGGCAAGATGCCCCACACCGCAGCCCTGATCCCCGGCGGCGTCACCACCGGCGTGGAGCCGGAGGCGGTGGAGGACTGCCGCACGCGCCTGCGCCGGGTGCGGCGTTTCATCGAGAACGTGTACCTGGGGGACGTGCTGGCGGCGGCCCGGCTGTTCCCGGAGTACGGGGCCGTCGGCGGAGGAGTCCGGCGCTTCCTTTCCTACGGTGTGTTCGAAGAGGGAGACCGCGACTGGCTGCCCTCCGGCGTGGTGGAGGCGGGCAAGCTCTCGCCCCTGGACACCCGGCGTATCAGCGAACAGGTGGCGAGCAGCAAGTACGCCGGTAGCGGTGGGCAGCACCCCCTGCAGGGGGAGACCCGCCCCGAACCACACAAGTCCGGCGCCTACTCCTGGCTCAAGGCGCCTCGCTATGGAGGTGCCGCCTACGAGGTCGGCCCCCTGGCGCGCATGGTGGTGGCAGCTGCGGCCGGGCACCCGCAGGTCACCGCCACCCTGAACGGGTTCCTCGCCGACACCGGTTTGGAGCAGCAGGTTCTGTTCAGCGTCCTCGGGCGTCACGCCGCCCGCGCCCTGGAGGCGCTGCTGGTGGCGCAACGCATGGAGACCTGGCTGGAACGGTTGGAGGTGGGAGCGGCCTCGGTGGGCACCTATACGCCCAGGCCGGGAGGCGACGGCGAGGGCCTCACCGAGGCCCCGCGCGGGGCGTTGGGGCACTGGACCCAGGTGCGCGACGGCAAGATCGCCCGCTATCAGGCGGTGGTGCCCAGTACCTGGAACTTCTCCCCGCGGGGCGACCGGAGCGATCCCGGGCCGGTGGAGACCGCTCTGCTGGGCACGCCGGTGGACGAACAGGGCCAGGGCCTGGAAGTGGCGCGGGTGGTCCGCTCCTTTGATCCCTGCATCGCCTGCGCGGTGCACTAGACGAGCTGGGGGAGACCAACTCATGGCAATGGATCGCCGCACCTTTCTGAAAGACGCCACCGCCCTGCTCGCCGGCCTCGGCCTCAGCGGGGCTCTGCACCCTCGCTTCGCCCAGGCCCTGGAGGAGATGGCCACCGGGCGCGCCCCGCTGCTGTGGCTGCAGGGACAGTCCTGCTCCGGGTGTTCGGTGAGCTTGCTGAACAGCGAGAGCCCCGGCCCCGCCGATCTGCTCACCCGCTACCTGTCCCTGTACTTCCACCAGACCCTGTCCGCCGCCACCGGGGCGGGGGCCCGCAACGCGGTGGACCGCGCCGTGCAGGCAGGTGGCTTCGTCCTGGTGGTGGAGGGGGCGACCCCGCTGGCCATGCCCGATGCCTGCGTGATAGGCGAGGAGACCTTCGAGAGTCTGCTGGGCCGTACGGCGCGCCGCGCCAAGGTGGTGGTGGCCGTGGGCAGTTGTTCGGCGTTCGGCGGCATCCCCGCCGCCGAGGCCAATCCCACCGGCGCCGCATCTACCCCTGAGGCGCTGCGGAAACTGGGGGTGACGACCCCGGTGGTCAACCTCTCCGGCTGCCCGCCCCACCCGGCGTGGATGGTGGGAAATCTGGTGTACCTGCTCCAGGTCGGCATGCCGACCTTGGACGAGCACGCCCGACCCCTGCGCACCTACGGCCAACTGCTCCACGACCAGTGCCCGCACTTCGCCAAGTACGAGCGCAAGGAGTTCGCCAAGGCCCCCGGGGACCCCGGCTGCCTGTTCAAGGTGGGTTGCCAGGGCGTGGTCACCCACGCCGACTGCTCGATGCGCGGCTGGAACGGTGGGGACGCCTGGTGTATCGGCACCAAGGCCCCGTGCGTGGGCTGTGCCCGCCCCGCCTTCGCCCGCGCCAAAAACTACCCGTTCTACCGTCTCAATGAAGGTGCCACTGCCACCTAGGGGGAGAGCCCATGCGTTACGGTATCCAGACCAAGGTCACCGGTTTTCTGGTGTTGGTGCTCGCCGTGGTGTTCGGCGGCAGCACCCTGTTCGGGGTACGCGCCACCTCGCGGATCATGAACGAGCAAGCCGAGCACTCCCAGGCGGCGCTGCACAAGGCGGCCCGGAGCCAGGCCCTCAACGTGTTCGCCGGCCTCGATACCGGCACCAAGGGCTCCCTGGAGAGGGGAGAGATGGCGGTGTTCGAGGCCCTGCTCGCAGACCTCAGTCAGATCGAAGGGGTGCTCGAGATCGGTCTCGCCAACCCCGCTGGCAAGACCGTGTACACCAGCGTCCCGGAGCGGCTTGGCAGCGCCCTCGACGCCGCGCCGTTCGCCGCCGCGGTGGCCGCCGGCAGCGAGGTCCACGCCACGGATCTGGGAGACGCCGTGCTGATCCTGCGTGCCCAGCCCATGGAGGCCGACTGCCTGCGCTGCCACGAGGATGCCGCCCTGGGAGACGTGGCCGGTGTACTGTTCGCTCGCTACAGCCTGCAGGCCCTGGCGGCGGCCCAAGAAGACCAGGCGGCCCTGCTCGGCGCCGGGCAGCGGGACGCCGCGGTCTCCGGGATCACCGCCGGGGTGATCGGGCTGGTGGCCGCTTCCCTGGGGCTGTCGCTGCTGATCCGCTTCCTGGTCTGTGCCAAACTCGATGCCCTCACCCGCCAGGCGCGGGAGCTGGCCACCGGGGAGGCCGACCTCACCCGGCGACTACCGGCCGGTTCCAGAGATGAACTGGGTGAGGTCGCCACGGCGTTCAATGCCTTCGTGGAAAACTTGCAGCACCTGATCCGCGACGTGATGGATACCTCCCACGAGGTGGCGGCCGGAAGCGAGGAGATCGTGGAAGCCAGCGCGGTGGTGCTGCGCAAAGCCGGCGAGCAGAGCGAGCAGACCCAGGTGGTGGCCGCGGCGACCGAGGAGATGAGCGCCACGGTGACCCAGGTGGCTCGAGGTACCCAGGACGCCTCGGAGGCCGCCCGTTCGGCGGCAGGTACCGCCGAAGCCGGCGGCCAGGTGGTGGAAGAGGGCATCGCCGGCATGCTGCAGGTGGAGGCGCGGGTCAAGTCGATCGCCGCCAAGGTCGAGACCCTGGGGGAACGCAGCCGCTCCATCGGCGAGGTGATGGTGGTGATCGACGACATCGCCGACCAGACCAACCTGCTGGCCCTCAACGCCGCCATCGAGGCGGCCCGGGCCGGAGAGCACGGCCGCGGCTTCGCCGTGGTGGCCGACGAGGTGCGCAAACTCGCCGAGAAGACCGCCCAGGCCACCCGTCAGGTGAGCCAGACCGTTGCCGCGATCCAGTCGGAGACCGAGGCCGCCGTGGCTCTGGTGACCGCCGGGTTGGAGGAGGTGGTGCGCAGCAGCGGCTTGTCGAAGCGCGCCGGTGAGGCGCTGCGGGAGATCGTGTCCAAGATCGAGAGCAACGCCGACATGGTGGCGCAGATTGCCACGGCTTCCGAGCAGCAGAGTGTCACGGTCGAGGAGATCAGTGGCCACGTGGAAGGCATCGCCAGCCTCTCCACCGAGGTGGTGTCCGACATGGAGCGGGTCAGCGGCACCGCCCGCAGCCTGGGGGAGCAGACCGAGCGCCTCGGCCAGCTGGTTTCACGGTTCCGGGTGTAGCGGCTCACGGTGTGGCGTCGCCGAGGAGGCTCTTCAGGATCAGGTCCAACTCGGTGTGGCTCACCGGTTTGCGCAGCACGCGGTTCACCCCGTGGCGGGACAGTTCCTCGGGTTCAAACGCCTCCCCGTACCCCGTGCAGAGGATCACCGGTAGGCTCGGCCACGTGCCGTGCAGGGTGTGCGCTACCTCCAGCCCCGACAGCTGCGGCATGGAGTAGTCGGTGATCACGGCGTCGAACCCGGTCGGGTCGGCTCGGAACGCGGCGATGGCTTCGGCCGGGCCGGTGAAGCACCGGGCTGCGTGGCCCAGGGCCTCCAGAAGGCCGCCGAGGGCTTTGTTGACCTCCTCGTCGTCGTCGATGAGCAGAACCCTGTAGCCCCCGCTCCCTCGCTGGTCCTCCCTGGACCGGAGTTCTGCGGCCTCCGCCGGGGGGGCCACGGGCAGGTGCACCGAGAACGTCGATCCCTTCCCGGGGCCGCTCTTCACCTCGATCCTGCCCCCCAGGGATTTCACCAGACCCTGGACCACCGAAAGCCCCATGCCCGTGCCTTCTCCCACCGCTTTGGTGGTGAAGAACGGGTCGAACAGCCGCTCCCGGGTCGCCTCGTCGATGCCGTGTCCCGTGTCGCTCACCGCCAGCACCGCCCGTCGGTCCCCCTGGGTTGCCACCGCTCCTTTGGCTCCCGACGCCGGGGGCTGTTCGCGGATCGACAGGGTGATGGCGCCCTGCCCGTTCATGGCGTGGCAGGCGTTGACGCACAGGTTCATCAGGATCTGCTGGATGTCGGTGAGGCTGGCCCGGACCCACGGGTTGCCGTGCACTGCTTCGGTGATCTCGATCGCCGCGGGAAGGGATGGCCGGATCAGGCGCAGGGCCTCCCCGGCGGCAGTCGCCAACCGCACCGTGGCCTCGGGCTGCCGCTGGACCACCCGGCTGTAGGTGAGGATCTGGCTCACCACGTCCCGGGCCCGGAGCGAGTTGGTGACGATACTGCGCAGGTGGTGGGCGACCGCCGGCTGCCCGTCGTTCTTCCTCTCGGCCAGTTCTGCGTGGCCCAGGATGGCGGCCAGGATGTTGTTGAACTCGTGGGCCACGCCGCCTGCCAAGGTGCCGATGGCGTGCATCTTCTGCGCCTGGTGGATCTCGTTCTCCAGCCGTCGCCGCTCCGTGATGTCCCGGCACGACTCCACGATCCCCAGACGGGTCTCGCCCGGCAGTTGCACCGCAACGGCCATGATCTCCACGGTGGCCTCGGTGCCGTTGTTTCCGTTGGAGCCGTGCTGGTGCTCGACGGTGAGTGCGGTCTCCCCCGTTAGGACCCGCTGGAGGGGGCAGGGGTGTTCGGTGCCGTCGCAGGGGGTGTCGCGACCGTGGGACATCCGGTAGCAGGTGAGGTCTTCGGCCAGCGGGGCATCCGGAGCGAAGCCAGCCTGCACCCGGCTGGCGCGGTTGGCCAGCACCACCCGGTGGTCGTCGAGGATGACCATCAGGCATTCGGGAACGGCGTCGATGACCGATTGCAGGAAGTTTCGGTCGGCTGCCGAGCGTGCCTCCGCTGCCGCGCGGATGGCGTTTTCGGTGAGCAGTTCCTGGTTGGCCAGCGCGAGTTCCCGGGTGCGCTGGGCGATGGTCTTCTCAAGCCCATCCCGGGCCGAGGCCAGGGCCCGACGGGTACGTTCGCCGTAGTGCTCGAAGGCGTAGGCGAAGACGGACACCACCAGGTAGGAGGGGAGGAAGCGGAGCTTGAGATCGCTCGGGTAGCCGGTGAGGAACCCGTGGCCGCTGCCGAACCAGAACACCACCAGCACCGGGAGCAACAGCAGCAGGGAGACCAGGATGCCCCGCCGGGAACCCAGCAGGAAGGTGCAGACGAGGGGGAAGGTGTAGTGCCACACGAACGCCGTGTTGCCCTGGCCGCCGGTAACGAAGATGAACGAGAGGAACACCGCCATCAGCGCCATACCCAGGGCGATGTGTCTCCGGAACCGGCGGGTGAGGATCGCCGCGGTCAGGTTGGCGGCCAGCAGGGCGGCGGTGATCAGGTCGGGAACGCCAAGCAGGGGATTGCCCTGGGCGAACGCCGCGGCGCCCATGGGCACCAGGATCGCGATGCCGACCCCGGAAATCAGCACGTAGAGGGTGACCCGGCGGCGGAGTTCCTCGTCGCCGTGGGTCGAGTCCAGTATCCGGCCGGAGATCGCGCTCCAGAGGGCTGGCGCGGAAGACGGAAGAGCCATGATCTCCCACAGTGCGATGAGAGCGCCCGTTCCCTCCGAATGGGGGTGGGGCGGGCGCCGTCCCGCCCCGGCAACTCGGGATGCCCCGGCACTCTATAGCAGGTGCCGCGGGCTTTTCAATGTCGCCAGCCGGAGCTCAGCCCTTCCTGTGGCTGAACGCGGGGTACAGCTTCTCCCTGCAGTCCGGGCAGATGCCGTGGGTGAACTCGGCGGTGGAGTGCTGTTTCACGTAGGCCTCCACCCGGTGCCAGTAGCCCTGGTCGTCGCGGATGCTCTTGCAGTTGGCACAGATGGGAATCAGCCCCGACAGGGTCTTTACCTTGTCCAGGGCGGTGCGCAGCTCCCCCAGGGTGCGATCCTTCTCCGTTTCCAGGCGTTCCCGCGCCGCGATCTCCTCTTCCAGCAGTTCCTTCTCCAGTTGCAGTTGTTCTTGCTGGTTCTGCATGCCGATGCGGTACTCGGAGCGCAGCAGTTCGAACCAACACGATACAACCGCTACGATGGCGTAGGTGAGCCCAAAGCGGATGCGGAACGCCCCCGGGTACGGGTGAACCTCGAACAGCCCGAGGCCGCCGGAGAAGATTCCCAACGTGCCGAGCAGTACGACGCTGCTCCAGGCCAGACCCTCCGTCGCACCCAGCAGGAAGCTGGCGATGAGCGGGAACACATAGAGCCACAGGCTCTTCGACCCCGCTTCGCCGCCCACGGCACACAGGTACCACAGCAGGGTTCCGAACAGGGCGGCGTTGACCCGGTACACCAGAAGTGGACTGTGGGCCCTGGCGATGAGCGCGCGGCCGGCCAGCAGGGCTACCGCGGAGAGGAAGATGGCGCCGGACAGCGGGGCGTTGCCCCGCGCCAGGTGGAGGATTCCGAACGCCACCATCAGCGGGACGCCCAGGGACAGGAAGATCGTGTAGTGGCGCAGGCGCAGGGCAGCGTCGGTGGCACGCCCGCGCGCGGCGGTGTCGGCGCTCCCGGTTTCGTCCCGGTCGCCGGAACCAGCGCCCCTGCGGGGTCCCGATCGTCTCGTCACAGGTTCACTCCCCGATGATCTTCACCAGCACCCGCTTGCGCCGCCGGCCGTCGAACTCCCCGTAGAAGATCGCCTCCCAGGGGCCGAAGTCCAGTTTCCCTCCGGTCACCGCCACCACCACCTCGCGGCCCATCACTTGGCGCTTGAGGTGGGCATCACCGTTGTCCTCGCCGGTGCGGTTGTGCTGGTAGCGGCTCAACGGCTCGTGGGGTGCCAACTCCTCCAGCCAGCGCTCGTAGTCCTCGTGCAGTCCCCGCTCGTTGTCATTGATGAACACCGAGGCGGTAATGTGCATGGCGTTCACCAGACACAATCCTTCGCGGATGCCGCTGGCGCGCAGGCACTCCTCCACCTGAGGGGTGATGTGCAGGAACGCACGCCGGGTGGGGATATCGAACCACAACTCCCTGCGGAAGCTCTTCAAAGGGCACCTCTCTCAGGATGGGGACGGAAATGCCGGGTATGGTTCGAGCGCCGCGCACGGCCCCTACGGGGCGGGGTTGGCCCGGGCTGACGCTGACGTTCACCAAAACAGTGGTTGCATGAACTCTGCCCGCGGAGCCTGTGCGGACCCAGCGCGGCGGCGGAGCGATGACCAAGGGCCGCGGCACGAACGGGGTGGATCAAACTACTGCTAGAGAATACGGTAGGTGAGGTTGTAATATCCACCGATTGTTATACAATCAAATGTTAGTTGATTGTCTCAGGAGATGACATGCTGACCGCGCACCTCGTCGGTTTTCCTCAGGAACAGGGCATTCGTCTGGCGGCAGCTCTGGCAGTTGGGGGCGTGTACGCCGAACCGGCCCCGCGCGTGCCCAATACCCCGGCGGTGGACGTGGCCTTCGTGGACGGCACCGCCCGCTCCCACGTGTCGTGTGCACTGGAGAGCTGGGGCGGGCGGGCTCCAGCTTGCGCGGTGGCATTGGTCTATCCCATCGATGCCTTGCCCGTAAACGGTGCCAGCCGGTTTCCCCCCTGGGTGGATCTGGTCACCGGTGCCGGTCTGAATAGATACTTGGAGCACACCCTGGACCTGGGGCCCGCGCCGCAGACGCGCCCGCTGCCCCGCACCGTGGGCTACACCGTTGGCGACGGCCCGGCAGGGATCGTCCACGTGGAGGTGTTGGGTCCCTCCGGGCTCATCTTCGAGACCGGTCGGAGGGTGCGCCAGCACGATGCTGTGACGTTCTTCATTCCCCTGGGCCGCCGGTCCCCGCTGGCGATGCGGGGCACGGTGGTGTCCCGCCGCCCCCGGCTGGGCGGCTGCAGCCGCTGCGTGGCGTCGTTCATGGCGGCCACCGGACCGCAGCGGCGCGCCCTGGGTTGTCTGCTCGCCGGCTGGGATTGACGGCGGGCCGCCCCCGCCCAGACTGTCCGCTCTCCGATCCCCTGCCGCGGGCCCCGGTTCTCTGGTCAGCGGTTGGGGGCATCCGGAGTCGGTGCGTTGCCGGACACCGAGGATGCCGGGGGGTGCGTTCTGGTGCGAATGGCCGGCTAGCGCTGGCCATCGCCACATGGGCGGCCTCGGAAGGTGGGCGTCCCTGGGAAACACCCGAACACGTTCTGGACATCCAAAGAATCGTTCTCAGCGCTGGCGTCGGGTAACGGAGCTGCGGCTGGGCTCGGCGGTGAGGGGGTCTTCGGGCCAGCGGTGTCTTGGGTAGCGGCCGCGCAGTTCCTTGCGCACGTCCGGATAGCCCCTCTGCCAGAAACTCATCAGGTCGTCGGTAACCTGGATCGGGCGACCATGGGGACCGAGCAGGTGCAGCAGTAGGGGCACCCGGCCTGTGGCCACCCTCGGACCCTCCCGGCAGCCGAACAGCTCCTGGATCTTCACCGCCAGCACCGGCGGCCGCCCTTGCTCCGTGGGGGCGTAGTCGACGCGCAGGTGGTTCCCCGAGGCAACCTGCACCCGGGCCGGGGCGTCGCGCTCCAGTGCGGCCCGCTGCTCCCAGGTCAGAGCTGCTTCGAGATGGGGCAGCAGGTTGGTCTTTAATAGGTGATCCAGGCTGGGAGCGGCGGCCAGGGCGGGCGCCTGCAGGGCGTGTTCCCAGTCGTCGCGGTCCCACCCGGGAAGGTTCAGCCGGGGCAGGTGGGGACCCAGGAAACGGCAGCGCGCCACCAGGGTGCGGGCCTCCGCAGACAGGGCCAACCGGTTTGGGAAATCGGCGAGGAGGTGGGCGATCAACAGCGCCGCCGCCTGCTCCCGGGGCGGCGGCAGCTCGCGGCTGGTGATCGGTAGTCCCCGGTAGGTGGTGAGTTCGCGCCGGACCACCCGGCCCCGTTCCAGATCGAGGTGGTCAGTGGTGGTGTGCTCCAGGTCCTGGAGCTGCTCCAACCAGGCAGGGTCGATGGCACTGGCCCACTCGACACGGTCGGCGGAGAACGCCCCCCGCCGACCGCCCCGCAGCCGGGCGGCGACCAGGAAACCTGCCTCGCGCACCGCGCACCCGGGCTCCAGACGGGCCCGACGTCCCCCCACCAGCTGCACGACCCCGGGCTCCAAGCGACGGGCCACCCGATCCGGATAGGCGCGCAGGATCGCCTGGAGCAGGAGAGGGCCGGGGTTCTCCGGCGGGCGGGTTGCCGCCGCGGAGGCAGTCACCTGGCGTTCGATCTGCGCGGCGGCGCGCAGTACGGCCCGGGTCGCCCCTGCCTCCAGCCCGTGGCGACGCAGGGTGGCGTCGCTGGGGGAGCCCTCGGCCACGGCTTCCAGGTGCTCCAGACGCAGCAGCAGGTCCGAGACCGCGGGTTCGCCCCGTTGCGGACTCCGGTCGGCGTGCCCCAGCACGTCTCCCTCACTGAGCAAAGCGGCCAGCAACGCCCCTTGGCGCACCAGGCCGCGCTCCGCGGCGTAGAGCACCAGCCGCCCCAGCCGCGGGTGCAGGGGCAGCCGGCGCAGGTGCTCCCCGTCCGGGGTGAGACGCCCTGCGCTGTCCACGGCACCGAGCAAGTGCAACAGTTCCATGGCAGACGCCAGATTCCGAGGGGTGGGGGCTTCGAACCACGGGAACGTGGCAGGGTCGGTGTGCCCCCAACCCAGTACCTGGAGCAGGGTGCCAGCGAGGTCGAGACGGTGGATCTCGGGGGTCTGCCGGGGCCGCAGACCCTGTTCGTCGTGGCGGGTCCACAGGCGCAGCGCCAGGCCCGGCCCGGTGCGGCCGGCGCGGCCGGCGCGCTGGGTGGCGCTGGCCAGGCTGATCCGCTCCAACTCCAGGCGATCGACGCCGCTGCCGGGGTCCCTGTGCAGCACCTTGGCCAGACCCCCATCCACCACCGTGTTCACCCCACTCACGGTGACGCTGCTCTCGGCCACGTTGGTCGCCAGTACCACTCTGGGGTTGTCCCCGGGGTGTAGGACACGGTCCTGTGCGGCGGGGGGCAGGTTTCCGTGCAGGGGCAGCAGGGTCACGGCGCGTTCGGCGGCCCAGGGGCCGAGTTCCTGCTGGGTGCGGTGGATGTCGCCGACCCCGGGCAGGAATACCAGCACGTCGCCGACGCCCCCCGGGCGAACTGGCCAAACCTCGCGCACCGCGGCGGCGGCACGGCGGGGCAGGGGGCCGGGTTCGGTGTGCTGCCGGTGGCGGATCTCCACCGGGTGGGGGTGCCCGCCGCACTGGATCACCTCCGCGCCCAGGTACGCGGCCACCGGGCCGGGGTCGAGGGTGGCAGACATCACCACGATGCGCAGTTCGGGCCGCACCGCTCGTTGCACCTCGCGCAGCAGGGCCAGGGCCAGGTCCAGTTCCAGGCTGCGTTCGTGAAACTCGTCCAGGACCACCGCACCGACACTATCCAGGAACGGATCCCGCTGGAGGCGCGCGGTGAGAATCCCCTCCGTCACGTACCACAGACGGGTTCCCCTGCCGCCCCGACGGTCGAAACGCACCTGGTAGCCCACCGCCTCGCCGAGGGCTACCCCGGTCTCCTCTGCGACCCGCCGGGCCGCGGCCCGGGCCGCCACCCGCCGCGGCTCCAGCACCAGGCAGGTGCTGTCGCCGAAGGTGCCGGAAGCCACCAGGGCCGGGGGTACGCGGGTGGTCTTGCCGGAGCCGGGCGGGGCCAACAGCACCAGGTTCGGCGCGCGGGACAGCTTCGCGAGGATTCCGGCCAGGTGATCGTCCACCGGCAGGGCAAAGCTCTCGCGGGAGGCCATCAGGCGGGAGAAAGAACGGCGGCCCCATCGGGGCCGCCGCGCATGGATGTGCAGGTGCCGATGTCCAGGGACGGTCGAGTGTCGCGGGCCCAGGACGGGCAGGAGCGACCTCGAGCCCAGGATGCGCTGGAGAGGCCGCCGTGGGCGGGTGGAGTGTGGAGCGGAGTGCCACCGGCCGCGCCCGGCATTCGGACCGGGGACCAAGGCATCCCGATGCTACTGGGGAAGCTGCGCCTTCAGGGCGTCGATCTCGCGGCGAATCTTCTCGGCCATCTCCGTTGGCGGATTGCGCAGCAGGTATCCCTCCCAGGCCTGGATCGCCCCGGCTAGGTCGTTGAGGTCGTAGCGGTACACGATGCCTAGGTTCATCTGGCTGTTCAGATGGCTCGGGTCGGCTGCTGCGGCGGC
>JARGFW010000455.1 GCA_029211085.1 Deferrisomatales bacterium | reverse complement strand
ACCCCGGCACCGGCGACGTGATGGCCGGGCACCGGGAGCGGGTGCTCACCGAGACAACGGGCGACCCGTCGGCCGGGGTGACCACGGTTCAACGCACACCCATCACCGAGTTCGAGCTGTTTCGCCAGAGCCGCAGCGGCGCCGTCTCCGATGACTTCGACAACCGCCACACCTTCCATGCAGGCGTGACCCACGAGGGTTCGCTGACGACGGGGAATATCGATCGGTGGTGGGGACGGGATATCGCGACAGGGGTCTCGATCGGGGACAAGTCGCTGGAAGAGGCGTTGGGCTTGATGGGGAAAATCACCCTTGGAGGGCGCCTGGCCCCACAGGGAGGAGGCCGGTTCTTCGGGGGTAGCCGGTCACCCGCCCCCATCGGCAGCCCGCCCCCGGATGTACCGTCCTTCAGTCCCATCGACCTGCCGATTCGAGGCGGCCTACCGCCCGGCCTCGGACCGCCCTAACCCAAAGAGGAACAGACGATGCGTACCGAACCAACTGCTCGAGAACAGGGTCTCCGACTCGCACACAACGCGTTGCTCGTGGAGACGGGGCTCCAGGTCTTCGTCAGATGCGATCCGGAGGTCATCCAAAGGGAGTACCGCAAGGTCCAGGACGACGATCTCGCCATCTATGTGTTTCCGCCGGGGAGCTGCTACTTCCTGGGCGTGAAGGACAAACTGATCATCGAGATCCCGGAAGAAGCCTTCGGGCACCTGGCCTCCACAGGCAGGGTGATCGTCTGCGTCAACGAGCCCGGCGCCTACCTCATGACCCACGCGTTCACGCTCCAGCTCCCCACGGATAAGCTCCTGGAAGCCAAGGGCGCGTACGCAGCGCATCGAACAGGATTTGGCGGCCAACGTATGAGCGCGCAGGCAACGTCATAGGACGCCTGCCGCCTGCGCCTCAGCCTTTCTTGTGCCAGATGTTTCCTTCCCAGTGCTTCCACGCTGGGTGGCTGATCATGTCGAGGCTGTCGTCCTCGTAGGGACAACGCCGCGTGCGCTCCACGAAGACGGACCAGAGGAGTAATGCGGCGATCACGGCGAACCAGACGCCCAGGGCAGCCCCAGTGAAGTAGAAGGCCGCCCCGACAATGGAGACGATGACGGTGAATAGCACCGCCGTCACGACTCGTTCAGTCTTCCGGCTCATGGTCTTCCCCCTTCCTTCTCGCTCTCGATGGAAGCAACACGCGGGATCAGCCTCTCAGTTGATCCCCGAGCCGAGTATACCTCGGTCATCCGAAAACGCCCGTTCAACGGGAAGGCTCCCCAGGGAGCCGCACCCCGTGCCACGGCATGACGATCCAGACGATCCTATCCCTCCACCCGTTGCTCGGAGAGGCGCACCAACTGGCGTCGCTCCACACGGTCTTCCAGCCGCGAGACGGTGGGCTGAGAAGCCAGGTCGGCAGCGGAATCGGGACCGCGCCCCGCGGCGGTCTTCACCGCACTCCCATCGCACGCACGTGACAAACGATCGTCGTCATCCACCAATCCAAGAGAGACCTCAGAGGACGGGGAACTCCTCGCGTTCGCTCAGTCCCGGGCTTCGGTGGGGCCGGCCGCCCAGCAGCACCTCGACGACGTACTCGTTCGGGTCGCACTCGGCCATGCGAAACTTCGAGATGT
>JARGFW010000454.1 GCA_029211085.1 Deferrisomatales bacterium | reverse complement strand
TGACCGGGTTTTATCGCATGGGAGCTCTTTCCTTGCGTTTTTATGCGGCATTTCACGTTGCTTGGGCACACCTCACCCTCGCGTAGCGCTTGAAGTTCAGTGCCATGACTTTCATGAGCACCGCGAAGGTGACGCGGGCCATGCCCCGGGTCCAAACCCGGGCGAAGCCGTGGGCGGTCTTGAGCGCGGCGTTGGTGGCTTCGATGCCGGAGCGGATCGTGTAGCGTTTTTTGAACTCTGGGGTCTCCTCGCGCGCCCGGCTGAAGGCCAGGGCGTAGTCACGCAGGGTAAAGCGCAAGACCCCGGCCTTCTTGCCCGCGGGGCAAGTATCCGTGAACTCGCAGGCAGCGCAGGTGTCCGGTGCGAACCGCACGATCTGGCCGTCGCCGCATCGATTGGGGTGTTGCTCCAGCGGCACCTGCCCCTCGGGACAGGCGTGCACCTCCAGGGTGTCTAGCTGGATGGTGAAGTTGGCCAACGTCAAGTCGTCGGGATCCACCGTGCCCGGGGTGGGAGCCACGAGTTCGACGCCCTGTTCGGCCGCAGCCACGAGGTTCTCGCCACTATTGTACGAGGTATCTGCAAAGGCGGTCGTGGGCCCAATACCCCGCGCTTGGGTGTCTTCGATGAACGGGAGCAGGGCGTTGTGGTCACTTGCGTGGGCACCCTCTACCGCCACATGGGTGATCAGTTCCACGGGATTGTCGGGGTGGCAGGTTTCGCCCAGCTGGACCTGGTAGCCCTTGCCCTTGTGGTGGCTGTAGGTAGCATCTGGATCCGATGGTGCCTGGAGAGAATCGGAGGCGACATCCTGGGGCTCGCGGAGCCCGATCACCGGGGCACTGCCGTCTACGTGCACCTCGCACTGCTCGCGAAACAGCCGGGCCAGCAGCCCATAGGCAGGCAGGGCGCAGACCGCCGGATCGGCCGCGAAGCGGTCGACCAACAGAGCCAGATCAATGGCGGCCTGTTCCAAACGCCGCCGGCTCTTGCCGCCGGTTACGTCGGCGAAATAGCCGGCCCGCTCCAGGTAGCGCCTGGCAAACTCCGGGGGCAGCGCGGCCACCTGTGCGGGAGAACTCTTCTGGAGTGTGGCCAGGAACCGTTCGATGGTCTGCACGAACAGCCCCAGGCGGCTCAGATGCACCATATTGGACGAGACCTGGGTCGAGTCCAGGCGCTGCACATCGGTGTGCAACCCCACGGATTGGATCATGCGCTCCGTGAGGGTCTGGAAGGTCAACAGCACCGCCGGGTCGCCGGCCGCCCGGGCGCGGAAGTTGTAGAGGGTACGCTCGGCCAGCGTGACCTCTCCTGAGGCGATGCCCAGGGCATGGTGCACCAGCAGATCGAAGTAGAACGCCTCGAATAGCTGGGAATCGGTCAGGTTGCGCAGTTCTTTGATGAGACTCAAGGCGACGAGGATGCGGATGGGGAAGTTGGGGCGCCCTTTGCCGTAGGCGTACAGGTGGGCAAACAGATCCTCTGGAATATGGCAAAGAACCTCGTTGCGAAAGACTTCCGCCCACGATCTGGACAGCTTTTCTTTTATCTTGTCAATCATCGTCGTGCATGGCTGAAACAATGATTGCTGAGTACTGGTTCTTGCAAACATGGCATATCTCTTTTGTTTTTATTTGACGACC
>JARGFW010000170.1 GCA_029211085.1 Deferrisomatales bacterium | reverse complement strand
CCCCCCGCTTCTCTCCCCCCCCCAGGGCCAAGGAAACGCGGATTATACGCACCTCTCCACGGGTGTCAACCAGGAAATTGCTCAGTGGATGATATTGGCCATCCGCCGCAGACGCGGTCGCGTGTTCTCGGAGTCCCAAGACCAATAGAGGATAAAGGCCTTGCCGCGGATGCGCGCATCTTCCACGAACCCCCAGAAACGGCTGTCCAGACTCCGATCGCGGTTATCTCCCATGACGAAATACGTCCCCTTGGGAACGGTCACCGGGCCGAAGAAGTCCCGCTTCCCGGCGGCTGGTGGCAACACCTGGGCATCTGCCCAGGTACCCCAGGGGTCTTCCAGGGGCTCTCCGTTGATGTACACCTTCTTTTCCCTCACCTCCAGCGTGTCCCCGGGTTCACCGATGACGCGCTTGATGAAATCCTTGGAATCGTCCCCCGGGAAGGCGAACACTACAATGTCTCCCCGGCTCGGCGCCCGCAGGCGCAACAAACGTATGTCTGTATAGGGAACGCGTACGCCGTAGAGAAACTTGGAGACGAGCAGATGGTCGCCGATGAGCAGGGTGGGCAGCATGGAGCCCGAGGGGATCTTAAACGCCTGCACCACCGCGCCCCGAATCGCGATGGCCAGCACCCCGGCCACCACCAGTGCCTCGCCGTACTCCACGACCTTCCCCCCCGCAGGGATCGCCCCCCGGGCCGCAGCGACCGCAGCCGCGCCACCCACCCAGAAGAATCCCAGCAAGAACCAACTCACCTTCTGGTATTCGGGAACCGCCAGCAAGAGGTTGAGGGCGGTGCCCAGCCCGGCAAGGGCCAGCAGGGCTATTCCCCCCCAAAAATAGGCCCTCTGTTTGCGGGGAGGCAACTCCCCGGGCTCAATATGCATGATACCTCACGATCTGCGTTTTCCCGGCGGCCAACAAGCGATGCACAATAACAACTCGCCCCACTGTACTCAACTGCCAACTGCTCTCACGGCGTTGGTTGGGCCGCGGGGTAGGCACTCCGTGTCGAACACCCCCAGTTTTGACACCAACCGATCGCCGATGCTAGCGTTGCATCGACCCTACAGCACCGAAAGGAGCCTTCCATGAAGATAGCAATCAGCGGCAAGGGGGGGGTTGGGAAGACCACCCTGGCCGGATGCCTGGCCCGTTACCTGGCCGACCAGGGACAGGTGGTACTGGCCATCGACGCCGACCCGGACTCGAACCTACCCTCGGCCATCGGGGTTCCCCCCGAACGACTGGCGGAGGTACAGCCTCTGGCACAGATAAAGGAACTGGTGGCAGAGCGAACCGGCGCCCAACCGGGATCCTTCGGGGGCATGTTCAAACTCAATCCCAAGGTCGACGATATCCCCGACACCTACAGCATCATGCACAAAGGCATCAAACTGCTCACTCTGGGCACGGTACCCCTGGGCGGCGGCGGCTGTCTGTGCCCGGAAGGGACTCTGCTGCGGGTGCTCATGAAGCATCTCATGGTGCGGCCAGGGGAGACCGTCATCGTGGACATGGAGGCGGGTCTGGAACATCTGGCCCGGGGCAGCACCGAGAACATGAACGCGTTTGTGGTGGTGGTGGAACCGGGGCAGCGTTCCATCCAGACTGCGCACCAGGTACGCCGCCTGGCCACCGACCTGGGGGTGCGCCAGGTGTACGTCGTGGGCAACAAGGTGGCTGACCCCTCCGACCGGGAACTCATCGAACAGGGCGTTTCGCCGATGCCCGTGCTGGGGCACATCGGGCTGTTACCCTCGGTACGGGAGGCCGATAAGCAGGGCGTAAGCCCCTACGACCTCGATGAGGGTCTGCGCACCCAGATCGCCGCCATCTACCAGGCACTGCTACAGGTCGCGGCCTGACCATCAGAGGCGGCTGCCGCCCTCTTCCCGGCACGAAAAAGGGGCGAAGGTTCTTTACGACCCTCGCCCCTAGCTCTTCCTATTAGACTCTTTTCCGTGCCCTGAGCGTCGCCTCAGCTCTCCGTCTGCTCCGAGATCTCGGCGCCTTCTCCGGCGGCAACTGCCTCCACCGCTGAAACCTCTTCTACAACCGGTTGGGGCTTGGCAACCGCCGGCGCCGGCTTCTTCTTCGCCGGCCGCGGCGCGTATGCCTCCTGCACCAACTCCAGAATACTGATCGGAGCGTTGTCCCCTCGGCGGTTGCCCAACTTCATGATCCGGGTATACCCGCCGGGGCGCTCCTTGTACTTCTCTGAGATCTCGGTGAACAGTTTGTGCACCACACCTTTGTCATGGATATAGGACAAGGCCTGCCTGCGAGAACCCAGGTCGCCCCTCTTGCCGAGGGTGATGAGCTTTTCTGCGACCCGCCGCACATCCTTCGCCTTGGCATCGGTGGTCTGGATGCGCTCGTGCTCGAACAGCGAGGTTACCATGTTCCGGAACAGGGCCTTGCGGTGGCTGCTGGTCCGCCCCAATTTCCGTCCGGTTTTCAAATGGCGCATGATCTTCTCTCTCCATCCCAGCGTCCCGGGACACCCCGGCAACGCAATTCGGCAACAGCCTCCCCGAGGTCGCCCCCTGGAGTGGTGCTACAGTTCCGCTTCCTCCGGAGTCTCCTCCGGAGGCGTCCAACCCGAGATTTCCATCCCCAGGTGCAGATTCATCGTGGCCAGGATGTCCTTGATTTCGTTCAAGGACTTGCGGCCGAAGTTCTTGGTCTTGAGCATGTCGGCATCGGGTCGATCTACCAACTCACCGATGTACCGGATGTTGGCGGCCTTCAGGCAGTTCGCCGCCCGCACCGACAGCTCCAACTCACTGACTTTGCGGTCTAGATTCGCGTTGTAGGTGAAACCTTCCGAGGCTTCGCTTGACACTTGAGGCTCTTCGCCCTCCTCGAAGTTGATGAAGCCCTGCACCTGATCTTTGAGGATCTTTGCGGAATAGGCGATGGCATCTTCCGGCTTGACGCTACCGTCGGTCCACACCTCCAAGATCAGTTTGTCGTAGTCGGTGCGCTGTCCAACACGGGCCTGTTCGACCCGGAAATTCACCTTCTCGATGGGGCTGAAGATCGCGTCCACCGCAATCCAGCCGATCGGCATGTCCTCGTCCTTGTTGCGGTCGGACGAGACATAGCCCTTACCCACCTTCACCACCAACTCGGCGTCGAGTTTAGCCCCTTCGGACAAGGTCGCCAGGTGCAACTCGGGGTTGAGCACTTCGATCGTCGGCCCGGACTCGATGTCACCGGCCGAGACGGTTCCGGGGCCGGTCTTCAGCACCCGCAGCCGCTTGGACTTGTCCGTATGGGCCTTCAGACGAACCTGCTTAAGGTTGAGGATGATCTCACTCACGTCCTCTTTGACCCCGGAGACCGTGGAGAACTCGTGGGCGACCCCCTCGATCTTCACCTGACAGATCGCAGCGCCCTGCAGGCTGGAAAGCAAGGTCCGCCGCAGGGCGGTGCCCAAAGTGGTTCCAAATCCCCGCTCCAACGGTTCGGCGACAAACTTGCCGTACACCGCGCTGAGGCTGCCAGATTCGGGCTCCAAGCGTTTCGGCTTGATCAGTTCTCGCCAGTTTCGTTCGTGCAACGTCACTCACCTCCAGGGTATTCACTACCACCCTTGCAGGATTACTTGGAGTACAACTCGACGATGAGGTGTTCCTCGACCGGCATGGTCAGGTCTTCCCGGGCTGGCAACTCCTTGACCGAAGCCTTGAACGCGGTTGCGTCCACCTCCAGCCATTTGGGTGCGCCGCGGCTGGCCTGGTTCTCCAACGCCCCGACAATGGCGGTCACTTTCTGACTCTTCTCGCGCACCGCCACCTCGTCTCCGGCGCGGGTCAGATACGACGGGATGTCGACCCGCCGGGTGTTCACCTGGAAGTGGCCGTGGCGAATCAACTGGCGTGCCTCGGTGCGCGAGTTCGCGAACCCCATGCGATACACCATGTTGTCGAGACGGGACTCCAAGATCTGCATCAGGTTGGTGCCGGTGACCCCTTTGCGGCGATCGGCCTCGGCAAAGTAGGAGCGGAATTGCTTCTCCTGCACGCCATAGATGCGCCGCACCTTCTGCTTTTCCCGCAACTGCCGGCCGTACTCCGTCACCTTGGTTCGGCGCTGGCCGTGCTGTCCCGGCGGGTAGTTACGGCGCTCGATGCCACACTTGTCGGAGTAGCAACGATCACCCTTCAAAAACAACTTCATGCGCTCCCGCCGACACAACCGGCAGGCGGCTCCGCGATATCGTGCCAATACGCTTCCTCCTCTGGGCTATACCCGACGCCGCTTCGGCGGGCGACATCCATTGTGCGGGATGGGGGTGACGTCCTTGATCGAGGTAAGGGTCAGTCCCGCGGCGTGCAGCGCACGCACCGCACCCTCGCGACCCGAACCTGGCCCCTTGACGTACACCGCCACATTGCGCACCCCGTGTTCCTTGGCCTTTTCTGCCGCGTCCTTGCCCGTGAGCTGGGCCGCAAACGGGGTGCTCTTGCGCGAGCCCTTGAAGCCGGCCACGCCGGCGTTGGACCACGCGATGGTGTTGCCACTCATGTCCGTGATGGTGACGATGGTGTTGTTGAAGGTGCTGCGGATGTGCGCCACACCGTCACGGATGTTCTTCTTTACCTTCTTTACCCTACGGGCGCTGGAACGTTTCGCCATGTGTCCTCCACTCGGATATGGGTGCGCCGCTGCTAGCGCCGCCGCGGACCCTTGCGGGTACGTGCGTTGGTGCGGGTGCGCTGGCCGCGCACGGGCAGGCCACGCCGATGGCGCAGGCCCCGGTAGCAACCCAGATCCATGAGCCGTTTGATGTTGCTCAGGACCTCTCTGCGCAGGTCCCCTTCGATGCGATACTTGTTGTCGATGATCACCCGCAACTGCTGCAGTTCGTCATCGTTGAGTTCCCCCGCTTTGCGGTCGAAACCCAGCCCGGCCTCGGTCAAGATCTGTCGCGATGACGAACGTCCAATACCATAGATGTACGTCAGCGCGATCTCGATGCGCTTGGTCTTCGGCAGGTCAATACCGGCAATTCTGGCCACCGTCTATCCTCCTCTGGCGTTCCCGCGCTGTCAGCCTTGCCGCTGTTTGTGCCGGGGGTTCTCGCAGATAATCCGCACGATACCCTTGCGCCGGATGATTTTGCACTTGTCACACATCTTCTTTACGGAGGGCCTTACTTTCATCGTCTTCTCCTCGGCGCATCCGAACCCGTTACTTCTTGCGATACGTAATCCGGCCCCGGCTGAGATCGTAGGGGGAAAGTTCCACTGTAACCTTATCGCCCGGCAGGATGCGGATGAAGTACTTGCGCATCTTCCCCGAAACGTGGGCCAGCACCTTGTGACCGTTCTCAAGCTTGACGCGGAACATCGCGTTGGGAAGCGGCTCGACCACCGTACCTTCCACCTCGATTGCTTCTTCTTTCGCCATGGGGCGGTCCTCGTCAATCGATGCGGGAAAGCACGAGGGGCTCACCATCGGTGATAGCGATGGTATGCTCCGCGTGGGCGGCTAAGGAACCGTCCCGAGTGCGAGCAGTCCAACCGTCAGCATCCACCTTCACCCCGCCTACCCCATCGTTAATCATCGGTTCCACGGCCAGCACCATGCCGGCCTTCAACTTCACCCCCGTGCCTGCCTTGCCGAAGTTCGGCACCTGGGGCTCCTCGTGCAGGGAGCGGCCGATGCCGTGTCCCACAAACTCCCGCACGACGGTGAAGCCATCCCCCTCCACCTGGCACTGCACCGCAGCGGAAAGATCTCCCAGCCGCCGCCCAACCCGGGCCTGCTCCAACCCAGCGGCCAACGCCGCCTCTGCCGAGAGGATCAAAGCCTGCACCCTCTTCGACGCCTGGCCCACGGCCACACTGAACGCTGCATCTCCGTAGAACCCCTGCCGGCATACCCCGAAATCCACGCTGAGCAGGTCGCCCTCCTGCAGCACCCGGTCACCCCGGGGGATGCCGTGCACCACCTCGTCATTGACCGAGGTGCAGAGGCAAGCCGGATAGGGCCCACCGTTGGGGTTCGCAACCCCTTTGAACGCCGGCACCACCCCCCGCCGGGTCACTTCGTCCTGGGCGATCTCCTCCAAATCCTGGGTCGATACGCCAGGGCGTACATGCCGCCGGAGGATCTCAAGAATTTCCGCTACGACGCGGTTGGCGCGCCGCATCTGTTCGATCTCTCGCGGTGACTTGATGATGATCACCCGTCCTGCATCCCATCCCAGGCACACCGCCTGCGCACTGCGCGCCCCCGGCTCCGCCATGGCGCGGGGATCGACTCAACCACAGCGCACTAACGGCGCCCCCGCATCCTGCGCCCCCCGGCCAGCCCTTCGTAGTGGCGTGTAATCAGGTGCGTCTCGATCTGCGACACCGTGTCGATCGACACACCCACTACGATGAGCAGTCCCGTACCGCCGAAGTAAAACGGCACCCCGAAGTTATTGATCAAGATGGTCGGCAGAACACAGATCACGCTCAGGTACAGCGCCCCCCAAAACGTCAGCCGCGACAACACCTTGTCGATGTATTCCACGGTGCGCTGCCCGGGCCGAATACCGGGGATATAGCCGCCGTGCTTCTTCATGTTGTCCGCCACGTCCGTCGGATTGAACTGGATGGCGGTGTAGAAGTACGAGAAAAAAATGATCAGCGCCACGAAGAACACGTTGTGCAACAGTTCCCCCGGCGCCAGCCAGCCGGTCACCTTCTGCACAATGGGCACGTCGACGAACTGGCCGATGGTGGTCGGAAACATCAGCAGCGACGAGGCGAAGATCGGCGGAATAACACCGGCCGTGTTCACCTTCAGCGGCAAGTGGGTGCTCTGCCCACCGTACACCTTGCGCCCCACCACGCGTTTCGCGTACTGCACCGGAATGCGACGGTGGGCCCGCTCGAAATAGACGATGCAGAACACCACGGCGACCATCAGTACCGCCAGGAACAACAGGATAAAAAGGTTGATCTGACCGGCGCTCATGAGCTGGAAGGTGTTGACCACGGCCGTGGGCATACCGGCTACGATGCCTGCAAAGATGATCAGGCTGATGCCGTTGCCGATGCCCCGCTCGGTGATCTGTTCCCCCAACCACATGATGAACGCCGTGCCCGCCGTGAGGGTAATCACCGTGGTCAGCCGGAACCCCCAACCTGGTGCGATCACCACGCTGCCGCCGGACACGGACATGCTCTCCAGCCCCACCGCGATGCCCGTGCCCTGGATCAGCGACAACAACACCGTGCCGTAGCGAGTGTACTGGGTGATCTTCTTGTGCCCCTGCTCCCCCTCCTTCTTGAGCTTCTCCAGGGTCGGACTGACCACGGTAAGCAGCTGCAGGATGATGGAAGCACTGATGTACGGCATGATCCCCAGGGCAAACACGCTCATGCGGCTCAACGCGCCGCCCGAGAACATGTCGAACATACCCAGGATGCCGCCGGAGCTCCGGTTGAAGAACTCGGCCATGGCGGAGGCATCGATGCCCGGAACCGGCACATGGGAACCGATCCGGTACACCCCCAGCAGCAGGAAACTGACCAGTATCCTGCGCTTCAGCTCCGGGATCTTGCCGATGCCCTGAAAGTTGCCGACCACCTAGGCCTCCTTGACCTCGCCGCCGAGGGCTTCAATCTTCTGCCGCGCACCTTGGCTCATCTTGTGGGCCGTGACCACCAGCCTGCGCTCCAACTCGCCCTTGCCGAGGATCTTCACGCCATCCTTGAGCTTCTTGATCAGCCCCTGCTCCACCAACAGCGTCGGGGTGATCTCGGTGCCGTCCTCGAAGCGGTTCAGGTCACAGACGTTGACGCAGGCGTACTCCTTGCGGAACGGGCTGTGGAACCCAACCTTGGGTATCCGCCGGTGCAGGGGCATCTGGCCACCCTCGAAGCCGGGCCGCACCGAACCGCCGGAACGGGCCAACTGACCCTTTTGGCCCCGGCCCGCGGTCTTGCCCAAGCCGGACCCCGGCCCGCGGCCCACCCTCTTGCGCTCTTTCACTGCGCCCTTGGGGCGCTTCAGATCATGCAGTCGCATGGTGTCTCCTCCCGACCTAGGCCCGGATCTCTTCCAGGGTCTTGCCGCGACGGGCTGCGATATCCTCCGGGGAACGGAGGCGACTCAACCCTTCCATGGTCGCGTGCACCACATTGTGTGGGTTGTTGGTGCCGATGCACTTGGTGAGGATGTCGCGAATCCCCACCGACTCCAGCACCGCACGTACCGGGCCGCCGGCGATCACACCGGTACCGGGGGCCGCCGGTTTCAATACCACCAACCCCGCGCCACAGTGTCCCTGAACCTCGTGGGGGATGGTGCCGTTGAGCACCGGAATCCGCACCAGGTTGCGCTTCGCCACCTCGATGCCCTTGCGAATCGCCTCCGGCACCTCCTTGGCCTTGCCCAGCCCCACGCCGACGATACCGTCATGGTCGCCCACCACCACCAGGGCACTGAACGAGAAGCGGCGACCGCCCTTGACCACCTTGGCTACCCGGTTCAGGTAGATCATCCGGTCGAACAGTTCGAGGTTCTTGTCGTCTATGGTGCTCAAAAGCCACTCCTCCTCTTCTCACTCCCCGGCAACGCCAGGGCGCTAGAACTCCAGGCCGGCTTCCCGGGCTGCTTCAGCAAGGGCTTTGACCTTGCCGTGGTAGGCATAACCGTTGCGGTCGAACGCCACCTTGGTGATCTCCCGCGCCACAGCCTTGCGACCCAGCGCAGCGCCTACCGCCTTGGCCGCCGCCACGTCAGACGTCTTCTTCAAATCATCGCGCAGGTCGCGTCCCATGGTGGAGGCTTCCACCAGAGTACGCCCCGAAGCGTCATCGACTATCTGGGCGTAGATGTGCTTCAGGCTCTTGTACACCGTGAGCCGGGGGCGGCTATTGCCCTGCGCCACCGCCTTCCGGACGCGCCTCTTGCGAGAGGTATAGGCCTTGCGTTTTGCAGTCAATCGGTTCATTGCTCTCGCTCCTCAGCCTGCCAAAACGGCGCGGGGGGGCGCCTACTTGGCGCCGGACTTCCCTTCCTTGCGCCGAATGCGTTCGTCCACATAGCGAATGCCGGTGCCCTTGTACGGCTCGGGGGGCTTGAAGCCACGGATCACCGCGGCCACCTGGCCGACGCGCTGCTTGTCGATGCCGCGCACGGCGATGCCGCGCTGATCCTTGACCTCTACCGTCACGTCATCGGGTACCGCGTAGGTGACCGGATGCGAGAAACCCAGGCTCATGGTCAGGGCCTTGCCCTGCAACTGGGCCCGGTAACCGACGCCCTCGATGTGCAGGCTCTTCTCGAATCCGGCGCTGACGCCGGTGACCATATTCTGCACCAGACTGCGGACCAGACCGTGCAGTTCCCGGTGCCGCCGCCCGTCGCTGGGCCGTTTCACCAGCAACTGCGCGTCCGCCACCTCCAAGGAGATGTCCGGGTGCATATCCAGAGAGAGGGTGCCCTTAGGCCCCTTCACCAGCACTTGGGTGCCCCGCTGGTTGACCTCCACCTTGGGGGGGAGGGCGATGGCCATCTTGCCAATCCTCGACATCTGCTGCTTCTCCTCTCGGCCCGTCCGCTTACCAGACGGAGCAGAGCACCTCGCCACCCACGCCCAGTTCCCGGGCCGTGCGATCGGTCAGCACACCGCGGGAGGTGGACAGGATGACGGTGCCGTAGCCACTTCGGGCCTGCGGAATGTCACCGGCTTGCACATAGCTGCGACGGCCTGGGGAACTGATGCGTTTCAGCCCGTCGATCGCAGGTTCGCCCTTGCGGTCGTACCTGAGGCGCACGCTGAGCACACCCTGGCGATCGTCGTCCTGCCACTGCACCGCCTCCACGTAGCCCTCTTCCTGCAAGCGCTCCAGGATGGCCCGCTTGAGCTTTGATCCCGGCATGTGCACCACTGCGTGCTTGGCCTGTAGGCCATTGCGGATCCGGGTGAGCATGTCCGCGATAGGGTCAGTCACTGCCATTGGTATCTCCTCGAGCCGCTTACCAGCTGGCCTTGGTCACGCCGGGAAGTTTCCCTTCGTGGGCCAGCTTTCTCAGACAGATGCGACAAATCTGAAACTTGCGGTAGTACCCGCGGGGCCGGCCACAGACCCGGCAGCGGTTGCGCTGCCGAACGCCGAACTTTAGATCCCGCTTGGTCTTCTCAATTTGCGCGGTGGTGGCCACAGCTTCCTCCCGTCCTCTTCACCTAGTTCCGAAACGGCATGCCGAACTTCCGGAGGAGTTCTTTACCCTCCTCGTCCGTCTCGGCGGTGGTGGAAATACACACGTTCATCCCCTTGATCTTCTCCACCTTCTCCAGATCGACCTCGGGGAAGATGATGTGCTCGGTGATTCCCAGGGTGTAGTTGCCCCGACCATCGAACGCCTTGCCGGAGATGCCCTTGAAGTCTCGCACACGGGGCAGGGCGACGCCGATCAGGCGGTCGAGGAACTCGTACATCCGCTCCCCGTGCAGCGTCACCTTGCAGCCCACCGGCATGCCCTCGCGCAGTTGGAAGTTGGCGATGGACTTCTTGGCCCGGTTCACCACCGGGCGCTGCCCGGTAATGCGCCCCAAGTCCTCCACCAGCGCCTCCATCAGCTTGGCATTGTCCTTCGCCTCACCCACGCCGATGTTCACCACCACCTTCTCGATTCTCGGCACCCGCATGGGGTTGGTGTAGCCGAATTTCTCGATCAAATGGGGTACGATCTCTTTCTGGTACCGCTCTCTTAGCCTGGCCATCGTCTTTACCTTCCGGCGCCCGACGCCTTACGCGTCCAGCACTTCGCCGCAGCGTTTGCAGCAGCGGACTTTGCTCTTGTCTTCCAGCCGCTTGTGTCCCACCCGCACCGCACGATCGCACTTGCCACACACCAAACCAAGGTTGGACAGATGGAGCGGCATCTCCATGTCGATGATGCCCCCCTGGCTGGCCTGGTCGGCCTTGCGGTGCCGCTTCGCCAGGTTCACCTTCTCCACCACGGCGCGGTTCTTCTCGCCGAGCACGCGCATTACCTTGCCACGCTTGCCCTTTTCGTTGCCGGTGATGACTTCTACCGTGTCGTTCTTGCGGATTCTGATACTCGCACCCATGACCGGTTTCCTCGCCTACCGCCGCCCTACAGAACCTCGGGGGCCAGAGAGATGATTTTCATGAAGTTCTTCGCGCGCAACTCACGAGCCACCGGGCCGAATACACGGGTACCCAGGGGTTCCCCCGCCGGATTGATCAGCACGGCGGCGTTGTCGTCGAAGCGGATGTAGCTGCCGTCTGGCCGCCGGATCTCCTTCGCCGTGCGCACGATCACCGCACGCATCACCGACCCCTTTGCCACCTTGCTGTTGGGGATGGCTTCCTTCACCGACACGGTGAGGATATCACCCACGGTGGCTACCTTGCGCTTCGAACCGCCGGCGATCCGGATGCAGTACACCTTCTTGGCACCGGAGTTGTCGGCCACGTTGAGTGTCGACTCCTGCTGGATCATCGT
>JARGFW010000169.1:8583-11524 GCA_029211085.1 Deferrisomatales bacterium | reverse complement strand
CCCCGGGGTCGTCCCCGTGCACAGCACCACCACCTCCGCCGGGACCTCCTCCCCCCCCTCCAGGGCGACCCCACCCTCGACGACGCCCCCGACGCGCACGTCGAGGCGCACCGCGACCCCGCGCTCCTCCAGGGAACGGCGCGCCACGGCGGCTGCGGCGGCGGACATCCCGGGCAACAGCCGCGGTGCGCCCTCCAACAGGGTCACCGCCACCGGCCTGGCGTGGTCCCGGGCCAGCTTCCAGATGTTGGCCGTCACCTCCACCCCCGCCGGACCGCCGCCGATCACCGCCAGGCGCAGGGGGGCCGCCCCCCCGTGCCCCAGGATCGCATCCCGCACCCGGAACAGGTTGTGGATCGGCTTCACCGGCACCGCGTGCTCGGCGGCGCCGGGGATCGAAGCGTCGGCCACCTTGCTCCCGGTGTTGAACGAGGCCAGGTCGTAGGCCAGGGACCCGCCGCCCGCGAGCGCCAGCCGGCGCGCCCCGGGGTCCACCGCCGCCACCGCGTCCTCCACGAACGACACCCCGCCCTGCTCGCACAGGCGCCGGAGGTCGAAGCGCGCCTCCTCCGGGGTGTAGGTGCCCCCCAACAGCCCCGGCCCCATCCCGGAGTAGTACTGGAAGCGCTCGGGGGACACCAGGGTCACCGCACACCCCGCCCGGGCCAGCCGGGCGGCCCGTTGCAGGCTGTAGAGGTGGGCGTGCCCGCCACCCACGAAAACCAGAGATTTCGCCATGGAGTTCCCTGCCTGCAGCCCGTGGGAATGCGGGTGTGTTCCGGTCGGGCCGAAGCCGTTGGGCAACGATACGGCAGGCTCGCCTGCCCGCTACCCGGGGCGTGAAACGCGCCAACGGTACTGTGCCCCCTCGGGCCCCCAGCCCTCGGGCGTCCCCCCGTCAGACAGCGGCGAGCCGGCGTTCCCGCTGAAACACATAGAGCCCGCTGGCGATCACCAGCCCCGCCCCGACGAACGTCCAGGCGTCGGGCAGTTGCTGGAACACCAGGTATCCCGCCAGGGTGTTGGTGATGATGGTGAAGTAGTTGAAGGGGGAGAGCACGCTGGCCTCCGCGTAGCGAAAAGCCTGGATCAACAGCAGGTGCCCGGTGCCCCCGAACACCCCGAGCAGGCCCATCCGCAGCCAGTCGCCGGGGGTCGGCCACACCCAGAAGAACGGCACGATGAACGACATGACCCCGGCCCCGACCGCCGCGGTGTAGAACAGCGTCGTGATGGTGTGCTCGGTGTCCGACAGGCCCCGGGTCGCCACCTGATAGCAGGCGTAGCAGACGGCCATGCCCAGGGGCAGCACCGCCGCCCAGTGCATCACCCCGGTGCCCGGCCGGGTGATCACCAGGACCCCCAGGAACCCGGCGCCCACCCCGGCCCAGCGACGGGGCCCCACGTGCTCCCCCAGGAGGGGGACGGACAGCATCGTCACCACCAGGGGGGAAACGAAGGCGATGGCCGCCGCCTCGACCAGTTGCAGGTATTTCAGCGCCGAGAAGAAGAACGCGGTCGCGGCGAGCATGAACAGGGAGCGGCCGACCTGCAGGCGCAACCGCCGCGTCCGCAGACGCAGGCGCCCCCCCAGGAACGGGAGGGCCGCGACCAGCAGCGCGGTGTGAAAGACGTACCGCGCCCACACGATCTCCACCACGGGCAGGCTGGCGGTGAGGTACTTGGCCGTGGTGTCCAGGCAGCTGAACGTCGCCATGGCCAACACCATCAGCGAGATCCCGAGCAGGGGGCGGTCGGAACGGGCGCCGGTGGTCAGACTCATGGGGTTCGCTCTCGAGACGGGCGGGCAGCAGGCGGGCGGAACGCCCCCTGCCGGGGCGGGTGGTTGGCGCCCGCTGTCTATAACAGGGGAACCCGGAGAACTCAACAGGCGGTCCCGTTGCCGGGTGGGGCACCCCCGGAGTCGAACGCCCACGCGCCGCGGATTTTGCGCCCCCGCCGCCCGCAGCGCCGACCGCGCGGAGGGGGGTGCCGCTCAGGGAGGGGCCCATCGGGAGGGTGCGAACAGCCCCCCTTGATCTTCCCGGCAGCCAGGGTATGGGTAGGTACAGCGGTGCGACGCACCGCGCGGGGGGCCCGTTCGTCGAACCGGTCTCACCGGGCCGTCGGGGGACCGCGGCCGAGCCGTCCGCGGCCGGGCGGGCCGAAGGACCGGGAAAGAGGTCAGCCATGCGCACCCTCTCCAGCCTGCCGATCTGTCTCCTCTTCCTGGCCGGGTCCTGCGCGTTCCTACCGCAGACCGTGCGGTTTTCCGGGTCACCGCCTGTCACCGGAGGTGAGCCCGTGAACCTCACCGGAATCCTCGCCAAGCCAGAGGGCAACGGGCCGTTCCCCGCCATCGTGCTGCTGCACGGCGCCGGCGGGATCAACCAGGAGAGGGACGCCGCTTGGGCGAGGAGGCTGGGCCGGTGGGGGTACGTGACCCTGCAGGTCGACAGTTTCCGCCCCCGGGGCGTCGCCCGGGTCGTGGGCACTCCGTTCCGGGTCGCGTTCCTGGCCCGGGCCCAGGACGCCCACGACGCCAAGGCCTACCTGGCCGGCCTGCCGTTCGTCGCCCCAGGCGAGATCGGCGTCATGGGCTGGTCCCACGGAGGGATCACGACCCTCTACGCCGTGGACGAGTTGGCCGGCCCGCTGCATGGGGACGGCCCGTTCCGCGCCGGCGTCGCGTTCTACCCGGCCTGCAGAAGACCCCTGGACGGCCTGGAGGCGCCGGTCCTGATCCTCATCGGGGAAAAGGACGACTGGACCCCGGCCTCCCGTTGCGTGGACAACATGCCCGCGGGGAAGACGTCCCACGAGGTGCTCCTCACGGTCTATCCCGGGGCGTTCCACGACTTCGACTGGGAGGGACTCGACACCTACTCCGCCGGCCACCGGGTGAAGTTCGATGCCGCGGCTGCCGCCGACGCGGTGGCCC
>JARGFW010000169.1:0-8483 GCA_029211085.1 Deferrisomatales bacterium | reverse complement strand
TCCGCCGGCCACCGGGTGAAGTTCGATGCCGCGGCTGCCGCCGACGCGGTGGCCCGGACCCGGGGTTTTCTCGCAAGGCACCTCCCACCCCCCTCCGCCGGACGCCCCTGATCCTCCGGCGAGGGAGACCCCATTTGACGGCACCGGGAGTTGCAGTAGCGTTCCCCTCAGCCCTCGAGCCGCCTCCGGCTCCTCCAGCCCGGAGAAGGAAACCATGAACGGAACCAGGCTCTCCGTGCGCGGCGGCTTCGCCCCGGCCCTTCTCGCCTGCATGCTCCTGCTGGGCTCCGCCGTCCGCGCCGCCTCCGACGACCCTCGGGCCCTGTACAAACAGGGTGTGCAGGCCCTCCGCGCCGGTCAGTGGGAAGAGGCGCTGGCGCGCTTCGACCAGGCCAGCCAGGCCGATCCCGCCTACCCCTACCCCCTGTTCGCTGCGGCCCGGATCCACCACGAACAGTTCGACCGGAACCACCGCAACTACCGGGAAGCGACCCAGGGCTACCAGCGCCTGTGCCGGGTGCTCGATGCCGCTCCCCCCCCGCCGCGGGATCGGGAGCTCTACCAGGCGTACTACTTCCAAGGGCTGCTCTACCTGCGCGGCGGCGAGTACGCCCCGGCCCTGGACGCGTTCTCCCGCTTCCTGGAGGTCTACCCCGAGTTCTACAACCTGGCGCAGGTGCACAACAACCGGGGGGTCGCCCTGTACCGGCTGTACCGCTACGAAGAGGCCTGCGACGCCTTCCGGAGCGCGATCGAGGCGGACGGCTCCTTCATCGAACCACGGGTGAACCTGCGCAGCGTCTTCACCCGCCTGACCCTGTACGAGGATGCGCGAGCCAACCTGCGGCAGGGCTACCCGGAAGAGGCGTTGCGCCGGGTGGAGACGCTCCTGGAGTCGGCGCCCGGGTTCCTCTCGGGCCGCCGCCTCCACGCCAAGATCCTCGGCGAGGTGGGAAGACTGGATGAGGCGGTGTGCGGCTACCAGGAACTCATCGCCCGGGACCCCACCCACCCCCTCACCCACGGCGCGCGACTCGAACTGGCGCGACTGCTGGAGCGGCAGGGCTCCCTGCGCGAGGCCCTGGTCGTTCTCAACCAGAACGTGCGGTACTTCCGCGACCAGCCCCGGGACGCGACCCGCGGTGAGATCCTGCGCCTGGTCGAACTGCTGAGGGCCAACCCATGATCGCCGCCCTGCTGACCCTGAGCCTGCTGACGGGCGCGTCTCCGTTCGAGGTGTCCCAAACCTCGGCTCCGCCCCTCACCGGCGCCCACGCCGCCCTGGCGTGCGAGTCGTGCCACGCGAGCGGGAGGATCGAGGACTGCGACGCCTGCCACCCCGATGCCGTGGTCCCCCACCCGGTGGGAATCGTCGCCACCGAGGCGGTGCCCAAGAGCATCCTCCTCGGCCCGGAGGGGCAGCTGTTGTGCCGGTCCTGTCACTCGGTCCACGAGGGGGACCCGGCCCGGTCCTACCTGCTGCCAGCCGGCGTCGACTGCTCCGGCAGCCGCCGGGGCTTTTGCTTCACCTGCCACCCGGACGGGGTCGCGGAGGTCAGCCCGCACCTGAGCCTTCGCGGCGAGTCCCGCTGCCAACTCTGCCACGGCCCTGGCCCCGGAGCCGTCGAGCCGGCAGACGAGCGCGCGCGCACGCCGCGGCTGTGCAACTTCTGCCACGGCGTCCTGGCCCAGGGACACCCGGGGGACGTGGGGGAGGCCCTGCCCCTGCCCCGGGATCTGCCCCGGGGCCCCGACGGGGCCACCGTCTGTTCCACCTGCCACGACCCCCACGCCACGGTGGAGACCCTCCACTACCTCCGGCCGGTGTTCTCCCGACACTACGGCAGGGGGCAAGAGGAGAACCCCCACGTGGACTCCTACTTCGCCTGTCGCGGCTGTCACACCACCGGGTTCGCCGACCAGATCTGCCCGCCGGACTGCCGGCTTCTCTACCGGGACGATATCAACCGGATGTGTCTGTCGTGCCACGTCACCGAGCGCGGCCACCACCCCACGGCCATCCCCCTGCCCGCGCCCATGCGGGCCCGCTGGCAGGGAGCGGCGCTGCGCATCCCCCTCGACGGCTCCGGACGAATCACCTGTTACACCTGCCACGACAACGGGTGCGCCACGGGGTCGCAGGCCATGCGCCAGCGTCACTACGACCCCCGCACCTTGAAGCTGGACCTTTGCTGGATCTGTCACGAACCGGGGGCGTTCGCCCGCACCGATCCCCACGCGGACCGACCCGAACTGTGCCGCTGGTGCCACGAGTCGGAACCGGTCGTCGGCCTCAACGGGGGCAGGAGCCTGGTGGCCTCGCCGAAGATGGTGTGCCTGCGCTGCCACGAAACCGACCCTCACCCAGCCGGCGCCAACCACCTGCGCAAACCCACCGCGAAGATCCATGTGGACCCCGGCCTCCCGCTGGGCCGGGACGGGGAGGTCACCTGCATCACGTGCCACACGCCCCACGCGGCCCCCCTCGCCCCCCAGGCCCGCTTGCGGGAGCGCCCCGACGCCCTCTGCGGAAGGTGTCACTGGTAGGTTCCCGCACCTGGGGCACCGCCAGGAGCCCCCCTGGGACAAGGTCCCCACGCCAACGGGGCGCGAAACCCTCATGGAGTTCTATCGGGGGTTTCAGGTTCGCTTCATCTGGGCCGGGTATGCGATGCGGAACGGCGGAGGGCTGGGTTCCCGCAGGAAGGCCTTGTCGAACTCGGTGACGATCCGGCCCGACCTGGGATGGATCGCCAGGCCCTCGAGCTTCGCCAAGACCTCGGCAACGCAAGGCAGTCCCGTTGCAGGGTGGGGCGCCCCCCGGGGTCGAAAACCGACCCGCCGCACGCTTCGGTCCCCACCGCACTCGCCGGCGGCTGCATCGCAACGGCTCGGACGCCCCCTCGTCTCTGTCAATGGGTCAAATGGACAACGAAGGCCCGCGTCCCGAAGGCTCACAGCGGACCGCGCGTCGCCCTCACGTCAGCGTGATGGCCCTCTCCGGGCAGAGCTCCTGGCAGCAGAAACAGGTGATGCAGGTGTCCACGTCCACCTCGGGAATCCCGTCGCCCATGGCCAGGGCCGACACCGGACACTGTTCGACACAGCGGCCGCAGCCGGTGCACAGCTCGGGGTCCACCCCGGGGCGCAGCAGGCTGCGCTGGAGCAGGTGGCCCTGGATCTCCGGGTTGTCCATGTTGGCCTCCCCACCCAGAGGGGGGAGCTTGAAGCCGGGCAGGCGCTGCAACTGGCCGAGGATCTCCACGGTGCCCAGGTCGTAATCTCCCAGGCCCAGCTCCTCGGCCTTGCGCAGGAAACCGAGCTTGCCGGGGTCGCACCCCATCATGGTGGCCACGACCGAGTCCAGGGCCACGGCGTTGTCCGAAGCGAGCAGCAGCCCCACGTCCCGCAGGTCCGGGGAGACGGGGCCGTTGCCCTCCATGCCCACCACGGCGTCCATGAGGAAGAGCTCCGGCACCCGCAGCCGAAACACCGCCACCACCAGCTCGTGGAACCGCGCCGGGCTACCCGCAGCACGGTGCAGCCGGGCCTTCACGCCCCCGGGCAGGATGCCGTAGCTGTTCTTGATCGCCCCGCTGACGACCGTGAGCCCGTGGGTCTTGAACTTGGGCAGGCTGATGACCACGTCTGCGTCGAGCACCGCGCTGGAGACGCTGACCGAGGCCATGAACGCGGGGTCGAACGCCACGCCCCGGGAATCCTCGCCGATGTTGCGGTAGTAGCCCTTGGCGGCCTCCATCAGCCCGGTCCGGCGAAACGCCTCCTCGTTGGCACCGTAGGCGAACACCCCCGGGTTATCGCCCACCACCAGTTCCGCGGGGCCGAGCTCCTCCACCTTCTCGACCACGGCCCGGAGCACGGCCGGGTGGGTGGTGACGCCTTCCTCCGGGCCACCGGCCCGCAGCACGTTGGGCTTGAGCAGCACCCGCTTCCCCTTCAGGCTCTGGGGGAACAGCTCGAACGCCCGGTCGACGGCCTGCCGGACGTTGTCGTAGGTGGCGGGGTGGATGAGGACGCGGGGCATGCTGGGTACCCTCCTGTGGTCGCGGGGTCCGGGCCCCGCCGGCACGCGCCGGCCGGGCCACAGACCTTTCTACGGCCCACGAACCCGGCGGTCAAGGCCCCAGGCCGGTTGACCGCGCCCGGTTGTCGGGAGATCCCCGTGGAAGCAGCGCCCCTGCCCCCTGGGGAGGAGGACGGGTGTGCCGGGCCCCCGGTGCGGAAACCACGAACGGCAGGGGGGTCATCCCCACGGTCTTCAGGTCCTGAAACGTGCAGGTTCGCCTCCTCCAGGCACCCACCCGTCGGGCCCTCGGCTGTTTCGCCGGTGCGGCCGCGATCCGGGTTTCCCCGGCGGGATGGAGTCCAGTAGAGTGGGGGCGACCGTCGCGAGATCTTGGCTCCCGGGGAGGAACCTCCATGCCCGCACCCTACTACCCGACCCTGAACCCGGAGCGGAGAGAGCGGTTTTCGCTCCCGGAGGGTTGGGCGGCCATCTTTCCCTGCGGCGGCCTGATCGAGCCGCTCCCCGCCCGGGGGGAAGAGCCGTGAGCCCCCGCGGGCGCCGGCCCGGCAGTCGGGCCCAGGCCCTGGTGATCCACCCGGGGGACAACGTGGCCACCGCCCTGACCGGCCTCGCCGGGGGCAGCGAGATCGGGGTGGAAGCGCAGGGGGGGCCGGAGACGATCCGCCTGGGGGGCGACATCCCCCGGGGCCACAAGTTCGCCCTGCGCGCCGTGCCCGCCGGCGGCCCGGTGATCAAGTACGGCGAACCCATCGGCGTGGCCACCCGTGACATCGCCCGGGGCGACCACGTGCACGTCCACAACGTGGCCAGCCCTGTCCGGGGGGAAGGGTCATGACCTTCCAGGGGTACCGCCGGCGCGACGGCGGCGCGGGCACCCGAAATCTGGTGCTGGTCATCCCCAGCGTGGGCTGTTCCCAGAGCGTCGCCCAGGCCATCACCGGCCGGGCCCGGGGGGCCGTGTGCCTGCCCAACGTGCTCGGCTGCGGCCAGGTGGGGGTAGACCGGACCCTGGTGGAGCGCACCCTGGTGGGCTTCGGCGTGCACCCCAACGCGTTCGCCGTGCTGGTGGTGGGCAACGGCTGCGAACACCTCTCACCCCGGGCCCTGGCGGAGGCGATCGCGGGGTCCGGCAAACGGGTCGAGCTGCTGGTGATCCAGGAACTGGGGGGCACCCGCAAGACGGTCGCCCGGGGCCGCCAGCTCCTCAAGGAGCTGCTCGCCGAAGCCGCGCGGTGCACCCGCGAGCCGGTTCCCGTGGGGGAGCTGATCCTCGGCACCGAGTGCGGGGGCTCGGACTTCAGCTCCGGGCTGGCGGCCAACCCCGCCCTGGGGGCGGCCAGCGACCTGCTGGTGGCCCGGGGGGGCACGGTGATGCTCTCCGAGACCCCGGAGCTCATCGGCGCCGAGCACCTGTTCGCCGCCCGGGCAAGGAGCCCCGCGGTGGCCCAGGGGGTTCTCGACGCCGTGGCGTGGTGGGAGACCCGCGCCCTCGCGGCGGGCCAGGACATCCGCCAGGTCAACCCCTCCCCGGGCAACATCGCCGGGGGCATCACCACCCTGGAGGAGAAGTCCCTGGGCTGCATCCACAAGGGGGGCACCTCCCCCCTGCTGGAGGTCGTCCCCTACGGGGTACGCCCCACCCGCAAGGGGCTGGTCTACATGGACACCCCGGCCCACGACATCGAGCAGCTCACCGGCATGGTCGCCGGGGGCGCCCAGGTGGTGGCCTTCACCACCGGCCTGGGGACCCCCTGCGGGTCCCCCCTGGCGCCGGTCCTGAAGATCACCGCCAACGGGGACACCTACCGGAAACTCCGGGACGATCTGGACGTGGACGTGAGCGGGGTCCTGGCGGGCCGGGAGACCGTGGGGGCGGCCGGGGAGCGGCTCTTCGAGGAGATCCTCGCGGTGGCCTCCGGCAAGCGGCCGCGGTCCGAAACGCACGGCCACCGGGACTTCTGCATCTTCCAGACGACCCTGAACATCTGAGGGGGCCGGGCGGGCGGGCTCTCGACCCCGGAGCGGCAAAGGGGTCGAACCGACGGGCTGCAGATCCTGGGTCGCGTAGATTGACCCCTGCAGGCGGTTGGAGCCGTGCCGCCTACCGTGACTGCAGGGCCGCTCTCAGGCGCGCGAGGAACGCCTCGCGGCTCGCTTCGCCGCCCTTGATCTGGGCCTTGATCGCCTGCCACGCCGGAGAGCAGTTCTTGTACCCCACCTCCGCCAGGCCGTGCAGCAGCCGGTCGATCTCCTTCTTGTTCTCCTCGGTGACCTCGATCCCCAGCTCATCGAGAACGTCTTTCATGTGCCGGAAATAGCAGGACATCTCGGGCTCCTTTTACGTGCCGCGGCGCGGCGTGGGGGGTGGCTTCACAACCGGGGGGCGAGACCGTGCCCCCGGGCCCGGACCCTACTTGCCCTGGAACCGGGGGGGGCGCTTCTCCAGGAAGGCGTTCACCCCTTCGCGGCCGTCCGGGGCAGCGAACAGGGCGGAGATGGCGCGGGACTCCTTCTCCATCTGGGACTCGAGGCTCTCCGTCGCGCCGGAGAGGATCAGCCGCTTGGTCTCCCCGTAGGCCCGGGTCGGCCCCTGGGACCACGTCCGGGCCATGGCGAGGGCCGCGGCGAGCACCTGCTCGTCGGCGACCACCTGGTTCACCATCCCCCACTCCAGGGCCTGGCGGGCCGTCAGCACCGGGTTCAGCAGGGCCAGCTCCTTGGCGCGCCGCAGGCCGACCAGGCGCGCCAGGAAGTAGCTGGAACTGCCGTCCGGGCAGAGGCCGGCCCGGGTGTACGCCATGGTCAGTTTGGCCGACTCGGCAGCCACCGCCACGTCGGTGCTCAGGGCCAGGCTGAACCCCCCGCCCGCGGCCGTGCCGTTGATCGCCGCGACCACCGGCGCGTCCATCCAGTTGAAGCGCGAGATCGCGGCGTGCAGGGTGGCGGTGACCTCCTTGACGTAGGCGGACACGCCCTCCCCCTGGGCGGCGAACGCCTGCAGATCGCCCCCCACCGAGAACGCCTTCCCCTTGCCGGTCAGGACCACGGCGCGCACCGCGGAGTCTTCGTCGCAGTGGAGGGCCGCTGCCAGCAACTCCCGCAGCAGTTCCAGGTGCATGGCGTTGCCATGGTCGGGCCGGTTGAGGGTGATCACGCCGACCCCGTCGTCGATCTCCAGCGTCACGAACGGATGACTCATCGCAGGTGCTCCTCGGCAGGGGGTGGGTGTGGCCGTTCCCGGGGCGTGCCCTCCCGGGCACCGGGGAGGCGCGAAGCCCGGGACGGCGGAGCGGGCGTCCCCGTGAACGGTTGCGTGCGGATGCCTGAGTAGCCGACCTTCGGCGACCTGTCAAGACCGCCGGTGCGCGCCCGCCTCGGGCCGCAGCGGCAGACCGCCCGGGGTCGACGCACCCGGGGCCGGTCGTCCCTCCCCGTTACCGTGTCCCGAAGGCTCCCCCCGGCCAACGTCCCCCCGCCATCCCTTTGACACCGCGCCTCCGCGAGAGTAGCTTGCAACGCCTTCAGCAGGCCCCGAACCAAGGCGCGGGGTCTGGCACGCGTGGGCCGTCGTTGACGGCTACGCTTCCCAGGGAAAAGGAAGAGTCGAATGAATCTCAAATCGAAGATCCATCTGGAGGCCCGGAAGGCTACCGCAGAGAAGGAACTCGCGGCCGAGTTGGCCCGCTGGGAGCAACGGGGCCTGGACGCGGCCGCCGTTCAGCGCACGGCTTCGGTCCGGCAGGCGAAGGCGGCGGTCCGCCAGATCAACCAGCAACTGGCGTCGATCGCCGCCCAGGAAGAACAGCTCGCGGAAAAGGCTCGGGCCAAGGCCGAGAAGGCGCTCGCCAGGGAAAACACTGACGAGGCGCCGCCGGCGAAGACCCCCGCAGGGCAGCCGCCGAAGAAAGCGAAGAAGGAGAAAAAGGCGGAATAGCCCCGCGGTGCCGCCCCCTGGGGCCGGGTGGGGGACGGGAGCACGCAGGGGTCACGTCTTCCCTGCCTTTGCAGCGTCCCGAAACACCCTCCTACCGTGCCCCCGTGCCCCTTCCTACGGCGGGGTCCGCTCCCGCAGTTAGACCCGTGTCCGTCCGGAACAAGACCTCCCGGCCGGCCGCTGCCAGCAATCGGCGTCCAGCTGGGAACGCAAGAACGCCGATGACGTGAGCTGACGGCTGCAAGCGGACCGCCGACGGCCCATCCGGAAAGCAGCGGTTTCCGGATGGGCGCTCAGACCCGAATGAGATCCAGCGGGATCGACGCCAGGGGCCGGGCCCCAGCGTCCTCCACCAGCAGCGTGTCTTCCACCCCGACGCCTCCAAGCTGCCCCACCACCGCCTTGGGCTCGAGGGCCACGGTAAAGGACGCCTCCAGGCGTGCCGGGGAGCCCTCGGCGATCACCGGTGGCTCCACGGTCTCGAGGCCGATGCCGTGCCCC
>JARGFW010000453.1 GCA_029211085.1 Deferrisomatales bacterium | reverse complement strand
TCAGGTTCACCACCTGCCCGGCGGCCTCTCCACCGGCCCACTGCAGGGTAACGGCCTTCTGGGACTCGACTCGGGTGCGTCTGCGCTGATTCATGGCATCTCCTGCGGCTCGATGGGCCCCGCCCCGGGGGGGACGAAAGTGCTTGACAGCCAAGTTGCGGGCCAGTATCTTTCCGCCCTTCTTGTTCGTGGGCCGTTAGCTCAGTTGGTAGAGCAGCTGACTCTTAATCAGCGGGTCGAAGGTTCGAGTCCTTCACGGCTCACCACGATCGATCAGGGCCGGCGTCTGCAGACGTCGGCCCTTTCTCGTGTCCGCGGGCCGCCATCTTAGTCAATCGGATCCCGGGCGTCCACACCGCCCGCGGGTGCCGCAGGGCCGGCACACTCAAAACGGCCAGAACCTGGGCATCAGCACCACCGCCAGCACCCAGAACGCCAGATTCAGGGGGCCGCCGACCCGCACGTAGTCGGAGAAGCGGTAGCCCCCGGGGGCGTAGATCATGGTGTTGGTCTGGTAGCCCACCGGGGTCGCGAAGCTGGTGGACGCGGCGAAGGTGATGGCCACCGGGAACGGCCGCGGGTCCGCCCCAGTGCGTTCGCCAGGGACAGGGCGATGGGGGCCAGCAGCACCGCCGCGGCGTTGTTGGACATGGTCTCGGTGAGCACGGCGGTGACCAGGTAGAGCACCGCCAGCACCACCAGGGGGCCGAAGCCGAGGAACGGTTCCAGGGCGGTGCTGGCCAGCCACGCCGCGGCCCCGGTCTGGTCGATGGCAAGCCCCAGGGGGATGACCCCGCCGAGCAGGAAGATCACCTTCCAGTCGATCGCCGCGTAGGCCCCCACCACCGCGAGCACCAGGATCACCCGCAGATCGGGCATGTCAGTTCCTCACGCGGGTGCCAGCCAGTTCCGCAGTGCGGCCACGTGGCTCTCTGACAGGTGGGGCCGCAGGCGCTCCAGGCATTCCTTCTGGTAGCACTCCAGCCACTGCCGTTCGCGGGGATCCAGCAGGGCATCGTCCACCAACCCGGATTCGAAGGGGATCCAGGTGAGGGGTTCGAAGGCCAGCCAGCGGGAGCCGTCGGCCTCGTCCCCACAGTCGGCCACCCGGTACAGGCTCTCCAGCCGCACCCCGCCGAACCCGGACCGGTAGTACCCCGGCTCGATGGAGGTGACCATGCCCGCCTGCAGGCCGTGGCCCGGAGCGCCGGGACGGCGTGCCTCGGCCAGGGCGAACGGACCTTCGTGGACGTTGAGAAACGCCCCGACCCCATGGCCGGTGCCGTGGCCGTACTGCAACTGCTCGTCCCACAGGGGGGCGCGGGCCAGGGCGTCCAGGGCGGCGCCGGGGGTTCCCGCCGGGAAACGCTGCCGGGCCGCGGCGATGTGGCCCTTGAGCACCAGGGTGTAGATGCGGCGTTGCTCGGCCCCGGGCGCACCCACCGCCACGGTGCGGGTGTCGTCGGTGGTGCCGCCGTCGACCTGAATACCGGAGTCCACCAGGAACAACTCCCCGGCGCGCAGGGGGGTGCTGTCGGCGCCGCCGTAGTGGACGATGGCGCCGTGCTCGCCGGTGGCGGCTATGGTCTCGAAGGAGAGTTGGCGGTACCCGGGCACGGCCGCGTAGCAACGCTCCAGTTCCCCAGCGAAGGTCTGCT
>JARGFW010000452.1 GCA_029211085.1 Deferrisomatales bacterium | reverse complement strand
ACCACAG
The DNA here is from genome assembly GCA_029211085.1 of Deferrisomatales bacterium. Lineage (GTDB taxonomy): Bacteria > Desulfobacterota > Deferrisomatia > Deferrisomatales > JARGFW01 > JARGFW01. The sequence goes on along the minus strand of JARGFW010000452.1, from coordinate 1,657 downwards.
CAGACCCCCTGCAACCCCGTTCGGAGGCAGGCGTCCCGTGCCCCTACGCCCCCGCATGGGACGGCCCTCCCTGTTCGCCGAAGAGATCCCCCGGGACCCCATGGGTTGCGCTCTGGTGCCGGGCCTTCACTTTGCGTTCGGCACCATCCTCCGCGACGGCGGCATCCGCCCTTCCGACCTCCCCTTCCGGGCGTACCGGCGGTTCCCCGAACACACCAACGGTAGCCTCCATCACGTCGTCGAGGACCACTCCGGTCCACCCCTTCTTCCACAACCGGCGCAGGATCACCCCGACCTGCTGGTTCTCTTTGGCCTCCCGCTCCCGGCGCAGGCGTTCCGCCTCCGCGCGAATCGTGCGCGCCTCGGCTTCCATCTGCCGGGCTCGTTCCAGGAGGTCTTGCGGGTCTCGTCGTCGCGGCATGGCTTGTCTCCTTTCAGCGTTCGCGTTCCATTTCCCGCTCGCGGGTGCGCTCGGGGGGTGTCCGGGTCTTCTCCAGGGTGGGGGAATCGGTCTTGCGCTCCCGGTCCGGCTCCCGCCGCCGGGCAAAGGCTTGCCCCAACCGGTCCCCTAGATGGCGGGGCAGGTGGTCCAATGTCGAGCTCTTCTCCTGGGGCCGGCGGACCAGGCGTCGCAACCGCTCCTTGTCGTCGGTGAAGACCAGGATGTCGTGCCGGGCCCGGGTGGCGGCCACGTAGAAGGAGTTCCGGTGAATGCGGCCCCGGCGGGTGTCGGCGTACCAGATCACCGCCGAGGTGGTGGCCCCCTGGCTCTTGTACTCGGTGACCGCGTAGGCGTGGGTGAGGGTGTCGTAGCGGTAGCGGGCATCTCCCTTGGCGCGCTGCTCCGGTTCGGTCAAACGGAAGCGCACCTGCCGGCTGCCCCTGGCGTCGGTGCGGACCACCACGTTGCCCCGCTCGTCCAGGTGTTGCACCGTGCCCTGGAGGCCGTTTTGCACCCCGAGCCTCTCGTCGTTGCGCAGAAACACCACCCGGTCCCCCGGGGCGAAGGAGCGTTCCGCCACCCGGTAGACGGCCAGCTTGTCGAAGTGGCCCAACAGCGGGACCTCGTGGACACGGTCCTCGGCCTTTACCTGGAGGGTGTTGCGGGCTAGATCGCGCCCCACCACGTCCGCCTGGGTCCCGGCCCCCAGGCCCTCCCCCGCGTCTCCCAGGAAGAGCACCCGCTCCCCGGTCTGGTAGGAACCCGCCAGGGCCGCCTCCTCGGGTCCCCTTCCGGTGGGTTCCTGGACCTGGAAAGTCTGGCCACGTTCGAGCTTGCCCTCCGCGACCAGGGCGTTGCGGATGCGTTCGTTGAGCTCGACCCGGTCCACGTTGGTGGCACTGAGGATGAGGACGTGTCGCTTGGCCTCGCGGAGCGACCGGTACTCCCGGACCACGGCGTCGAGGCGCTGCTCCCGGTCGGTGATCTGGCGGAGCGCTCCCCCTTGGGCGGGGGTTTCCAGGGCCTGGTCGGTGCGACCCCGGGAGGCGGCGTCCACCACCGCCCGGGCGTGATTGGTCTCCTGCCGGATCACCTCGGTCAGGTGCACCCGGTCCACCTCGGTGAGGTCCTGCAGGAGGGCGTGGTTGCGGCCGGCAGCAATGGACTGGAACTGTTTGCGGTCCCCCACGATCGCCAGTTTGAGGTGCTGCTCCT
>JARGFW010000006.1:52051-64880 GCA_029211085.1 Deferrisomatales bacterium | reverse complement strand
GGCCCCCTCCGCGCCGGAGGTGCCGCGGGCCGACCCGCCGCCGTCGCCTCCGTCCGGTTTCACCGCGTCCCCGGAGCCGCTGACTGCCCCGGCCGCCTGCGCTGGGACCCCAGAGGTCGGGACGCCACCCCCTGGGGTCGCCAGCGACCCGAAAGCGCTGTGGGCCGAGCTGTTGGCCTGGGCCGAGGATCGCAACCGCCCGTTCTGGAGTGTGCTCACGGCCCACGCGGAACTCGCCGGGTGGGATCCACAGACCCGCCTGGGGCGGGTCACCTACGACGACCCCAGCCACGAGTTCTTCCTCAAGGGCAAGCAGGAACTGCTGGTGGAGTTCTTCTCCGCCCGCGCTGGCGGGCCTGCCCGGGTTGAGTTCGAATGTACCGGCGTGGGTCGCGCGCCGCGGGTCGCCGCGGGGGACACCGACCACTCGCGGTCGATCCGCAAGGAGGCACAACAGCACCCCCTGGTGCGCCAGGCCGTGGACGTGTTCGACGGCGATATCGAAGAAGTCAGGGTTCTGAAATCGTGAACAGCGAATCGTGAACGGTGATTTCCTGGGGTCTTGACCGCCCGCCGTGCACGGTTCACCGATCATCAAGGAGGTTTTCCGATGGCCAAGGGAATCGGCAACATGATGCGCCAGGCGTCCCAGATGCAGAAAAAGATGGCCCAGATCCAGGAGGAACTGGCGAGCCGCACCATCGAAGCCAGCGCGGGTGGCGGCATGGTCCGCTGTATGGTGAGCGGCAAGCAGGAGATCCTGTCGTTGACCATCGACCCCGAGGTGGTGGACCCCGAAGATGTGGAAATGCTGCAGGATCTGGTGATCGCTGCGGTGAGTGAGGCGATCAAGAAGAGCCAGGAGATGGTCTCCAACGAGATGGGGAAGATCGCCGGCGGTCTGGGCATCAACCTGCCCGGAGGGATGTTCTGACTGCCGTAAGGCGTGAAGCGAAGGAGCTGAGTTGCCGTAGGCTCCAGGCGCTGTCGTTTCCGTCTCACGCCTCACGTCTCACGCCTCACGGAGGTAACCCATGTCGCGTCAGGGCTTGACGATCGTCCACACCGGCAACGGCAAGGGCAAGACCACCGCCGCCCTGGGCTTGGCCCTGCGAGCCTGCGGCCAGGGTCAGAAGGTGGCGATGGTGCAGTTCATCAAGGGCTCCTGGAAGTACGGAGAACTCAGGGCACCGGAGTTCCTGCCCGGCTTCGAGATCCACCCCATGGGTCGCGGGTTCCTGGACCTGGGCGGACAGGGGCCGCATCCCGAGGACGTGGCCCTCGCCGCCGAGACCTTCGCCGTCGGCCGCGACAAGGTGCTCTCGGGAGCCTACGACATGGTGATCCTCGACGAGGTGAACTACGCGGTGGACTACGGCCTGCTGCCGGTGGAGCAGGTGCTGGAGCTCATCCGCGAAAAGCCCGCGACGGTGCACCTGGTGCTCACCGGCCGCAACGCCCGCCCCGAGGTGGTGGCGGCCGCCGACCTGGTCACCGAGATGCGCGAGATCAAGCACCCCTTCCAGAAGGGCATCAAGGCCCAGCGCGGAGTGGAGTTCTGACCGCAGGCAGCACCTCAAGGTTACGGGCCGTTCGGCCGATGCGGAAAGGGACGATGGCACGATGGCACCCGTTCCCGAAGCCCAGGGCCATGACCGAACCGACCGCCCCCAACCGAGACATCTCCATCCTGGTCATCGACGACGACCCCGGAATCTGCTCCATCCTGGCCGAGTACCTCGCTGACGAGGGGTACACGGTGAGTGCCGAGGGCAGCGGTGAGGCGGGCCTCACCGCGTTCCATCGTCAGGCCCGTGACCTGGTGCTCACCGACCTGCGCATGCCCGGCCTGGACGGCATGGAGGTGCTGCGGCGGGTCAAGGAGACCAGCCCCCGGACCGAGGTCATCGTCATCACCGGCTACGCCACCATCCAAGACGGCGTGGACGCCATGCGCCACGGCGCCTACGACTTTCTCCTCAAACCGGTCAAGATCCCCCAGCTCGACGCCGTGCTCAACCGCTGCTGCGAGTGGATTCGCCACCGCCGCTCTCACGCCGAGTTGGAGGCAGTGAACCGTGAACTGCTCGAACTCAACCGCATGAAGCAGCGCTTCCTGGCGGTGACCGACCACGAACTGCGGACCCCGGTGACGGTGTTGGACGGCATGCTGCAGTTGCTGGTGCGCCAGAGCGGTGACCTGCCCGAGGCGGTGCGTTCCCGTCTGACCTCCCTGCGCCAGGTGTCCCAGCGCCTCTCCTCCCTGGTGCAGGACATTCGCGACGTGGTGCGCAGTCGCGACCAGTCCCTGGAGGTGGTCCCCGACGACACCACCGTCGCGGTCCTGGTCAGGGGGGTTGAACTTGATTTCGAAATGGTGCGTTTCTCCCGCGCGCTGGATCTGGTGCTGAACACCGGTCTGGAGCCCTCTCTGATCTTCCGGGCCGACGCCCACCGTTTGCGCCAGGCCGTCACCGAGTTGATCCAGAACGCGGTCAAAGCCACCGCCGACGGTGGTCGGGTCGAGGTGGCTCTTGCCGTCGAGGAGCGCGATCCCGGACCCTGCCTGTGTGTGACGGTTGCCGACACCGGCACCGGCATTCCCCCCGACGAACGGCAGCGGATTTTCGAAGCGTGCCACGGCCTCGGCCACGAACTGCGCCACCACACCTCGAAGTTCGAGTACCAGGGCGCCGGCCTCGGCCTCGGCCTGTCCATCGCCCAGGAGATCGCCCGTGCCCACGGCGGCGGTCTGGAACTGGAGAGCGAACCCGGTCTGGGTTCGACGTTCACCGTGTGGGTGCCCCTGCAGTAGACCGGGGCTCAGGGCTTGGGCAGCCGCTCTGCGGTTCCACGCTCGTCCTTCTCACCTACCGCGCCACGCGCCGGCCCGGTGAGGTCAACCGCCCCTGCTCGTCCCAACCCCGCAACTCGTGGTACTCGCGGCGCATGGGTTCGGGTTCGTCCCGTTGGAGTGCGGTGCCGGTCTCCGGCGGAGGTTCGTCGAAGAACCGGTCCGGCAGCCGTTCATCGGCCGGGGTGAGGCCCTCGCGCCGGTTGAAGCGCCGCACCCGGTCGGAGACATTGCGGGCGATTTCCGCCAGCCTCGACGGGAGCCGCCAGCCCCAGGCGGCGGTGCACGCCGTCGCCACAGCCCCAGGTTGACGGGGCAGAGCAGGATCGGGCGTCGACCCTCGTGGAAGCCCCCCGACCGAGGCGGAGGCAAGGGCGGGAAGGCCTTCCCCGTATAACCCATACCGTCACCCCCCGTGCGCGCACCCATCCATCCTGCGCCGGCTTGCGGCGGGAGCGGTGGCCGCGGTAACCTCCCCCCTCGTTTTTACGGCTCCGACCGGCGCCCTGCCCGATGGATTCCCATGTCTGCAGCGTCCTCGTCCACAACCCCGCCCCCTGCCGGCAACGGCCGCATGCGCAGTGCGATCTCCTGGATCGTCACCCTGTTTCTGGTGGGGTTGATCGTGGCGGTGGTGCTGTTTGGCGCGTCGCGGGAAGAGCTCGAGGTGGTGCCGCCCAAACGCCGCTTGGCCAATGTGGAGGTGGCCACCGTCAAGCCCCGGACCTACCGCGAGGTGCTGGAGCTGCCCGCCCGGGTCGAGGCCCGTGAGGTGGCGGCGGTCACGCCCGAGTTCGGCGGCAAGCTGGCCAGCTGGCACGTGGCCGAGGGGGCGCGGGTGGCCCGTGGGCAGCGGGTGGCGGAGCTCGACACCGAGTTGCTGCGGGCCGAGCTCGGGGAGCTGCAGACCCGCAAGCGCTCCGCCGAGTTGGGGGTGCAGCTCGCCCAGGCGGGGTTGGCGACGGCCCGGGCCGGTCTGGAGAGCACCCGCCAGGGTGCCGAGGTGCAGGCCCTGACCCTGGAGGGGGCCCGCGCCGACCGGGATCTGGCGGAGACCGAGTTCCAGCGGATGCAGAGTCTGGTGGAGCAGGGGGTCATGGACCAGGCGCGGCTCGACACGGTGCGCAACGCGCGCACCCAGGCGGAGATCCGGGTGAACACCAGCGTGGAAGGGGTGGCCGGCGCCGAGCTGGCGATCCGCTCCGCCGAAGCCCGGGTGGTGGAGGCTCGGGCGGCCGAGGAAGTGGCGCGCTCGGCCATTGCCGAGCTGGACGCGGCCATCGCCGGGCTGGAACTTCGGATCGACAAGGCGGTGCTGCGGGCGCCGATTGCCGGTCGCCTGGAGGAGTACCTGGTGGAGGCCGGCGAGGTGGTGCAGAACGGCACGCCGGTGGCCCGGGTCTATGACCTGGCCACCCTGCGGGCGGTGGTGAACGTGCCCGACCGCTATGTGGCGTTCCTGGATCGAGACAACCCGGCGGTGGCGGAGTACATCCGCCTGGAGCGGCCCCAGGCCCACCAGGAAGTGGCGGCTTCCGTACGGATACCGGGGCTACCCAAACTGACCGGAGGGGAGGGGCAAGGGCTGGAACTGCCCGCCCGGGTGGCGCGCATCGCCCAGGCCGCGGACGCGGACAGCAACACCTTCGCGGTGGAGCTGGCGGTGGATAACCCCGGGGAGGCCCTCAAACACGGGGTGATCGTGCGGGGGCGCATCGCCTACCTGACCTATCCCGAGGCCATCGTCATCCCGGTGCGTGCGGTGCAGGTCACCGACGCCGGCCCGCGGGTGATCGTAGTGGTCCGGGAAGACGGCCGGGACGTGGCCCGGGTGCGCGACATCGAGCCGTCCTCGGTGCAGGGCGACGAACTGCTGGTGCTGGCCGGGCTGGAGGCCGGGGAGCGCCTGGTGGTCTCCGGCTGGAAGGGCCTGGTCTCCGGCGAGCCGGTGCAGGTGCTGCTGGAGGACGGGGTGCAGGCGGCGGTCGGAGGGGAGTAGGGGGGCGGCCGGCGTAGGGGGCGCGCGGGGCGGGGCGTCGCGAATGCCGGTCCGTGGGATGTGGGCCTCGATATGCGGAGTCCGTTTGTCGACGATTGGCCGTTGCGCGATCCCGGGCTGTTTCCTGACGATTCCGCAGGGGAGCGGAATCGCACGGGCCGCAGGACCGCCCCTAGGGCGAGCCCCAGGACGGGGCGAGTGAGGGTGCGGCCGCGCCACCCCGCCCCGCGTGCCCCCCACGCCTTGCTTGGTGGTGGTTTGGAGGGCATTTGTAGGGCGGGGCTTGCCCCGCCGTGGAGTTCCCCGTTTACGTATCACGATTCACCATTCACGAGTCAACCTTGATCATCACCCAGTTCTCCATCCGTCACTTCATGGCCGTGCTGGTCATGTGTCTGGGCATCGTGCTGCTCGGCAGCGCGGCGTACGTGACCATGCCGCGGGAGAACTTCCCCGACGTGAAGGTGCCGGTGGTGACGGTGACCACGGTCTACGAGGGCGCCAACCCCACCGACGTGGAGATCTCGGTCACCGTGCCCTTGGAAACCGAGTTGGACGGGGTGGAGGGCCTCGAAAAGCTGAACAGCACCTCCGCCGAGGGTCTCTCGGTGATCAAGATCGAGTTCGACCCCGAGGTGGACACCCAGGTGGCCCTGGCCCGCATCCGCGACGCGGTGGACAAGGCCAAGGGAGATCTGCCCGGGGAAGCCGACGAGCCCATCGTCAAGGAGTTCTCGTTCTCCGGGGACGTGCCGGTGATGGTGCTCAACCTGGTGGGGGCCGAAGAGATCGCCCTCTCCGAGCTCAAGGACCTGGCGGACAAGGTGGAAGACGAGATCAAGCGTCTGCCCGGGGTGCTGGACGTGAAGATCCGCGGCGGTCGCGACCGCGAGGTACTGATCGAGGTCGACCCCGAGCGCCTGCGTTTTTACGACCTGCCCCTGGCCCAGGTGCAGGGCATCCTGCGCGGCACCAACCGCAACGTGTCGGCGGGTGTGGCCGAGGGGGGCACCAACCGCATCGTGATGCGCGCCCCCGGCGAGTTCCGCAGCCCGGCGGAGATCTTCTCCCTGGTGGTGGGTGCCGGGCCCGACGGCACCCCGGTGTACATGCGCGACGTGGCCAACGTGCGCTTCAGCTTCGCGGACGAGACCTACCGCGCCCGGCTCTACGACTTCACCAACCCCGACGGCGAGACCTCGGTCGAGCGGCACGTGGAGCCGCGCAAGTCGGTGAGCATCGAGGTGATGAAGAAGAGCGGGGAGAACATCCTCGCCCTCTCCGACGCGGTGCACGAACTGGTGGAGCACCTGGACCTGCCGCCGGAGGTGCAGATCGTCGTCGCCCTGGATCTCTCCAAGGACGTGCGCAGCATGATCGCGGATCTGGAGAACGGCATCGGCACCTCGCTGCTGTTGGTGCTGTTGGTGATCTTCATCGGCCTGGGGGCCCGCAACGCGTTCCTGGTGGCGTGGGCGATCCCGTTTTCCATGCTGCTCTCCATCGCCACCCTCAACCTGCTGGACATCACCCTGAACATGATGGTGCTGTACTCCCTGATCCTCGCCCTGGGGATGCTGGTGGACAACGCCATCGTCATCGTGGAGAACATCTACCGCCACTACTCCCTGGGGCTCACCCGGCCCCAGGCGGCCCTGAAGGGCACCACCGAGGTGGCCTGGCCGGTGATCACCTCCACCGCCACCACCGTGGGGGCGTTCTTCCCCATGGTCTTCTGGCCGGGGGTCATGGGCGAGTTCATGGGGTTTCTGCCCAAGACGGTGATCATCGTGCTCACCAGTTCCCTGTTCGTGGCCCTGGTCATCAACCCCACCCTGTGCGCCCTGGTGATGAAGCGCAAGGCGGGGGCGGTGGCCACCATCGATCCGGAGACCCAGCGGCCCACCTATGCGTTGGTGCGTTGGTACGGCGGGGCCCTGGAGTTCATGCTCGACCGCCCGGTGTGGACCCTGAGCACGTCGTTCACGATGCTCGTGCTGGTGCTGTGCCTGTACGGCGTGTTCGGCGCCGGTACCGAGTTCTTTCCCGCCGTGGATCCGAATCTGGTGATCGGCAGCATCAAACCCCCGGAGGGGGTGTCCCTGGAGGAGTCCGACCGCCTCAGCCGCGCCTTCGAGGACCGCATCTTCGGGCGCCCCGGCAGCGGCTACGCCACCCCGGTGCCCAACCTCAAGCACGCCACGGTGACGGTGGGGCTGGAGGAGGGCGGCGGCGGCTTCGGAGAGGAGGGTCTGGGGCCGATCAAGATCCGCATCCAGTTCGTGGACCGGGAGTTCCGCGGCGAGCCCAGCACGCTGACCCTGGCCGCGATCCGCAACCGGGCCATGGGCCTCGACGCCGACGGTACTCCGGTGGTCCAGCCCCTGTTCGGGGCCGAGTTCGACGTGGTCAAGCCCCAGGAGGGGCCGCCCACCGGCAAACCGGTGTCCATCGACGTGTACGGCGACGATCTGAACGTGATGACCGCGGTCATCCGCGACATGAAGGGGTTGATGGAAGAGACCCCGGGGGTGGCCAAGCCCACCGACGACGCGGTGACCGCCCAGCCGACCCTGGAGTGGAGCGTGGATCGGGCCCGGGCGGGCATGCTGGGCCTGGAACAGGCCAGCGTGGGCAGCGCCCTGCAGATGGCGGTGGGGGGGCTGCGCACCGGCACCCTGGGCCACGGCGACGATGAGCAGGACATCCTGGTACGCCTGCCGGAGCGCTACCGGCTCGACACCGGGCGCCTCGGCAACGTCACCATCCCCACCTCCCTGGGCGGCGCGGTGCCGATCGACTCGGTGGCCTCGGCCGAGTTGGTGCCGGGGCCGGTGGCGGTGAAGCACTACCAGCGCCGCCGGGTGCTCAACGCCGGGGCGGAGGTGCAGCCCTGGGTGCGGGCCGACGCGGATGTGCGCGCGGCGTTCCAGGAAAAGGTCGCCGGCTACCCGTTCCCCCCCGGCATCACCTACCGCTTCGGCGGCGCCGCCGAGGAGGAGGCCGAGTCCACCGCGTTCCTCATCAACGCGTTCTTCCTGGCGTTGTTCATCATCGCCATGGTGCTGGTGCTGCAGTTCAACTCCATGCTGGTGCCGGCGATCGTGATGTGCAGCGTGCTGCTGTCCCTCATCGGGGTGTTCACCGGCCTCCTGGCGTTCGACATGCCGTTCGGCATCATCATGAGCGGCATCGGCGTGATCTCGCTGGCCGGGGTGGTGGTGAACAACGCCATCGTGCTGCTCGACGCGATCCGCCTGCAGCAGGAAAGGGGGCTCCCGGCCCGCGACGCGGTGGTCACGGCCGGCATGATCCGCTTCCGGCCGGTGCTGCTCACCGCCATCACCACCATGCTCGGGCTGCTGCCGATGGCCCTGAAGTTCAACATCGATTTTCTCAACCTCACCTACCAGTACAACACCGAGTCGTCCCAGTGGTGGCAGTCCATGGCCGTGGCGATCATCTTCGGGCTGCTGGTGGCCACCGTGCTGACCCTGGGAGTGGTGCCCACCCTGTATATGCTCTACAGCAAGTTCCGCCTGTGGCTGTTCACCACCCTGGGCTGGAAGGTGGCCAAGGAGATGGACATCATGGGCATCGCCGACGAGCTGGCGGCGTTGGAAAAGGCCAGGGGTGGTGGGTGATCTGTGGGAGCGGCCTTGGCCGCTTCGGCCTGGGCCACCCGCGACGTTGGTCTGCGGCGCCGACGCGCCCCGAGACCTCGGTTGCATCACCCGCCGGCCCGCGCTCCGGAACGGCGAGGAGAACGGCCGGTCGTTGTGCATGAACCAAGAGAGCGACCATCGGAGGAACGCTGCATGAGACTGTTGTTGGTACTGGGACTGTTGCTGTGGTCTGGAGTCGCCGGCGCCGAGGACGCCAAGCCCGAGTTCGGGGCCTGGCTGCAGGAGGTGCGGGTGGAGGCCCTGGGCAAGGGCATCTCCGCGGCGACCCTGGACGCGGCGTTTGCCGGGGTGGAGCCGATCGCACGGGTGGTGGAGCTGGACCGCAGCCAGCCGGAACTCACCTGGACCCTGGAAGACTACCTGAACAAGGTCATTCCGCAGTCGCGCATCGACCTGGGCCGGAAGAAGTTCGCGGAGCACCGGGCGCTGTTGGAGGAGGTGGGGGCGAAGTTCGGGGTGCAGCCGCGGTTCATCGTGGCGTTCTGGGGCATCGAGACCAACTTCGGCAGCGTCTCCGGCGGCTTCCGGGTGGTAAACGCCCTGGTGACCCTGGCCTACGACGGCCGCCGGGGCAAGTATTTCCGGGGCGAACTGATGAACGCCCTGCGCATCCTCGAGGACGGCCACACCACCCCGGACCGGATGATGGGCTCCTGGGCCGGGGCGATGGGCCAGGTGCAGTTCATGCCGTCGAGCTTTTTGAATTACGCCGTGGACTATGACGGCGACGGCCGCAAGGACATCTGGGGCAGCACCGCCGATGCGTTCGCCTCGGGGGCCAACTACCTGGCCGGGTCGGGCTGGCAGGGGGACCAGACCTGGGGCCGGGAGGTGAGGCTGCCCGAGGGGTTCGACCGCGCGCTGCTGGGGCTGGAGACCACCAAGGGCCTCGGCGAGTGGCAGGCCCTTGGCGTGCGCCGCGCCGATGGCCGCGACCTGCCTCGCCGCGACCTGCCGGCGTCCATCGTCCAGCCGGAGGAGGGCGGCCGCAGCTTCGCCGCCTACGCCAACTACCGCGCCATCCTCAAGTGGAACCGCTCCCACTGGTTCGCCCTGGCGGTGGGCAAACTGGCCGACGGGGTGGGGGCGCGGTAGGCAAAGGCGGTTTCGGGTCTTGGGTTCCGGGTTGCAACCCGTAGGGCTGGTCTTGCCCCGCCGCAAGGTTCGCAGCGCGGCAGCGAGGCGGCCAAGTGCAGGCGGGGGGGCGTCGTGGACGGGGGGGTGGATGCCTACCCCTTGAGCAGCACCAGTTGGTTCTTGCCCACCGCCAGAAAACCGTAGCGCTCCACGAAGTTGCTGAAGTGCACGTTACGCATGCTGATGAACGGCCGCGGGTCGTTGAGCACGTCCATCACCGTCTGGCCCTCGGGCACGAACACCTCGGCGAGCACCTGGGTCTGCGGCTCATGGAGTTCCGCCACCACCGACACGAATCTCCCACCGTCGGGCTTCTGGAAGGCGCTTCCCGAGGGCTCCTCCAGGGCCTCCACATAGCTGATCGCGTGCTTGGCCACCCCGTGGCTGGCCTTGCACTTCCCCAGGATCGCATACTCGTCGGGCAGCACCACCAGGAACGGCTCCGGGCCGTTGAGCAGGTCGGAGGTGCGGCCTCCCTGCGCGGGCAGGCGCAGGCAGCCCACGAGCCGTTTGCCCGAGGCGTTGATCCGAACCTTCACCAGTCGCTCGTCGGTGGCTGCCATGGAGCCCTCGTTCCCGGGGTTGGGGGTCGCCTGGGATTATAGGGGCGGGTGCCGGGAATTGCACGCCGTGCCCCTTGCCGTTGTCTGCCGACGGCTAAAGATATCCGCTACGGAAGCCGAACCACAGCCGATAGCCGGCAACGTGGTCCGGGATCTTCGCCCGCTCCCTCCACCGCCCTGGGCGGGCTTTCTGGGGAATCAATGGCACTCGCAGACAGACGTCGGGCCGATCCGCGATCCGCGCGACCCTCCACCCTCAAGGCCACCATCCGGGACCAGTCCGGTGCGGGCAAGACCCGCATCGGCGAGATCCTCTCCAAAGAGGGTTACATCACCCGCAACCAGCTGGATGAGGCCCTGCAGTACCAGAAGAAGCACCGGGGCCGGCTGGGCAGCATCCTGATCCGCCTGGGCTACGTCGACGACGACACCATCGGCAACGTGCTGAGTCGGCTGCACAACTTCACCGTGGTGTCCCTGGGCGGGACCCCGGTTGACCGCCGGGCCCTGGAGGTGCTGCCCTACGAGATTGCCAAGAAGTACATGGCGTTTCCGCTCCGGTTGCAGGGCGACAACCTTTTGGTCACCATGGCCGAACCCACCGACAGCACGGCGGTGGAGGAACTGCAGGCCGAGATGAAACGCGGGCTCACCGTGCGGGTGAGCAGCGAAAAGGACATCGTCGAGGCCTACCGCCGCCACTACGGCATCGACGACGAGGAGTACCAGCAGTACGTCGGTCTCCGGAAGGAGGTGGCGGAAGAGGTCGACACGGTGGTGGGGGTGGAGGACTTCGGCTCCCTGGTCTCCGAGGCCGTCGGCGACATGGAGGTGGCGTCCGCCGGGGACGACGATTTGGCGGAGGAGTTCTCCGCCGGGGACGCCCCGATCATCAAGCTGGTCAACGGCATCCTCAGCAAGGCGGTGAAAGACGGTGTGAGCGACATCCACATCGAGCCGTTCGAGAAGTCCCTGCAAGTGCGCTACCGTCTGGACGGCAGCCTGTTCAAGACCATGAACCTGCCGATGAGCATCAAGAACGCCCTGGTTTCCCGGCTGAAGATCCTCTCGGGCATGAACATCGCGGAGCGCCGGGTGCCCCAGGACGGCCGCATCAAGATGCGCTTCGGCAAGCGCACCATGGTCGACTTCCGGGTCTCGGTACTGCCGACCCTGTTCGGTGAGTCGGTGGTCATGCGCATCCTCGACCAGGGCGCGCTCAACGTCGACCTCACCAAGCTGGGGTTCGAGCCCGAGACGTTCGACATGCTCAAGCGCTGCATCTTCCGGCCCTACGGCCTGCTGCTGGTCACCGGGCCCACCGGCAGCGGCAAGACCACCACCCTGTACTCGGTGCTGAATGTGCTCAACAAGGAGGACACCAAGATCCTCACCGCCGAGGACCCGGTGGAGTTCAACTTCAAGGGCATGAACCAGGTGAACGTGCGCGACGAGGTGGGCATGACCTTCGCCGCCGCCCTCAAGGCGTTCCTGCGCCAGGATCCCGACATCATCATGGTGGGCGAGATCCGCGACATGACCACCGCCGAGATCGCCATCAAAGCGGCCATGACCGGGCACCTGGTGTTCAGCACCCTGCACACCAACGACTGCCCCTCCACCATCGGCCGCCTGGTGGACATCGGCATCCCGCCGTACATGATCGCCTCGGCGGTGACGATGGTGCTGAGCCAGCGCCTGGCCCGCCGCCTGTGCCCCCAGTGCAAGGCCCTGCAGACCGACGTGGACCCTGAGGAACTGGTGCGGATGGGTTTCTCCCGGGAGGAACTTCCGGAACTGAAGATCTACCGCCCGGTGGGCTGCCCGGCGTGCAACGGCAACGGCTACAAGGGCCGCCTGGGGCTGTACGAGCTGATGGAGGTCACCGAGGAGGTGGGCAAGGCGATCAACGCCAGCGTGCCCGAGGACCAGCTGCGCAAGATCGCGATGCAGGAGGGCATGACCCCGCTGCGCCAGGCCGGGCTGAAGAAGGTGCGCCAGGGGGAGACCTCCCTGGAGGAGGTGCGCAAGTGCACCACCCTGACCAAGGAGGCGCTGCCGGCGTACCTGGTCCACCCCGACCTGGAGGAGTACCAGGACGGCGAGGTCATCCTCCGCGACGGCAACAACGACAAGGACTTCTTCAAGCTCCTCCGCGGTCACCTGCTGGTGGTGAAGAACGGCACGAAGATCGCCGAGATCACCGAGCCCGAGGCCTACTTCGGGGAGATGGCGGCGATCACCGGCGAGGCCCGCTCGGCCAGCATCGTCTCCAAGGGCCGCTCCACCGTGCGCCGCTACCCGGGGGACAAGCTCTCCGAGGTGATCGAGAAGTACCCCGAGGTGGCCAATCACCTGTTCCAGAGCCTGGCCGGGCGCCTGGGCCACTCCAACCACACCATCGTCAAGCTGGCCAACGAGCGCAAGGTTCTGCTGGAGCGGCTCAAGGCCGAGGGCGGTTGAGGTTCCGGGTCCTGCCGGTGCCCCGGGCCATGCAATGGGGCAGCTGAGCCTCTGCTGCAAACCCCGAGGGACGGGGCCCTGGCGGAGTGCGGGGCGCGGCCGCCCCATGGGCAGGGCGTCGTCGCAT
>JARGFW010000006.1:7048-51951 GCA_029211085.1 Deferrisomatales bacterium | reverse complement strand
ACCCCCACCTGCCCTGTGCGGAGATATACTCTCTGGCCCCCGCCGCGCGCTCACCGCAAACCCCGAGGGATGGGGCCCTGGCGGAGTGCGGGGCGCGGCCTCCCCATGGGCAGGGCGTCGTCGCATCGCGGCCCGCCGGAGGCAGGGCCCCGTCCCGCAGGCACGCGCCGCGCCCAGGGGAACCCGGCACCGTGGCGCCTCGGGTAGGGGGAGGTGGGGGTCCGCCCCTCCGGCGGGCCGGAAGTGTCCGATGGTGGAAGGTTGCCGTCGGCCGGGTAGTGCGGGCGCGCCGGCCCACGGGGAACCTCCCCACCTGCCGACGGTCGCCTGGCGGTGGACCCGCCCCGCTCTCCGGGGCGGACCCCCACCTGCCCTGTGCGGAGATATACTCTCTGGCCCCCGCCGCGCGCTCACCGCAAACCCCGAGGGATGGGGCCCTGGCGGAGTGCGGGGCGCGGCCTCCCCATGGGCAGGGCGTCGTCGCATCGCGACCCGCCGGAGGCAGCGCCCCGTCCCGAAGGCTCACACCTCGCGCCCCGGGTTGTGGTTGGGCGTCCGCCCGCCCGGGCGGGAAGAGTGTCTCTTTGCGCCGCCGGTTCCCCGCCCTTCACCTGCGCCCCCGGGTGCCCGTAGAATCGCCGCGGCGGCGTGCGCCGACCCACCCCCCGACCGGAGAGTGCCTGGATGAACGGAGCAGTGGCGGCGGGATCGAAGATAACCGCCGAAGCCGGGGCCGGGATGCTCCGGGCCGGGGGCAACGCGGTGGACGCCGCGGTGGCGGCCTGTTTCGCCACCGCCGCCGGCGAGCCGGTGCTCACCAGCCTGGCCGGGGGCGGGGCGATGCTGGTGCGCGGCGCCGCCAGCGGCGAGGTGACGGTGTGCGACTTCTTCGCCGACGCCCCGGGGCTGGGGGGCCGTGCCCCCGAAGGGTTGGACTTCTTCCCCGCCGAGCTGGACTTCGGCTCGGCCACCCAGGCGTTCCACATCGGGGCCGGCGCCGCGGCGGTGCCCGGGGTGATCCCCGGCCTGTGCCAGGCGTTGGAGCGCTGGGGCCGCCTTTCCCTGGCCGAGGTCGCCGCGCCCGCTTGCCGCCTGCTGCGTGCCGGCGTTCCCCTGGAACCCCTGCAGGCGCACTTCTTCCAGGTACTGCGGCCGATCCTGTTGCACACCGCCGCGGGCCGACGCCAGTTCGGCCGCGACGGACAACTCCTCGCCGCCGGGGATTGCTACCGGGTGCCGCAGCTGGCGGAGCTTCTGGAGGAACTGGCCCGCGGGCCCTGGCGCCAGGTCTACGACCGCTGCCTGGGGGAGCCGGCCCTGGGCCAGTTCGGTCCCGCGGCAGGGGGGTTGCTGGGACGGGAGGACTGGGACGCCTACCGGGTGGCGTTCCGCCGCCCCTTGCGGGTCGACTATCGCGGCACCACCCTGCACACCAACCCCCCGCCGGCCGCCGGCGGCGCCCTGGTGGCCCTGATGCTGAGCCTGCTGGAGGGGGAAGACGGCGCGGTGCTGTGCCGCCGCGACCCGGAACGGGTACACGCCCTGTGCCGGGCCATGCGGGTGGCGGACGAGTCGCGGCGGGACGGCGCCGAGGCACTGGGGCTCGACGCCTGGCAGGAGCGCTTCCGGGATCTGGCTGGGCGCCCCCTGGGGCGGGTGCGGTCACCCCGCGGCGGGCCGCCCGACACCACCCACATCAGCGTGGTGGACGGAGACGGCAACGCGGCGGCGGTGACATTCAGCTACGGCGAAGGCAACGGCCATCTGCTCGGCGACACCGGGATCATGATGAACAATCTCATGGGGGAGGCGGACCTGTTCCCCCAGGGGTTCCATCGCTGGCCCCCCGGGCGCCGGCTGTCCACCATGATGTCCCCCTCGCTCCTGGAGCGTCCCGACGGCAGCCTGGTGGTGCTCGGCAGCGGCGGCGCCAACCGCATCCGCACCGCGGTCACCCAGGTGGTGTGCCGGCTGGTGGACTGCGGCGACGTACCGGCCGCCGCGGTGGCCGCCCCCCGGGTGCACTTCGAGGCCGGGGTGCTCCACGCCGAGACCAGGGGCTGGCCGTCGGGGAGCGCCTTCCTCGCCGAGCTCGGCGCCGCCGAGTTTCTGGCGTTCCCCGAGCCGAACCTGTTCTTCGGCGGAGTCCACGTGGTGGAGCGCGCCGCCGACGGCTCGGTGCGCGGTGCCGGCGACCCGCGGCGCGGCGGCGCGTGCGTGGTGGTGTAGGGCGGGCCGCGTGTGCGGTCTCCGGCTTTCTGGGAGCGAGCCCCGGGCCGTGGTACCCTGGCGTCAGGCAACCTTCCCTTTTCGGGCGCAGCGGACCGCAGGAACTTCGCCAAGGTGTTGGCACTTCTCGAACAGTTCCTGACCCGGCAGGGGTACCGCTATGTGGTGGTAGGGGCGTTCCCTGCAGGAGATGGCGGACGTGCTGCGGATGCTGCAGCTACCGGGGGTGGACCGCCGCGAGATCCAGACCTATTTCCGCGCCTACGGCCTAGAGGAGAAGTTCGATGAAATCCTCCGCGGACTCCTTCCCGATCGACCTTGAAGCCGACCTGCCCACCACCCGGGCCGATCTTGACGCCTTGCGCCGTGCCGGCCGGGACGGCCCGCGGGTGACCGACTACCTGGCGTTCCTGGCCACCTTCGGCGAGGCAACCCAGGAACAGCTGCGGTCCCGCCCGGGACCCCGCGGTGAGAAGCCGTTCGCGTTTTAGGAAAGGTAAAGTCAACGGCAGTCTTGGACAGGATTGCACGGATTTCGCGGATTGTAGGGGCAAGAGCTAAGCCATCAGGAGTGGTTTGGTTTTCTTGATCCGCGAGATCCGCGAGATCCTGTCTGAAAGCGGGGTCTCGATGTCTACGGTCGTCCTGCCAGGAATGGGGATGACGGGCCGGCCGCAACCCGGGTCGCCACCGACCCGGAATCTGGACCCCTTACTCGAGGGAACCGCCCCATGAGCAGCCGAACCCGCCGGGTCTTTCGATACTCCACGATCCCCCCCGTGCTCGCCGGGGTCCCGGCCTGGGCCGGTTCCCTGGACCGGCTCAAGGGGGTCAGCGACCACGCCAGGCAACGGGTCGCGGGGGGGCCGGAACACCTGTGGGTCGGGGTCGCCATCTTCGCGGCGTTGGCGGTGGTGGTCGGCTGCGCCGCCTGGTGGGCCCTGGGCCGCAAAAAGGGCTGAGCGCCGGCCCCTCGGTGGTTGTCGCCGGCGTCCGCGACGCGCTACTCTTGCACCACTGACCGTTTCGAAGGTTCCGTATCGGGGAGCGAGATACCCATGTCCAGCGGCAAGATCGGCATCACCCTCACGCGCCACCTGTTCGAGGAACAGCGCCTGCACCCGGCGGCCACCGGGGAACTGACGGGCATCCTCAACCAGATCGCCCTGGCGGCCAAGGTCGTCTCCCGGGAGGTGAACAAGGCCGGTCTGGCAGAGATCCTGGGCCTCACCGGCGAGGAGAACGTCCAGGGCGAGCAGGTGCGCAAACTCGACGTGTTCGCCAACGACGTGTTCATGGCCGCGTTCGACCACTGCGGTCACTTCTGCATCATGGCGTCCGAGGAGGTCGAGGGCCCGATCCTGATCCCCGAGCAGTTCGCCAAGGGCCACTACTGCATCGCCTTCGACCCCCTGGACGGCTCCTCGAACATCGACGTCAACGTCTCCATCGGCACCATCTTCGCGATCCACAAGAAGATCACCGTCAACAGCTGGGACGGCACCACCGCCGACCTCCTGCAGTCGGGCGACTCCCTGGTGGCGGCGGGCTACGTGATCTACGGCAGCAGCACCATGCTGGTGATGAGCACCGGCAACGGGGTGCACGGCTTCACCCTCGACCCGTCGGTGGGGGAGTTCCTGGAGTCCCACCCGGACATCCGCATCCCCCCCCGGGGCAAGACCTACTCGGTAAACGAAGGCAACTACCCGTACTGGTCCGAGGGAGTGCGCAAGTACGTCAACCACGTGAAACAGGCCGACCCGGCCACCGGGCGCCCGTACAGCGCCCGCTACATCGGCTCCATGGTGGCCGACGTCCACCGCACCCTGCTCAAGGGCGGCCTGTTCATGTACCCGGCGGACAGCAAAGACCCCGACAAGCCCAACGGCAAGCTGCGCCTGCTCTACGAGTGCAATCCCATGGCGTACCTGGTCGAACACGCCGGGGGCGCCGCCAGCACCGGTCGCGGCAGGATCATGGCGATCGCCCCCACCGAACTGCACCAGCGGGCGCCGTTTTTTGCCGGGTCCCCGGAAAACGTGCGCGAGCTCGAGGAGTTCGTGGCCCGCTACGACGGCTGAGTGCTGACTGCTGACAGGAGCCCCATGCCCCCCTTCGTCGATCTCCCCTGCGAGCCCCGCCGGGTGTTCTGTATCGGCCGCAACTACGCGGCGCACATCGCCGAGATGGGGGTGTTGGACGACGGGGAGTGCGTGGTGTTCCTCAAGCCCTCCACCAGCCTGGTGCCCTGGGGCGGCGCGGTGCGGCTGCCCCGCGGGGTGGGCGCGGTGCACCACGAGTTGGAGCTGGTGGTGGCCCTGGGGGCCGGGGGCCGCGCGGTGCCCCGGGGCCGCGCCCGGGACCTGGTGTGCGCCGCCACCCTGGGGCTGGATCTCACCTTGCGCGACGTGCAGGACGGCCTCAAGGCGCGCGGCCGCCCCTGGGAGCTGGCCAAGGCGTTCGACGCCAGCGCCCCCCTGGGCCAGTGGTGCGACGCCCAGGGAGGGGCTAGTGCCGCGGGCGCAGGAGGCGCAGGAGCGGCGGACGCCCGCGGGCTCGACCTGGGGGCGGTGGAGCTCTCCTGTAGGGTCAACGGCACCCTGCGTCAGCAGGGCAGCAGCGCCCAGATGCTGTTCCCGGTGGAACGGGTGATCGAGATCCTCAGCCGTACCTGGGAACTGCTGCCCGGCGACCTGATCTTCACCGGCACCCCGTCCGGGGTGGGGCCGCTGGCTCCGGGGGACGAACTGGTGGCCGCGAGCCCCCAACTGGGGAGCTGGACGTGGCGGTTTGACTGAATCTCCCGTGTGGGTGACGTTTGGTCGGAACCTACGGGCCGCCGGGAAATGTTTTTGAGCCGTTTCCGTTCCCTGGACCGTGAGAAAGGCTGCCGAACTCTTCGCGCACCGTTGTGCCGGGGTGACATTAGATGTAGAAAGTGTGTTGGCATTCAATCGGGTTCTAGCCGTCGGATGGAATGAAGCCCCGACCCGACCCGTTGACACCGGCGGGCAATGTGGCGGATTGTGCCAACAACAGCCATCGATTGGTGCTTGACAGCAGGTCTGGAGATATGGTCTTTTTCGCAGTATCGTTTTTGCCGGTTTGGTTGTCGGGGAGGGGATATGTACAAGTTCTTCCTAAAGGTGCTGGGCGAATTGGGCGATAAGGGGCGTTCATGACGAGCCTGCACCTCCCACCTACGTATTCTCGCACCATCCGTGTAGCCGTCCGCGTTCCGCGGCGGAGGGGGATGTCTCTCGTTCGTTCACCCCGGTTTTGTGCTCCCTCGCGTAGGGGAGTCCGCTTGGCCGACCCGTACCTCCCCGGCGTGCGCCACGCCGGGATCCGGTTCGCCGTCGGCACGAAAGGGCACCTGCCGTTTCGGGCGGGGACCTTTCGTTTCGGGAGGATCCGATAGAAGCATGTTTTCCTGTTGTTGCGGTTTCTCTGGAGGGTTTTTCAGAAAGGAGGTTGCTAGACACGCGAGAGGATTCGGACACACACGCTGTTGACGCGGTTTTTTACTCCAGCTCAAACAGAAGGAGGATGACGAAATGAAGAAACTCAGTACTCTTCTTGCTCTGCTCATTGCAGCACCCGTGGCGTTTATCGGGTGCAGCGATAACTCGACAGACCTGGGAGCTGCGGCCAGTGCCAAGCCCACCTTCACCGCGTTCGGCACGGTTACCGACCCCGGCGCGGTCAAGCTCGCGGGAGTCAAAGTCGGTCTGTATATCGGCGGCAGCGTCAAGGAGGCCACCACCGACGCCAACGGGCTGTTCTCCATCAAAAACGTGCCCTTCGACTCCGACGTGAAGCTGACAATGAGCTACACGAAGCCGGCCGTGAAGGACGACCCCAAGACCGAGGCGGACGAAACCGCGGCGGCGGTCCCGTTCTTTCCCGTCGAACTGATGTTCCGCACCATTGCCGACAAGGGCATCGGCAATGGGGATCAGGCTACCTATCAGGCGAACTTGCAGTTCAACCTGAGCCAGCTCCTGTGCCAGAACGAGATCGAGGTCTACGACGACGTGCCGTGGATGTCCTTCCAAAGTGATTACGCCGAGTACTACGACTATGGTCCGTGGACGTATTTTGACTTTGTCTGGGGCGGCTCGGAAGGTTGCTCCATGTCCCGTGACCTGGTGATGGTGCCTGCCGACCAGACCATCGAGGGTCAGGTGTTCGCCGAGGAGTTCGGGCCCGCCGTGGGCGCTACCGTGATCGTGGACGCCCGCGCCAGCGGCTACCCCCTGTTCCAGTCCACCGTGGTCGACGCGGACGGCAACTTCTCCTTCACCGGGCTGCCCCGCTCCGGTCTGCTCAACCCGATCGACTTCGACTTCTGGGTGATGCCCTACGACGCGGACGGCGACGGTTTCGCCGACTACAGCGCCGGCTACGGTTGGGACTACGACCCCTTCTGGGATCAGCCGGACATGTTGAAGTTCGAGCTCAACTGGGCCAACGGCATCTCCATGGTGCACTCGAACGTCGACGACCGGACGCACGAAGCCGACGCCCCGATCTTCGTCTGGTTCGACCAGGTCATCTCGCCCATCGAAGTGACCCTGTACGACCAGACCTACGGCCGCTTCGTCGCGGTGACCGCCACCGTCGAGGCCGGCTGCAAACTCATCGTCACGCCCGTGGACGGGCCGCTGGCCGCGAGCACCTACTACCGCCTGAACTACAACGTCGGCGCGGCGAACGGCAACACCACCTCCAGCAACCTGTACTTCAACATCTACGGAGCCGGTGAGGTGGCCGCGGTCACCGGGCTTGCCCTGCAGGACCCGGACGATACCTTCGACGCCGGCGACGACTGCTTCGATATCCAGTGGGCGAGCGACCCGAACGCCGCCGAGTACTGCATCTACGCCACCAACGGCACCACGGCCCCCGAGTGGAACCTGGTCGAATGTGACACCTTCAGCGGCGGCCACGCCGACCCGACAGTGCTCGTCCAGTACGCCGAGGCCTGTGTCGATTACCGGAAGTTCGACACCTTCCACGGTGATGAGGAGAAGACCTTCCTCGACGGCGGCACCCAGATCACGTTCGTCGTCACCGGTGTCAACGAGGACGGCATGGAAGGCCCCTTCGACGGCGCTGACACCCTCACGGTGGCTGACACCGAGATCAACAACACTGCCAGCGGCGTCTACTATGGCGGCCAGAGCACCAGCGCCAACAACACCGGCGATCCGGCTGCGCAGATGGTCGAGCTCTACGTCTACGGCTTCGGCGAGTACATGGACCGGGCCACGGCGCCCACCATCACCTTCACCGACGGCGCGGACACCAACACCACGGTGCCGGCGGCGACCTGGGTGTGGTCCAACGACGCCACCTACGGCTGGTTCGAGTTCACCGTGGCCGCGGACACCACCCACGCCGGCGACACCTTCGTCATCGACCTGACCGGGGTGGCCGACACCACGGGCAACGCCATCGCCAACCTGCCGGCCCCGCCGGCCATTCCGCCGGCCACGACCGACGATGTGAACGAGGCACGGTTGCCGAACACCGTTGCCGACCCGGCAACGTTCAACACCTTGTTCTAAGGTTCCCATCCCTGCGGGGATGAGAGCTGCATGAATGAGCCCGGGCCCCTACATGGGCCCGGGCTTTTCTTTGCGTAGGACCCAGCTGCCGGGCGCGGTGTCCAGTTCAATCCCGAGGACTCAAGCCCGGTCTCTATCCCCGGAGCAGCACGCAATGGAACGACTGGTCGCACCCGAAGGCAAGGTTCTGCTGGTCCTCGGCGCCGGGGCGGTGCTGTGGCTTCGTCTGTGGCCTGGTCTTGTGGGGTGCAGTGTCCGGCGGCGGACCCAGTTTCTCTCCCGATTGGCAGAAAGCCGGTTCCTGGCGTTCGGGTGCGTGGTGGTGGTCGCCCTGGGGGTGAGCGCGGGGCTCTCGGCGGTGCGTTGGCCGGTCCCCAAGGTGCACGACGAGTTCAGCTACCTGCTGGCTGCCGACACCTTCGCCCGCGGCCGGGCGACCAACCCGACCCATCCCCTGTGGCGGCATTTCGAGATCCAACACGTGCTGCAACACCCCACCTACCAGTCCAAGTACCCTCCGGCCCAGGGTCTGGCCCTGGCCGTGGGCCAGGTGCTGACGGGCCAACCCATCCTCGGTGCGTGGCTGTCGTTCGCCGGCATGTGCGCGGCGATCTGGTGGATGCTGCGGGCCTGGGTGCCGCCGGGGTGGGCCCTGCTCGGGGGCTTGCTACCTGTGGTGCGGTGGGGGGTGTTCGGGAACTGGGAGTTCCCGCTGTTCTTCTACTGGAGCCAGAGCCTGTGGGGTGGGGCGGTGGCCGCGGGGGCCGGCGCCCTGGTGTTCGGCGCCCTTCGCCGCATCTACGACCAACCCCGGGCGCGGGACGCCTGGATCCTGGCGGCCGGGTTGGGGGTGCTGGCCAACAGCCGACCCTATGAGGGGCTGCTGGCCGCGCTCCCTGTGGCGGGGGTGTTGATCGTCTGGGCGGTGAAGCGTGTTCGCCGATCGGGGGTTTCCCCTGTGGCCCCAGTTTTTGGGGCTTTGCTGGGCGGGCTCACCCTGGCCGCGGCCGCGACCGGGGCCTACAACGCCCGGGTGACGGGCAGCCCGGTACAACTGCCCTATTGGGTTCACGAAGACGCCTCCGCCATGCGACACTTCGAGTGGCAGCCTTTCCAGGAGGAACGGCCTCGTTTGGAGGGCGCCGCCGAGGGACGTTCGGTCACCCGCATCCGGCACCGGGCCCGCTGGAAGGGGGAGGTCATGGAGCGGGTGTATCGGTTCCGCCGGGCGTGGCGGTTCTACCTGGGGTGGGCCCTCACCCTTCCCCTTCTGTTCGCCGCGCCCCGCCTGGGTCGACCGTGGATGCGGTTCGCGGGAGGGACGGTGGCGTTGGTGGCGGCGTGAAACCTGGTGACGGTCTCCGGGTTCCCCCACTATTTCGCCCCGGTGGCTCCCCTGCTCCTCTATCTTGTGCTGGAAGGGCTCCGGGGGCTGGGTGCCTGGCGCCTTCGCAGTCTGCCGATGGGCCGGGTGTTGTCCCTGGCCGTTTTGGCGGTCTGTTTGCTGACCTTCGGGGTTGCACTCGGGAAACACGTCGCCTACGCCGGGCGGGCCGAAGGGGAAGAGATGCCCTGGCACCTGCGCCGGGCCGGGATCCAGCAGCAACTGGAACAGGCGGGTGGCAAACACCTGATTGTGGTCAAATACCGCTCGAACCATCCTTCACCCCAGGAATGGGTGCACAACGGGGCCGACATCGACGCTGCGCCGGTGGTGTGGGCCCGGGACCTGGGGAGGGGGAAGAACGGCCCGCTGCTGGATTATTTCGACGACCGGGAGCTCTGGCTGCTTGAGGCCGACCTGCGGCCGCCGCAGCTGGCTCGGGTCGGCGGTGAGCGCGGCAACCGCGAGAGCGGATCGGGATCCGGCGGCGGCCGTGAATCGTCCCGGAAGACGGCAAGAACCCCTGCCCGGGAATGACGCATGCACGGACTCCTCTACTTCGAGGGCGGGGCCCTTGCCGCCCTGGTGACCCTGGCCCTTTTCCGGCCGGGCTTCGCAGCGCCCATCCGGCGGCGGGTCTCCCGCTGGGTCGGGCGCCTGGCCAGAAGAAAAGCCCTGGCCGCAGCCGCGGTGGGCCTACTGGCCCTGGGGATCAGCGCCGGTTTGTCCTCCGTGCGCTGGCCCGTGCCCCGGGTCCAGGACGAGTTCAGCTATCTGTTGGCGGCCGACACCTTCGCTCACGGGCGGTTGACCAACCCCACGCCGCCCCTGGCGGAGCACTTCGAGAGCCGGCACATCCTGGTCGAGCCCACCTACCAGTCGAAGTACCCCCCTGCACAGGGGCTCTTCCTCGCCTTCGGACAGGTGCTGACCGGATCCCCCCTGGTGGGGGTGTGGATCTCCTGGGCCCTGGCCTGTGCTGCGCTCACCTGGATGCTCCAGGCGTGGGTTCCGCCCCGTTGGGCGCTGCTCGGGGGCGTAGTTGCCCTGACCCATTTCGGTGTGTTCGACGACTGGTACCGGGGCCGGTTCCTGTACTGGAGCCTGAGCTACTGGGGCGGGGCCGTGCCCATGCTGGGGGGGGGCCTGGTCTTCGGGGCACTGCGCCGCCTGGTGCGGGAGGCGAAACCCCGACACGCCGCGGTGCTGGCGGTGGGCCTTGGAGTGCTGGCCGCCAGCCGGCCCTACGAGGGCCTGGTGGCGAGCCTCCCCGTCGCGGCCGTGTTCGCGTGGTGGCTCGCCCGAGGAGGGCGGGAAGGAGATGCGGCCCGGCGCTGGCGCGTGGTCTTCCCGATCGCCGCCGTGCTGGCCGTGGCCGGGGCCGGCCTGGGTTACTACAACTACCGGGTGACCGGCGACCCTCTGCTGATGCCCCACGCGGCCCACGAGTCCGCCTCGGGCATGGGTTCCCACTTCGTCCTGCCGCGAATCTTTCCGGAGAGCCCGGACCCTGAAACAGAGGCGGAACCTTCCGAAGCGGTCGATGAGGGCGGGGCCCGCCGTTGGCGGTGGTGGCTGACCCGGGAGTACGAGCGGAGGTTTGAGCGGCTCTGGAGTTTCTACCTGGGCCCCCTGTTCACCATGGCCCTGCTGGCTCTGCCCTGGGCCTGGCGGGACCGCTGGGCCCGGTTCGGACTGTTGACCTGCGGCGCCCTCATCGTCGCCAATCTTGCCACGCTGGCCGGGTTTCCCCACTACTACGCCCCGGTGGCTCCCCTGGTCGTCGCCCTTGCCGTGACGGGGCTGCGGCGTTTGCGCCTGTGGCGATTTCGTGGTCGCCCGGTCGGTCGAGCCATGGCGGCGGGAATGCCTGCAGTGGCCTTGGCGACCTTCGCCGGGGCATTGGCTCTGCACCTGTACTATTCCCTGGCCCCGGTCTATCCCAAGATCTGGAGCGAGTATCGGGCCGAGACCATCGAGCGGCTCGAGGCCGCCGGGGGCAAACACCTGATCGTCGTCCGACCGCCCCCGGAGCACCGGGGCCGCAACGACGAGTGGGTTTACAACGGGGCGGACTTCGAGGCCCAGACCGTTCTCTGGGCTCGGGAGATGGACCCGGCTTCGAATGCCCGCCTTCTGGCCCGGTTCCCGGACCGCAAGGCGTGGAGCTTGAAGGCCAACACCCGGCGGGTGCGTTTCACGCCTTGGGAAAAGCGTTAAGCCACTGGTGGTCTACCCGGGGACTCAAGCCGGTCGCCGGGGCTGGAGCCTGCCGGCTCAGAGACTTGTAGGCTCCCTTGCGAGGACAGCAAATGGACCTGATCGTGAACTTCGCCCCCACGGGAATGATCCCCACCAAGGCGATGACACCGCACGTCCCGCTGACCGTCGCCGAGATCGTGGAGGACGTGCACCGGGCGGTGGAGATCGGCATCACCATGGTGCACCTCCACGCCCGGGACGAACAGACCGGGGAACCCACCTACCGGCGGGAGGTGTACGGCCGGATCATCGAGGGGATCCGAAGGATCAGCCGGGAACTGGTGATCTGCGTTTCCCTGAGCGGGCGCACCTTTCCCGGGTTCGCCGAGCGTGCCGCGCCCCTCGGGCTCGACGGCGACCTGAAGCCCGACATGGGCAGCCTGACCCTGAGCTCGGTGAACTTCAACCGGGAGACCAGCGTGAGCACGCCGTCCATGATCCAGGCGCTGGCCGCCGAGATGCAGCGTCGGGGAGTGCTGGCGGAGTTGGAGGCGTTCGACACCGGCATGATCAACACGGCCAAGTACCTGGAGTCGAAAGGCCTGCTGGAGCCCCCCCACTACTTCAACCTGCTCCTGGGCAACCTGGCCTGCGCCCAGGCCGACCTGCTCCACGCCGGGATCATGGTGCGGGACCTGCCCCCCGGCTCCCTGTGGAGCATGGCCGGGATCGGGGACGCCCAGCTGGGGGTCAACGCCATGGCGATCGCCGCCGGGGGCGGGGTGCGGGTGGGTCTGGAGGACAATATCTGGCTCGACCGGGGGCGCAGCCGGCTGGCCCGCAACGAGGACCTCGTGCGCCGGGTGCACGCCCTGGCCGGGGCCAACGAGCGGCAGATCATGGCGCCGGCGGAGCTGCGGCGGCGGCTGGGGCTGGAGGCCGGCGACGGGAAGTACGGGCGCCGGTTCGGCTCCGCTCACGGCGCAGGATAGGCGTGGCTGCTTCCGGGTATCTCGATCACCTCTGGAGAAAGGTCCGCTACAGCGGCCTGACGCGGCTGGTGGTGGACGGCTGCGCGTGGTTGGGGGTCAGCGTCATGCCCCTGTACGTGTTCCGGGAGGGACTGGGGCTGCTGGGGGAAAACGACTTCGACGCCCAACTGGCCGGATTCTCGGTGGAGCACCTGGGCCCGGAAGCCATGGGGGAACTGGCGGCCCTCCCTGGCCGGAATGGCCAGGAGTCGAAGTACCGGGGTAGGCTGGAGGCCGGCAACCGGTGCGTGGGCGTGCGCCGGGACGGCGAGCTGGTGGGGTTTACCTGGTTCAACCTGGAGCGGTGCACTTTCCGCGGCTACGGGTTCCCCCTGGGACCCGGCCAGGCATATTTGTTCGACGCCTACACCCGGGTAGGGTTCCGGGGACACGGGGTGGCGGCCCTGGTCCGCACCGCCGCCTACCGGGACCTCGCGGCCCTGGGCCGCACCGAGCTGTACAGCGTCTCGTACATCCTGAACACCCCGTCCCTCAAGTTCAAGAGAAAGCTCAACGCCGAGATCGTGGAGCTGGGAGTCTTCGTGGAACTGTTCCGCCGCTGGCGGTTCAGCAAGCGGCTCCGGCAGTACTCTGCCTGGCGATCGGCCGAATGACGCGGCGCGGCCACCCGGGCTTTCCGTTGACGGCCTACGGCGTGATACAGTCGGCGGCCAAATCGTACGGCGTCGGCCCGAAACAACGAAATCCCTGACCCGGGCAGCGGGGCGAAAACCCGGTTCCGGGGGGAGTGCTTTCCGCTCGTGAATTCCGTTCTGGAAACGAAGGTCTCCGTGGTGGTGCCGGTGCATAACGGCGGGCAGGCGTTCCGTCGCTGCCTGGCGAGCCTGCAGGCCGCCGAGCCGGCGCCGTGGGAGATCGTGGTGGTGGCCGACGGGGATTCCGACGGCTCGTGGCGGGTGGCCGAGCAGTCCGGCGCCCGGGTGCTGCGTCTCCCCCAGGCCGGGGGGCCGGCCCGGGCCCGCAACCGCGGGGCGCGGGAGGCGAGCGGCGAGGTGGTGTGGTTCGTGGACGCCGACGTGACCATTCCCCCGGACGGGGTGGGGCGGGTGGCGGCTGCGTTCGCTGCGGAACCCGGCGTGGACGCCCTGTTCGGTTCCTACGATGACGCACCCTCCGAGGCCAACTTCCTCTCCCAGTACAAGAACCTGCTCCACCACCATGTGCACCAGACTTCCGCCGAAGAGGCGTGGACCTTCTGGAGCGGCTGCGGGGCCGTGCGGCGGGAGACCTTCCTCGCCCTCGGGGGCTTCGACGAGTCCTACCGGCGCCCGTGCATCGAGGATATCGAACTCGGCTACCGCCTGCGGGCCGCGGGTCACCGGATCCGCTTGCTCAAGGCCCTCCAGGTCAAGCACCTGAAGCATTGGGGCGTGGTCTCCCTGCTGAAGGCGGACTTCCTCGACCGGGCCCTGCCGTGGACCGCGCTGATCCTGTCCCGGGGGACCTTCGAAAACGACCTGAACCTCAAGACCTCCGCCCGGGTGAGCGTGGCGCTCGCCTGGCTGCTGCTCCCGGCCCTGGTTTGGGCCCTCGCCGCCCCGGCCGCCTGGCCCCTGCCGGCCGTCCTGGGTATGACCCTCCTGGTGCTGAACCGCGACCTGTACCGCTTCTTCTGGCGGCGGCGAGGGCCGGTCTTCGCCGCCCAGGTGGTGCCCTGGCACTGGCTGTACTTCTGGTACAGCGGCCTGGCCTTCGCCATCGGCGCCGCGCGTTTCCGGTTGGGTTCGGGGCGCGGCGGCCAGCGCGTCGACGGGAAGCCCTCGGAAGGGTCCGCCCATGGGGGGTAGCAGCGAGCCGATCCTGATCCTGGGCGGCGGCCCGGCGGGCCTGGCCGCCGCCCAGGAGCTGGTCCAGAACGGTGCCCGCCCGGTGGTGCTGGAGTCGCGCGGCAGCGTGGGGGGGATCGCCCGCACCGAGGGGTACAAGGGCTACCTGTGCGACGTGGGCGGCCACCGCTTCTTCACCAAGAACGCGGCCATCGACCGCCTGTGGCACCGCATGATGGGAGAGGATCTGCTGCGGGTGCCGCGGCTGTCGCGGATCTTTTTCGGCGGCAAGTTCTACCGCTACCCCCTGTCGATCGCCAACACCCTGGGCAACCTCGGGGTTCTGGAGAGCCTGCGCATCCTGCTGAGCTACGCGCGGGCGCGACTGGTGCCCCACCCCGCGGAGGAGAACTTCGAACAGTGGGTGTCGAACCGCTTCGGGCAGCGCCTGTACGAGACGTTCTTCAAGACCTACACCGAGAAGGTGTGGGGGATTCCGTGCCGGAGCATCCGGGCCGACTGGGCCGCCCAGCGCATCAAGGGCCTCTCCCTGGCCTCGGCGGTGACCAACGCCCTGCTCGGGGTCCGCAAGGCGAAGAGCCTGATCGAAGAGTTCGACTACCCGCGGTTGGGCCCGGGGATGATGTGGGAGCGCTTCCGGGAGGCGGTGGAGGCTGGCGGGGGCCGGGTGCGGTGCGGCTGCGAGGCGGTGCGCATCACCCACGCCGGCGGGCGGGTCACCGGCGTCGGCTTCCGGGACAACGGGGCGACCGCGACCCAAGCGGCCAGCCACGTCATCTCCAGCGTGCCGATCGACCGGTTGGTGGGTCTGTTGGAGCCGGCAGCGCCCCCCGAGGTGCGGCAGGCCGCGGCCGGGCTTTCCCACCGATCGTTTCTGATCGTGGTGCTGATCGTGGACCGGCCGAGCCTGTTTCCCGACCAGTGGATCTACGTGCACAGCTCCACCGCCCGGGTGGGTCGCATCCAGAACTTCAAGAACTGGAGCGCGGCCATGGTGCCCGAACCGGGACGCACCAGCGTGGGGATGGAGTACTTCTGTAACGAGGGCGACGAGCTGTGGAACCTCTCGGACGGGGAACTGGGGGAGCTGGCCGCCCGGGAGCTGGGCGAGCTGGGCCTGGCCCGGTCGGACGAAGTGGTGGACCACTGCGTGATCCGGCAGCCCGACGCCTACCCGGTTTACGACGAGGGCTACCGGGACCATCTGGCGGTGATCCAGGGCTACCTGGAGGGGTTCGAGAATCTCCAGACCATCGGGCGCAGCGGCATGCACCGCTACAACAACATGGACCACTCCATGCTCACCGGGGTGCTGGCCGCCCAGAACGCCCTGGGGGCCCGCAACGACCTGTGGCAGGTGAACGAGGAGGAGGAGTACCTGGAGGAGGACCGGGGGAAGACGGCGGCCCGGGTGCCCGAAGCGCTGCTGCGGCGGGCGTTCGCGCGGCTCGACAAGCTGGCTTTCGCCGTCGCCGTGGGGTCGGTGTCGGGCCTGCTGCTGTTTGCCGCCACCCTGTGGCTGGTGGTAAAGGGTGGGCCCGTGGTGGGACCGAACCTGCGACTCCTGTCCCAATACTTCGCTGGCTACACCGTCACCGTGCGGGGTTCGTTCGTGGCGTTCGGCTACAGCTTCTTCTGGGGCTTCCTGTTCGGGTGGCTGTTCGCCTATCTTCGGAACCTGACCCTGGCGCTGCACGTCTACCGTATCCGGCGCCGGGCCGAGGCCTGGTCGCTCCGCGACCTGCTCGACCGCGTGTGACGGAACCCAAACGGAAAGGGTGGCAACGTGAGTGACGCGGGCAAGGATCGAAACGCCGAAATCGAACACCTCCTGGGCGGCGTGCTGGGGCTCAACGCCAGGGTCCTGGGCCTCGCCCTGGGGATCCTGTTCGGCCTAGGGGTGTTCATCGCCACCAACTGGCTGGTCCTGAAGGGGGGAGAGCAGGTGGGCGCCCACCTGCGGCTGCTGAGCCAGTACTTCCTCGGCTACCGGGTAACCTTCGTGGGCAGCCTGGTCGGCGCCGCCTACGGCTTCGCGGTCGGCACCCTGGCCGGCTCCCTGGTGGGCTGGATCTACAACCGCGTGGTGGCCGTGAGACAGCGGTGGGAGAGACGGCGCTGAGGCGCGGAGGGACTCTCCGCCTGGGAACCCGGCACGTCGACGGGGAGCGGTCTTGATCCCGGGGGACGACCGCAGGAACGGCACCGCCAGGGTGGACCTGCCGTCGCCGGAGACGGGGTCGGGTGCCGCCATGGCCAGCGAAGCCCGGGCCTCGGTCCGCAACGCGGGGCTGCTGGTGGTGCAGTGGGGGGCCCAGGTTGCCGGCGCCTTCCTCTTCGCCGCTCTCGTGCCCCGGCTGATGGGGCCCGAGACCTACGGCCGCTACGCGTTGATCAGTTCCCTGTCCCTGTGGTTCATACTGGCCGGCGGCCTGGGCATCCAGGCGGTGATCAGCCGCTACGTTCCGGGCCTGGCCGGGGACCGGGCCGGCTTGGCGAGGTTCTTCGGGCGCCTGTTCACGGTGCGCGTGGGCGGCGGCTTCCTGGCCGCCTGCCTGTTCCTGCTGCTCACGGCGCTCTGGTTTCCCGATCTCGACCGGACGGCCCTGTTTTGGGTTGCCTGCGCCGTCGGGGTGCAGTCGGTGACCCGGCTGTTCTTCTCCCTGTTCCTGGGCCTGAACCGTGCCGCCCTGTGGGGCATGGGACAGGTCGTGCGTGGGTGGACCGTTCTGGCGTTGCTGGTGCCGGGGTACCTCTGGGGCGGCCTGCAGGGGGCCTGCCTGGGGCTGTTGGCCGCCGAACTGGTGGTGTTGGCGCTGGGCCTGTGGTGGGCGCGGCCCCACTTGGCGTTTGCTCGCCCGCGCCTGGACGTGTGGCGGCTGGCTCCCTATCTGCGCTTCGGACTCACGGTCTTCGCCAGCCAACTGCTCGTCGCGGGGGCGCAACGCAGCGGCGACGCCCTGGTGCGGGTGGTATCCGGGGACTATCAGCAGGTGGGGTTCTTCGGACTCGCCTACAGCGTCTACATGATCCTGGCCCTGGCGGTGTCCCAGGTGACCTGGTCCTTCATGCCCCTGTTCACCTCGCTCCTGGCCCGGCAGCGGCCGGACCTGCTGTGTGCCTGGGTCGAGCGGCTGCTCAAGGGGTTGGCGGTGGCTGGGGTGCTGGCCGTGTACGGCCTGCTGTTCCTCGGCGACGACCTGGTTCCCCTGGTGTTCGGGGAGGTGTACCGGCCGGTGGGGGCGAACCTGGTGCCGTTGACGGCGAGCCTGCTCCTGCTGGCCTTGACCAACGTGGGAGGCCTGCTGGCCCTGGTCTACGAACGTCCCCGGGTGGCGCTGAAGGCGGCGGCCCTGCAACTGGTCGCGTTCTGGGCGCTGGCGCCGGTGCTGATCGCGTGGCAGGGCGGCTGGGGCGCCTGCCTCGCGGTGTGCATTGCGACGGCGGTGGACGCCGTCTACTTCAGCAGGACCGTGGGGAGGCAGGCCGCCTATTCCCTGCGCGGCTGGTGGCTGGCCATCGCCTGGGCTGCTCTGTTCCTGCCCGTACTGGCCCTGCGCGGATCCTGGGGCGTCAATGCCGGCCTTTTCGGCGTGTTCGTGGCCGCCTACTACGGGACCCTGCGCTGGCGGCAGGTGCTGACCCCTGGGGAGATCTCGGCCGTCATGGAAGTCATTCGCCGAGGAATGCCGGGTACCAAGGCCCCGGAGCCCGACGGATGGGCCTGATCAGACGAACCCTGGGACAGCGCGGGAGTGGCGGTGGAGAGCAACCCGCCCCCAACCGGTGGACGGACGAATCGTGACCGACACAGGGAAATACTGGGACCGCGTCGCCCGGGAGTGGCGGGAAGGTCACCCCCAGCAACTGTGGCGCGCCCATAGCGATGCGCTCTACCGGGATCTTCTGGCCCGGTGGTTGCCCGCGGCTGCGCCCGGGCGACTCCTTAAGACCGACTTGTTCGACGAGGCGGTCGGCGAGGGTTTGTACGGGGCGCTGGCGGCGCGGGCCAGCACCGTGGTCGGTGTGGACCTTTCGGTTGAGACCGGAGGCAGGGCCCATCGGAACCACCCCGGGCTGCTGGCAGTGGGGGGGGATGCCCGCCGACTGCCGTTCGCCTCGGATACCTTCGATGTGGTGTTCTCCAACTCGACCCTCGACCACTTTGACAGCCGGGAAGAGATTGTCGAGAGTCTGCGGGAGATCGGACGCGTGCTGCGGCCGGCGGGCACCCTGCTCATCACCCTCGACAACCTGAGCAACCCGGTGGTGGCCTTGCGCCAGGTCCTGCCGTTCCAGTTGCTCAACCGCCTGGGGCTGTTGCCCTACCGGGTCGGCGCCACCTACCGGCCGGCGGGACTGCGCCGAGCCCTGGAGCAGTGCGGTTTCGCGGTGGACCGCACGGGTGCCGTTCTGCACTGCCCGCGGGCCCTGGTAGTGGCCCTGGCCCGCCTTCTCGAAAAGCGGGGCTCGACCCGGGCGCGGGCTCGGTTTCTGCGCTTCCTGGGGGGGTTCGAGCAGCTCTCCGCTTGGCCGACCCGGTTCGCGACCGGGTACTATGTGGCAGCCCGGGCGGTGAAGAGGTGAACCCGGCATCGGTGTGACCGGTCAGCTGGCACCTGCAGTGAACGCAACCGGATCCAGAAGGGAAACGGAATCGTGAAAAAGGTCGTGCTCTTCTATCCCGCGGTGAAGTTCGGAGGGGCGGTTCAGCCCCGTACCGAGCTCCCGTTGTCGGTGCTCACCGTTGCCACGCCATTGCATCAGGCTGGGTACCACGTGGTCATCGTCGATCAGCGGATAGAATCAAATTGGAGAACGCGCCTGACCGACGAACTGCGCAGCGGACCTGTCTGCCTCGGAGTGTCTGCCATGACCGGGCCGCAGATCCGCTTCGGACTGGAAGCGTCTCGGTTGGCCAGGGACCTCGGCGAGACACCCATCGTCTGGGGAGGAATCCACCCCACCCTGTTGCCAGCGCAGACCCTGGAGGATCCAAGCGTCGACATCGTTGTACAAGGCGAGGGGGAAGAAACCTTTCTTGATTTGGTGAGAGCCCTGGAGGAGAGCGAACCACTCTCCACGGTAAAGGGAATTTGGTTCAAGGAGGAAGGGGCGGTCAGACAAACCGAGCGACGGCCGTTCATCGACCTGAATTCCCAACCTCCCTTGGCATATCACCTCCTGGACATGAACAAGTACAGGGTCCAGCTGTTCGGCAGATGGCACCTTACCTTCGAAACCAGTCGTGGGTGTGCCTTTCGCTGCGGTTATTGCTACAACACCAAGGTCTACAACAGTACGTGGCGCTCACTGACGCCGGACGAAACGATCACCAGGATCAAACGGTTGGTCAGCGAGACCGGAGCAAAAGGCATCATCTTCTCGGATGACAACTTCTTCGGGAACAAGGACCGGGCACTAGAAATTCTTCGGAGAATAAAAGAAGAAGAGCTGGACATTTCGCTACCGAAAGTCGACGGTCACATCTCCGTTCTAGCCCATCTCAAGGACTCCGAGCTGCAAATGATGCGTGAGAGCGGTTGTCGAATGGTGCAAATCGGCGTGGAGTCGGTAGCGCCGCGGATGCAGGAACTCCTCAACAAAAGTTTCAGTGTTTCAGACCTGGCAGAGTTCAATCGGCGGCTCGCGAAGTTCGATATCCTTCCTGCGTACTATTTCATGGTGGGCTACCCTACAGAAACGATCGCTGAAATCGCCCAGACGATGTCCTTCTTCTTGCGGCTTCCCAAAGAGAACAAGAATGCGGTTCCGCGGCTGAACATCTACACACCCTTCCCGGGAACGGGGATGTATGAGCATTGCGTAGAGAATGGATTTCGGCCCCCGGAATCCCTCGAGGGATGGGTCTCCCTCAACTACCGGACCGTGGGTCGGCGCTCCCCCTGGATTACGTCAGAACGACGCAAGATTCTACGAATGCTGGATTTCACGGCCATGCTGGCCAGCAGGAACAATTTCGTCAATTCCTACAAACAGACCGGCCCCTTGGTGAAACTGGTAGCGGCGCTCTACTACCCCATCGCGCAATGGAGGGTCGAGAAGCTCTTTCACCAATTTCCCATCGAGCGCAAGCTTGCCGAGTATCTTGGTCTGTATCCGAAACAGAATGCTGCCGAATGAATATCCACGACAGCGGCAGGTGAAAGCACTGTCATGCCTGCTTTTTGTAGAGCCCCAGTGCCTCGAAGAGTCGAATCTCCAACGGCAGGCGATAGAACATCTTTTCGACTCGGAAACGGGCGAAAGGACGATAGAGTTTGGCCAGGTGCCGGAAGATTGGATGGATGTCGATCTTCGGGTCAAAAAAGGAATGATTCTCCAGAAAATTGGTGCAGCAGTGCAGCATCTCCATCAACTTCTTGCGGTCATCGGACAACCAAGGGAGATTGACCGTCCGGTAATTGAAGGGAATCCAGTCTTCCAATCGCTCTGGCACTGAGAACCCGTGCTCTACGGCAAGGTCCATCAATTCCGTACCCGGAAGAGGCGTGTAGAAGTTCAGACTCTTTACGATGTCTGGGTTCTCTGCGATGAGGTGAAGAATAAAAGACACGGTTTGCCCGAGTTCTTCCCTCGTTTCCGTTGGGTAGCCCATGATGAAAGAGTATTTCGGAATGATATCAAAAGGTTTCAGGCGGCTATTGATAGCTAGTATCTGAGGAATGGTTATTCCCTTCTTGATGAGCTTGAGAATCCTCTCCGAACCTGACTCAAGCCCAACGTTCAATACCGAGCAGCCGGCTTTTTTCATCAACCACAAGAAGTCGTCGTCCAAGTCGTAGAGAATGTCCGCGCGAATATCCAGCTTGGCGAGAACCAGACCCCTTCCATCCTCGGTCAACCCCTCCAAAATTCGTCTGGCCCGGTCGAGGTCGCCAAAGAAATTGTCATCGGAGAAGATGAAGCCCTTCAGGTCGTACCTCGTCGCCAGGTCTAGAAGTCTTTCAATCGTCTTTTCCGCAGATAAGCCGCGCCACATGGCTTGGTTGAAGCCAACGTTGTAGCAGAAGGTGCACTTGTAGGCACAACCCCGGCTGGTGAACGTTCTGAGAAGGGGGTTGCCAAGCTTCATCTCCAGATGTTCGTGAACATCGACCAGATGGTAGGCCAGTGGAGGCTGTTGATTCAGATCGATCAAAGGCCGAGTCGGATTGCCGCGGAGCTCCCCGTTTGCCTTGTACCAAATGCCTTTCACCCCATCGAGCCGACCGCCGTGTTTCAGGGTGTCCACCAACTCCAAGAAGGTTTCTTCCCCCTCGCCTTGCACGACGATGTCGACGAACTCGTTTTCGAGGGTCTGCGCTGGCAACAGGCTTGGATGGACCCCCCCCCAGACGACAGGTGCCGAGGAATGTTGTTTGACGAGGCGGGAAATCTCGAGGGCGTGCGCTATCTGGGGACCGGATTTGCAGGTGAGACCAACACACAGCGGCTCGCGCTGCAGTGCCGCAAGCAGACGCTTCTTCCACTGCGGGTGGGTCTTCTGATCAATGATCTCCACCCGATACCCTGCGGCGTCCACCGGGGTGGCGACAGCTAGGAGTGACAGCGGGACAACGTGGCGCTGAGAGCGGAAGATCTCCTTTCCAAACCGATGGCGGGGATTGACCAGCACAATATCTGTACGATCTACGTTGCTCATATTCTCAACAAGCCTTTTCCGGCCGCTGTTTCTTGCCCTGAATGGCTCTGGGACTGGCCTTCCTGTGCCGGCCCATTTTTGAAACACCGCTCGCCGCCCTGGCAAGGTTCGCCAGGCCTTCCACCCACCGGGTGTACTTGGCCCTTAG
Source organism: Deferrisomatales bacterium (assembly GCA_029211085.1). Lineage (GTDB taxonomy): Bacteria > Desulfobacterota > Deferrisomatia > Deferrisomatales > JARGFW01 > JARGFW01. Next base: position 29,907 of record JARGFW010000006.1, on the reverse strand, counting down.
AAACAGCCGCCTCAAAAGCGGGTGGTGATAGACCACATTCTTGCACTTATCCATCAAGTTCTCAGAGTAGAACTGTTTGATAACTTCTACGGCGAATACCAGTCCCTTATACGACAGTCTGAAGGTCTCTCCGTCGTCCGTTATCATGCCTGCTTCTCTCAGTCTATCCCAGGGGCCGATGAACATTTGTTCAATGTCAACACCGAATCTCTCGTCGAACTCCCTCCGGTTTACCCCTGTTGGAAGCCTCAGCATGAGAATCGTTTCTTTTTCCATCTGCTCCAATTCAGAGTATTCCCATGCAGATGAGATCGGCAACCGTCCCTCGTTGACCAGCGCTGCGTATCTCCCCAGGTTTCGTACATTGGAGTAGCGCACACCGTTGAGATACGACCACGCGCCCGCACCGACCGCCAGCGTTTGCTGTCCCAGCCAATGGCGGGGTGGGAACTTTTTTGTGCATCTTCGTCGGAAATTCCCGGGAGCGTGGGCCTGCTGGTACCCCGATTTCGTGACCTTCTCGATAGCCATGATATTCATCAGAAACGAAGTCTCCGCGTCCGGAAAGATGGCGCCGCGTCGGCGCTGCATCTCATCCATGGCCGGATTGTCAAACCGCAGACGGGACAGACTGAGCCAAACGGGGTTCAGGCCCGTGGCGGTCTCCAGATCGCGTTCCCAGGACTGCAGGTCTTGCCCGGGCAGCCCGAACATCAGGTCGAGATTGATGTTGCTAAAGCCTGTTTCGCAGGCATTTCTGTAGGCGGCCAGTGCTATCTTCGAGGTGTGGCCACGGCCGATCAGTTCCAGCACCCCGTCATCGAAGGACTGCACGCCCAAACTTAAACGGTTGACACCGTTTTCGCGCAAGGTTTGGAGCTTCTCTCTTCCCTCCGTGCTCACAATCGACTCGGGGCTGACTTCGCACGTGAAATTCAAGGTTGGGAGAACAGTCAGGGAACTTCGGATAGACTGGATGAGATCGCTGAGTTGCCGTGCTTCGAGGAAGGTGGGTGTGCCGCCGCCGAGGTAGATGTGCTTGACCACCGCGTTCTCGAACCTAGAGGTACCTCTTAGCAGCTCAAGCTCTCTTTTAAGAGATGTGACATAACTCGCTACTATTGCATCAGGCGGCTCGGCGATACTGAAGTAACAGCAGTACGTACATCGTTTCCTGCAAAATGGAACGTGCACGTAGAGCTCCATCTCGTGTATATCCCGGGTGTGAACTCCATGTATTTCCTTTGTGCCTACACGCGATCCGCTCTTTACGTAGTAGACGTACCGAATCCTCTGGTCAAAGTCGTCTATGGCCGAGCCGAAACCCTGTGACGACTTGACTTCGTCAGTGAGTCGCCTCTGGATCTCTCCTGCTCTCTCGATCAGGTTCTTCTCTGGCATCGGGGGACCGCCTGTCCGGGGGTGTGCGCATTTCGTTCGGGACCAGTGGAGCAGGCCCTGTTTTAACACATACCCATGGGGCGTGCGTGCCTTCTTGGTCACGTGGTGCACTTTGCAGTGGAATCTACCGTGTACCCAGTAGGCGGTCAGGCTGTTATGGCAACGGGATTCGGAGCCGGTAAAGCGGCATCCCCGATTGTCGCAAGGTCCTTCGCTTCAGGACGGAGAATCCGCTACTATCGACCTCCCTCGATCTGACGCTGGCGGCGTGCCTGGGGACGTAGCCAGGCGATCGAATTCTGCAACGGGCTGTGGCAGGGAGACTGGTCTCGGTTCTCATCTCCCCCAATCCCTGGGTTCAGGAGGACTTCCCGCGCGGGGTCCGGGCCGGGGCGTTGAAGGTCAACACGTCCACCGCGGGGGTACGCGCGCTGCAGCCGTGCGGTGGGTGGAAGTTCTCCGGCGTCTAACCCTTTGAACACGGGCCGGGCGACCGGTCGTTCTATACACAGACGCAAACCATTTAACGGTGCTGACGCCTACAGGCCCCTATGCAACCGCGCGGAGCCGTAAGCCGGCGACCGAGAAACGAGCACCCCATTCCCGTCCGGCGAGTTCGACAACTGGCTTCCCTGGCCTTCGGGTTGAAGGAATATCTGACTTCAACCGTGGATTTTCCGCAGGCGCGGGACCTCCTCGCGGCCCGTCTGCGGGACCGGAAGAGCAATTTCCTGGCAGTCCTCCGCAATCTCGTCTTCGACAACGGGAACAGTCCCTATCGGCGCCTGCTGCGCTGGGCCGGGTACGACTACGCCAGGCTCGAACAGAGGGTGGCCGGGTCCGGGGTCGAGGCCACCCTGAAGTGCCTGCGCGACGCGGGGGTGTTCATTTCGGTGGACGAGTTCAAGGGTAAGCGGCCTATCCTCCGCCCGGGCCTCACCATAGAGGCGCGGGCTTCCGATTTCGACAATCCCGGTTTCATGGGGCGGGGGCTGGCCGGCCGCTCCAGCGGCACCCGCTCGGGGGGGACCCGGGTTCTCTATGACTGGCACGGTCTCGCCGAGGAGGCGGCCAACGAGTGTGTGCTGCATGAGATCCACGGGGTGGCCGCCGCCCCCCTCGCGCTGTGGCTGCCGGCGCCTCCGGGGGTGGCTGGGTTCCGTAACCTGCTCATGAACCTCAAGTTCGGCCGCCCACCGGAGCACTGGTTCTCCCATCTGCGCAACGACCGGGTGGGCCCCAGCCTGACCCACCGCATGGCTTTTCGCTACCTCTGCTGGACCTGTGCGGGGATGGGTATCCGTGCCCCGGCCCCGGAGTTCACCACCCTGTACGAGGCTGCGCGAGTGGCGCGCTGGTTGGCGGCGGGCGATGTTGCAGATGGCCGGCGGGTGTTGCGGACCTTTACCAGTTCGGCCGTGCGGGTCGCCCAGGCGGCCCTTGTTGAGGGCCTCCCCGTGGCGGGACACCTGGTCTTTACCGGGGGAGAGCCGCTCACCGAGGCACGGAGCGAGTTCATCCGCTCTGCCGGCCTGGAACCCGTGGCCCGCTACTCGGCCGCCGAAACCGGAGTGATTGCCGGGTCCTGCGACCGGCGCAGTTCCTGCGACGACATGCACCTGTACACCGACCGGTTCGCCGTCGTTACCCGGCAGTCGGTTGCCGACCCGGAAGACCCCGAGTTGAAGGCCCTGCTCTTTACCGGGCTGTCGGTCAACCACGGCAAGGTGCTGCTCAACACCGAACTGGGAGACCTGGGTCGGGTGGAAGAGCGCCCCTGCGGCTGCGTCTTCGGCCAACTGGGCATGGAGACCCGCTTGTCACGAGTGGGGAGCCGTGAAAAGTTCACGGTGGAAGGGGTGTCGCTTCTGGGCTCCCATCTGGACCGAATTGTCTGGACCCTGGTCGCTGCCGCCGGAGGCTCCCCCAACGACTACCAGTTTCGGGAGGTCGCCGACAGCCGAGGCATCACCTCCCTGTGGATCTCGGTGGATCCCAGGGTTCCCATAGAGGTGGACGGGTTCCGCAGGGCGGTCATGGACGGTCTTGCCGCGGATGGGCCGGCCGGCCCGCTCACCGCCCAGTTGTGGGAACAGGGGGGCACTCTTCAGGTGGTTCGGGAGCGGCCTGAAGTGACGCCAGGATTCAAGATGGTACCCGTCAGGCGCGAGAGCCCCCGGCGGCATGATGCGGCAGGCCGATGACAGGTTCGACTGCACGGTTTCCCGCTGGGGTTACACACCCGTTGCGCGCTGCGCACCGCTACCCTTTCCGTTGCGCAAGGAGCCGCGCATGTCACGATTGGGTCCGTTCCGACCGGTCCAGGCGCCGGGAGACGTGAGGTGAGGAGCGGAGAACGTTTCCGCGGACTCGTGCGCGCGCCGCGCCTCACCTGGGACGCCCTGGTTCGAGGGAAGTACTCGTTCGTGTACGACCAAATGCCGGTGGACGCGAGTGGCATGTCCGTGGCCAAACGGATCAATCTGTTCAAGGCGGGAGCGAACCTGTTGCACCGGCGGCTGAACCCCTGGAGCATGCCGCTGCACATGCAGTTCGAGCTGACCAACTTCTGCAACCTGCGCTGCCCGGTGTGCCCCACGGGCATCGGGGCCGTAGGCCGGAAACCCCAGGCCATGGATGTCGGGCTGTTCTCCCGGGTGATCGATGAGGTGGGCCCGTACCTGCTGACCGCGTCCCTGTGGGCCTGGGGGGAGCCTCTGCTGCACCCAAGGCTACGGGAGATCCTGCGAGCGGTACGCCGCTACCCGATCGCCACCCTGTTATCGACCAACGGTCAGAACCTCGACGACGACCCGATCATCGACACCTTGACAGAGGAGCCGCCGACCTACCTGATCGTCGCGCTCGACGGTCTGACCGATGAAACCAATTCCCGGTTCCGGGTCGGGGCGCGCCTGGCACCCGCCCTGGAGGGGGTCCGGCGCATGGCTGAGATCAAGAAGAAGCGCGGCACCCAACTGCCCGTGCTGCACATGCGTACCATCGTGATGAAGCACAACCAGCACGAGGTGCCGGGCCTGGTGGAGTTCGCCCGGCGTCACCACTTCGACCTGCTCTCGGTGCGCACTCTTTCGACCATCGACTCCGCTGGGGCAGAGGGTACCCATGACGATCTCGTTCCAGACGCCCCGGAGCATCGGGCGTACGACTATCAGGACGGGGCCCGGGTCGGTCGCACGGACTTCATCTGCCAGGAGCCCTTCTGGTTTCCAACCGTTTTGGCCGACGGCACCCTCGTCGCCTGTGAACAGGACTACAACGCGCAACAGTCGTTGGGTGCCATATCGGAAACGGTGTCATTCAAGGACCTTTGGCGCGCCGCAAGGGCAGCGCGCGTCAGGAGGATCATACGCGACGCCCCTCAGTCCCTGAGCTTTTGTCGGAACTGTCCCTACAAGGATCGGCCGGTCACCGACTGCAGTGTCCGAGCCCACTTCCTGAATTCAGGAATCGACTACCCCAAGCTGGTTTCCCGGTAGCACCGTGCGCCGCAGCCGGGGGCAAGGAGGACTCGGGGGCGGGGAAACTGTACCGGCCCCTCTTGCAGCGGGAGATTTCTCGATGGTGCGAATAGCCGGGCCACTACGGTTGGGAATCATCGGTTGCGGCAAGGTGGCCGAGGAACGGCACCTGCCCGCCCTGCAGCGGCTGCCACAGATCAACGTGGTGGCTGCGGCTGATGTCGACGCGGACCGTGTCGAGATGCTATCGCAGCGGTTTGGCGTCGAACATCGGTTCACCGACTATCGTGCCCTGGTGGACCGACAGGACATCGATGCGGTGGGGGTGCTCACCCCGACCCAGTCCCACGCCGAGATCGGGTTGGCCGCGCTGGCCGCGCAGAAGCACGTCCTGATCGAGAAACCGCTGGCCTTGAACCTGGACGAGTGTGACCAGCTGCTGGCCCGCGCCGCGGGTTCCCCCGTGAAAGTGGTCGTCGGGTTCAATCTGCGCTGGCACCGGTTGGTGAGTCGCGCCCGCGAACTGGTTCAGTCCGGGGTCCTCGGCCCCATCAAGGCGATCCACAGCGTCTACACCCATGACCGGATCGGTGCGGACGCACCCGACTGGCATCGGAAGCTTAGTCTCGGCGGCGGCGTGCTGTTTAACGAGGCCGTGCACCATTTCGACCTCTGGCAGTACCTGCTGGGGACCGAGGTGGAACAGGTGTTCTCGTTCAGTCGCCCTTCGGGCCAGTACGAAGACGCAATCCACGTCACGACCGCAACCCTGGCCAACGGAGCCCTCGCCACCGGGCTGTTCAGCTTCCGGACCAGCCCGACCAGCCAGTTGGAGATCTACGGTGAGGCCGGGCGGCTCCATCTTGACTGTTACCGTTTCGATGGTCTGGCGCTTTATCCCCGCACGACCTATCCGGGCGACCTTAGAGATCGTGCCAAGAAGGCCGTGCTGGCAGTGCAGGGACTGCCCGACGCCGTGCCTGCCTTGCGGCAGGGTGGGGATTTCCAGGCCACGTTTTGCGGGTTGTGGCGGCATTTCGCCGGCTGCATTGCTCAGGACGGTCCTTCCGAGTGTACGCTAGAAGACGGTAGACGGGCTCTCCGCACGGCACTGGCCTCCTTGGCAGCTGCCTCCAGCGGGCGGCCGGTGAGGCTCTAGGCGGGTCGACCACGGAACGCGATCCTGCGGAGGTGAAATGCCCGAATCCCTTGAGTTCTCGATTGTCATCCCCACCAAGGACCGGCCCCGCCAACTGGTGGCCTGCCTCGAAGCCCTCGCGGGGCTTGCGTACCCCAGCGGCCGGTTCGAGGTGGTGGTAGTGGACGACGGGAGCCGGATGGCACTGGCCCCCGTGCTCGACCCGTTCCTTGACCGCCTGGAACTGACCGTTCTGCGGCAGCAGAACGCGGGCCCGGCAGGGGCCAGAAACACCGGGGCCGCCAAGGCAAGGGGCCGATTTCTGGCATTCACGGATGATGACTGCACGCCGGCAGAGGATTGGCTGCAGCGGTTGGCCACGCGTCTCGAGACGGTGCCGCACCGCCTGATAGGGGGCCGGACGATCAACGCTCTCGCAGACAACGTGTTTTCGGAATCGAGTCAGCTGCTGATCGACTACCTCTACCGGTACTACAACGCCGACCCCGACGACGCCCGGTTTTTCGCGTCCAACAACGTCGCCTGTTCGGCGGAAGCGTTCCGCAAACTGGGTGGGTTCGATCCCAAGTACCCGCGAGCCGCCGCTGAAGATCGCGATTTGTGCGACCGGTGGCTGCAGTCGGGGACAAAACTGGCCTACGCCCCAGAGGCCGTCGTCTACCACTACCACCGCCTGGGGCTGCGCAGCTTCTGTCGCCAGCACTTCGGGTACGGCCGCGGGGCGTTCCACTACCACCGGGGCCGCTCACTGCGGCTCGGGGATAAATTCCGGATCGAACCGTTCGGGTTCTATCTGGGGCTCGTCGGGTACCCGATTCGTCAACACAGCATCCGGAGATCGCTCCTTTTCACGGTCCTGTTGATTCTGAGCCAGGCTGCAAACGCCGCCGGTTATTTTTGGGAGAGGTGGGGGCCGCACCGCTCCGAGCCGGACGGTCGTGCAGCCGGGACGTCGGGGAGAACGGCCGACCTCGTCAAGACCCGGAAAGGTCGCCCTGATCCCCGGGCAGGAGGATCCCCCGATCCGACCGGGTGACGTGGTACGCGCGATTGGATTCGAGTTGGGCGTGGGGTTCCTTTACCGAGCCGGCACCGAAGCTGTAGCCGAGAAACTGCCCGAGACCGTCCAGGCAAAGCCTCAAAAGAAGGGTCGACAGCACTCTCGGTAAGCGGCCTATCGGGAAGGATCCGGAATCCGCAACACGACCGAGAACCCGCCACAGCCTGACCAGGGGGATCAAGGGGCCGCCGACAACGTACAGCGTGCGGCGTAGCCGCCCCCACCCGGAGGCGCGGGCCGCGGCGAACAGCCGTCCGGCGAGATACTGGATGCGCAGGAACGACGAAAGGCGGGAGAAGTTCACGTGGGCCGTCTTCGCGGTGGGCTCCAGGTACAACCGGTGCCTGTTGGCTCGCAGGTCCCAGTGCAGGACACTCTCGACCTCGAGCATCTCCCCCAGTCGGGAACCGTAGGCCATCAGCACCTGCCGCTTGTAACTGCTGTTGTGTCCTGGAAGGAAGTCGATCTCGTGGCCTTTTGGGCGGTCCATCCACTTGCCGTACCCGATCAGGAAGTCAGCCCAACTGGTCGCGGAGCCGGGGTTGGCGTTGCGCACTACGGGGCCCACGGCCGCGTAATCCCCACGGTGGGCCCTGATGAGCGAGTACGCCCAATCCGGCGCCGGAAAACTGTGGTCTTCGGTGAGTGTCACCACGGGGGCTGCTGCTTCCGCGATCCCCACAGCGTTGGCGCTGGCCGTGGACGCCTCGGGGCCGACACCGAGCACGCGGAATCCCAGGAAATCGCCGGCGATTTCTGGTTCGTCAAGGTGGAAGCAATGGGCCCGGGGCGTGACCACCAGAACCTCCAGTTGCTTCCGCACGGACTGTTGACGCAGGCAGGTGATCGCCTTGCGGACGACCCGGTAGTCGCCCCTCGTGGCGAGAATGACGGTCATCTCCGGTGCCGGGCTTGCGGCCACGACAACGCCGGCAACCGCCCTTTCATCCCGCGGAATCGTCATCCGGGAAACGCTCCGGGAGCTCCCGGTGATGTGCTCTCCGATGCTGCCCCCGGAAGACCGACAGGGCGAACATTGCGGGGCCACGGAGAGTTCTTTGCTGGGGGATGCGCCATGTAGGACTCAATCCCACCAGCGCTCATAGAGCGCCAGGGTCAGTGGCTTTCGGCCCAAGACGGTTTCCGTAGAGACAAGGCGATATCCGGGCGGGGCCGACGGCCGGTCCGCAGTGAGCCCGTTCTTCCGGGTGCCCACGAAATCCAGCATGGAGCGGTCCCCCAGGCTTACGAACCAGATCCGGTCTGCAGGTGGTAGGTTGGCCGGGATCTCTGAGGGCCTGGCAAAGATCATCTGCCTGACCATCTCGTCTCGCAGATAGTACGCGATGGGTAGCCCCGCCTTGCGTCCCGATAGGATGATGTCCCCTGGTTGCGCTTGGGTCCGGAGTCTGGCCGCCGCAATGTCGTAGTTCCCCATGCCGACCTCGCGCCACTGGGAGTAGAGGGGCAACAGTGCGGAAACAAGGAGCAGCATCGCTCCCGCGAGGATACATGCCCTCAGCCGTGATCTGTGGATGCTCATCAGGCCCACCGCGACCGAGGCGAGGAAGAACGGTTGGGAAAACAATAGGTATCTTGTGGTCTGCTCGTTGTAGGAGCGGACCCAGAAGGACGGCAGGATGGCGAGGGTCGATGGCACCACCACGCCGAAAAAGCGCAGCAACCAACCCCGATCGCGAGTCAAGATGCCGCGGAGGAAGAGGACGCCGAACAGCCCGACGGTCGCCGCCACCAGCACCAACCATGACCACCCCTGCAGAAAGACCAACCCCATCACGAAGCTGTACACCGTCCCTAACAGCGCCACCCCCGGCCGGCCTTCCACCCACGGGATCAGTTCTGGCTTGATGGCCACCGCGTAGAGGATGTTGGGGGTCATGGCCACCATCACCAGGCCCAATGTGGCCAGCCACCTCTTGAGGATTTTCCTTCCCGCTGGATGTGTGGACAGATACATGCCGTGCACAATGATCAGGAACGCGGTGTACAGATGGGCTGCCAGGCCGATCCACACCCCGGCGAAATACAGGAGCCAGTTGCCCCACGCGTCTCGCTCTGCTGCGCGGAGCAGGCCATACAACGCCAGCGAAGTCCCCAGGAGGACGTAGGCATACATCCGAAGTTCGCTGGAGTAATAGACATGGAAGGGCGAAACAGCCAGGAGCAGTGCGAGGATACTGGCGGTATTGCGGTCCATGAAGTGTCTTGCTGCAAGGACAAACAAGAGGATGGAAGCCAGGCTCATCAAGATGAAGGGCAGGCGTAGCATCCACGGTTCTTCGAATCGCCCTATCAGCGGGAAAACGGTCCAGACGTGGAGGACGCTGAAGTTCTTCGCTGGGCCCATCACGGTGGCGTCCGCCGCCTGCCAGTAGGTGACCGCCTCGTCGTACCAGAGCGGTCGGAAGCCGGCGGCAACCCGAAGCAGGCCAGCCACCACCAGGACGGCCGGAAGGAACCACGATTTCTCGAAGACTCGCCCCATCCGCGCTTCCTCACCTGCAGCTTGCAGCGTAGCTTGCTCGTGGCCTGAGCGGTCGATCTCGCCCCTCCTACGTTCGGCACCTGTGGAGCCGCCCGATACCCAGGCCGCACGGCTGCCGAGACTCCTCCCGTTCATGCCTCTCTAGGCGCGGGCTTCTTCCCCGCGCCACAGCATCAGGTTGCGTATGTATACCAGGAACCCGAATGACTGACCGAGGATGAAGACCGGGTCGTGACGGTGCACCGCGTAGGCGAGGAGCAGTGCGCTTCCCACAAGCGACAGGTACCAGAAGGCTTTGGGCACGGTACTTCTCTTCCTCCGCTCCGACGCTATCCATTGCACCAGGAAGCGGGCCGAGAACAGGGCTTGGGCAGCGAAGCCAACGACGAGCCAGAAATCGATATTCACGGTAGTTCCTTCGCACAGTAGCCGAGGTGGCGTTTCTGCATCCAGCGCACCGCAAGCAGATCCAGCAAGGGGCCAGCCAGGCGGTTCGCCAGGTGATACTTCGCGACACCGCGGGTTCGCGGCCGATGGTTTACCGGCACTTGCACCACCCGGGCCCCTTCCAGCTTCAACAGCGTCGGGAGAAACCGGTGGAGTCCAGTGAACAGCTTGAGCCGATCCAGGTACTGCTTGCGATACACCTTCAGGGAACAGCCGGTGTCGATGATGTCCTCCCGGGTCGCCCAGTTGCGAATGCGGTTCGCGATTCGAGAGCTCGCTCGCTTGACGCGGGTATCCCGCCTGTTTACCCGAATTCCGATGGCCACGTCCGCCACTCCCAGTTCGCCCAGGAGTTTGGGAAGGTCGCGGGGATCGTTCTGGAGGTCGGTATCCAGGGTCGCGACCACATCACCCCTTGCGGCGTGAAATCCAGCGTCCATGGCCGCTGTCAGGCCCCAGTTCCGGCTCAGTGTGATAATGCGGACCCCCAGTTCCGGGTGCCGGCCCCGTGCTGCGATCATCTCGAGCAGGGTCGTGTCGTTGGACCCGTCGTCTACGAAGATGCACTCCACGTCCCACTCCTCGTGAAGCACGGGCAGGACGCTCGACAGTTCACTGGCCAAAGCTGCAATGTTGTCTTCTTCGTTGTAGGCCGGGAGAACGATGGAGAGATGATGCATCCTGGGGGATCCCTTGTCTGGCCGGTTCGCCGCGGGGGTTGTCCGGAGTGCCGGGGTGAGGGGCTATGCAAGACTAACCCAACGTGGGTTACCTCGGCGAGACACTGGCTACCCGCTTCTTTCCATCTGCGCCACGGAATCTGCAGTTTGTCCACCGAGCCGCGTTTCGACGCGCCCATCCGCGCACCCGCACGAGTCTCATTCACTGCCTCCCCTCCTTGGGCCTTGCCGCAAACGCCGAGGCCTCCTCAAGGGAGAGGGTCCTGCCTGTCCGGTCGAGGCGCCGGTCCGCGAAGCGTTGGCTGGGAATGCGAAGGGCACACAAGACGGTACACAACAGTGGTGGTGGGGGGGGGACCCCGACCTGAGAAAGGGTCACCCGCCCTGTGGGGGGTATCGTCCCGGGGATGGGGTTCTGCGGCTGAACGAGGTATCCTGGGAGTCTCCCCTGTCTGTATATGTCGACGTTATCTCGCCACGGGCGTTCGGGGGGGAACGGTTGGGTACCCTGCAGAGCGAGGGAAGAAGGAGTTTTGCCGTGAAGGCTCATCACGTTGCCGGTTGGTTGATGGTCGGTGCCTTGCTTCTGGGTGGCTGTGGAGGGGAAGGCGGCGGTGGTGGCAATGGCAATGGCAATGGCAATGAAAGAGGCTCCATCCCTGCGACGTTGCAGTTCAGCACCACGGCCCACAGCGCCGGCGAGGCAGGAGGTTCTGTTGGCCTCACGGTGACCCGCAGTGGTGATTCTGGCGGCACGGCTTCGGTCGTCTGCTCCACTGGCGTGCTCACGGCCACGCCAAACGTCGACTATGCGGACAACGCGGTGACTCTCCACTGGGCGGCCGGGGACGCGACCGCGAAGACCTGCCCGGTGGTGCTCCTCGACGATAAAGTTCAGGAGGTCGACGAGGCCCTGCTCGTGACCCTCAGCGGGGCCCTCGGAGCGTCCGTTGGCAGCCCGAGTTCGGTCACCCTGACGATCCGCGATGACGACGCCCCGGTTGAGTCCCCGGGAACCCTGCAGTTCAGCACCTCGGGCTACAGCGTGGGCGAGGCCGGTGGCTCGGCTACCATCACGGTGACTCGTAACGGAGGCGCCGCCGGGGAGGTTTCGGTGGGGTACTCGACCGCCGACGGAACGGCGAGCTCGGGCTTGGACTACACGGCCGTCGCAGGCACCTTGACCTGGGCCGCTGGGGAGACCGCGGCCCAGTCCTTCGGCGTGACGATTCTCGAGGACGCAGTGGCCGAGCCCGCCGAGTCAGTCGTTCTGACCCTGTCCGGCGCCATCGGAGCGACCCTGGGAAGCCCCTCGTCAGCGGAACTGACCATTGGCGACAACGACGCAGTGGCTACGGGGGTGACCCTGCGCGGTGAAATCCACCCCGCCGACCACGCCAGGGTGGATGGAGATACCAACGACCCCAACATGCCCTACGCAGCTAACGACGACTTCGCCTCGGCCCAACCCATTCCCAACCCTGTCACCCTGGCCGGTTACGTCAACGTGGCAGGCTTCGGCCCGAACGGGCGTTCCTGGGCACTGGGCGACGTCTCGGACTACTACCGTGTCTCCCTCATCGCGGGGCAGACGATCGGGCTGCGTATCGCCAGCCCGGACCAAGCGGACCTGGACCTCTACCTGTACGACGGTAGCGGAACCGTGGTCGACGCCTCCCTGGGGACGGGCAAGGATGAGTCGCTGGTGGTAGGTGCTTCCGGAGACTACTTCGTGGAGGTGTACGTTTACGAAGTTGATCCGGGTGCTTCCGGCTACGTGCTGGCGGTTGGCTTGACCCCCGCGTCGACGGTCCCCCGCAGCTCCCGCCTGAGCGATGCAATGGTGCCCGGAGAGGTGGTGGTCCGTTTCCAGGACGCGGTGCTTCCCGCCTCGGGAGGTGACCCGCTGGAGGCACGGGGTGCGGTCCTGGGGCTGGCGGCCAAGGCCGGAGCCGTGGGGCGTGAGAGCCTGTTGGCCCTGGGTGGTGAGGCGGACAGGGTGGGGACGTTTGGCGCGTTGGGTGTGTCTTACGACGGCTCCCGGGCAGAGCTCTTCTCCGCCGCCCCCGAGTTCCGGGAACGCTGGGACATCATCCGTGTGGTGAAGGCCCTGCGCAAGCGCTTCGACGTCGCGTACGCGGAGCCCAACTACCTTCTCCAACCCCTGACCACGACGCCCAACGACCCGTACTACGGCTACCAGTGGCACTATCCGCTGCTCAACCTGCCCCAGGCCTGGGACGTCACCACCGGGCAGCAGAACGGGGTGGTCGTGGCGGTGATCGACACCGGGGTGCTGTTTGGCCACCCCGACCTCCAGGGGCAACTTCTCGACGACGGGTACGACTTCATCAGCGACTTGTCTGTCGCCGTGGATGGCGACGGGATCGACCCCGATGCCGCCGACCCCGGCGATGCGAACCGCCCGGGGGAAGGGAGTTCGTTCCACGGCACCCACGTCGCCGGGACCATCGCCGCCCGATCCAACAACGCGACCGGAGTTGCAGGGGTTTCCTGGGCGGCGAAGATTCTACCCATTCGCGTGTTGGGCAGGGGAGGCGGGACTAGCTACGACATTCTTCAGGGCGTGCGCTACGCCGCCGGGCTCGGCAATGACTCGGGGACGGTGCCGGCCCGGCGCGCCGACGTGATGAATTTATCCCTGGGGGGCGGGGCGCCGTCGGCGATCGCCCAGAGTGTGTACACGCAAGCGCGCGAAGCTGGGGTCCTGATCATCGCCGCCGCGGGCAATACCGGAGCCAGCGGGCTCCAATACCCGGCCTCCTACACCGGGGTGGTTTCGGTGAGTTCGGTGGATCTGCTGAAGCAGCTGGCGCCCTACTCCACCTACGGCCCCAGGGTCGACGTGGCTGCGCCGGGCGGGGATACCTCCCGGGATCGCAACGGCGACGGCTACGCGGACGGGGTGCTTAGCACCTGGGCCAACGACAGCCAAGGTTCGCCTCAGCTGACCTACGCATTCATGCAGGGAACTTCCATGGCGTCTCCGCACATGGCGGGAGTGGTGGCCCTGATGAAGGCGGTCAACCCGGACCTGACCCCGGACCAATTGGACGCCCTCCTGGTCGGTGGCTCGATCACCGAGGATCTCGGTGTCGTCGGGCGCGACGACCGTTACGGTCACGGGCTGATCGATGCCCACATGGCAGTAGTGGCGGCCCAGGGCACGTCCACGCCGTCCGCACCGATCCTGGTGGCGTCCCCCGCGTCCCTGAATCTGGGCACCGATGCCACAAGCGGACAGTTCACCTTGAGCAATGCCGGGAACGGCGACCTGACGCTCACCTCCCTTTCATCCAACCAGGGATGGGCGATCGTTCCTCCTGCGGCCGGACTCGGCAGCTACACGGTTACCGTGGACCGCAGCGGGCTCGTCGAAGGTACCCACACAGCGGACATCACAGCGGTGTCCAATGCCAACACGGTGACCGTTACGGTGATCCTCCAGGTTGCGGCCGCGGGGGGCGACACCGGCGGCGATGCAGGCTTCCACTACGTGCTCCTGAGGAACCCGGTGACCCAGGAGGCCCTCCGCCAGGTGGCTGTAGGAGCCGCTGGGGGGATCTACCCATACGCCTTCACCACCGTGCCGGCCGGAGAGTACCAGATCTGGGGGGGCACCGATCTGAACAACGACGGCGTCATCTGCAGTGATGGCGAGGCCTGTGGCGCCTATCTCACCGTCACCAACCCGACCAACGTGCGCGCTGACCGGGACCGCGCCGAACTGGATTTTGGGACCGGGTTCGAACTCATCTTGACCTCCCCGGCGGCTGCGGATGCCGAGGCTCCGCGTACGGACGGATTGCGGTTGCCGTCGACCAAAGGAATGGCAAGGTAGTCGCCCGATGGGAGTCGCAAGGATGGTCTGGGTTTTGGCTTTCGCCGCCTTGGTGGCTTGTGCCGGCAGGGGTGTCCCGGTCCATGGCGTTAGCCAGTATGTTGCTGCCCGCCCCCTGTGGACCTCCGCTCGGTGCGCGACAGTGGGGGCGGATCGGTCCGCGAACTGGGTGGCCGGACCGGGGGCTTTGGCGGAGTACGTTCGCCCGGCTCTGGGCCAATTTCCGGGAATACTCCAGCCGGCTCCTCCGGCGGTGGACTTCGCCCGCGAGTGGGTGTTGCGGGTGGACATGGGCCTGCGCCCGACGGCCGGCTACGCCCTCGCCCTGGCGAATGAACGGGCGGAGGTGTCCGACGGAATGGCCACCCTGTGGATCGAGTGGTCGGAGCCCCACCCGGAGCACCTCCAGGCCCAGATGTTGACCCAGCCCTGCCTGATCCTGGCAGTGCCCCACGGCGCGTACCACACGCTGCGGGTGCTCGATCAGAAGGGGAGGGAACGGTTCCGGGCGGAGGTGCCGCACTAGGGCCGGGAGCTGCCATCGCCGGTGCCGCTGGAACCGACGCCAAAAAGGCGAGAACGGCCCGGCTCGTATACCCGAATGGGGGAAGTCCCACGACTGCTGGATGTACCCCTTCCTTACGCGCTTGAATTTCCTGGCGACAGGGTATAAAACGGGAAAAACTGGAGTCGCCTCGCGGGGGGGACAATGGAACAACGTCTGGCAGAATACGATTGAGCCACCGCCCAGCGGGAGAACCGCGGCGGTGGCTCTTTTTGTGTTGGGTGCAGGGCGGCTGCGGAGGAGGTGCTTGCACGGGGGCCGCCCAAACCGGGGGGCCGGGGGGAGCGGGTGTTGGTTAAGGGTTTATTTGGCGGTCCCGTTTGGGGGCGCGGTGCATTGATTCCCAAGGAGATGACCATGGACCGGTGGACGCGGACAAGCAGTTGGCTGGCGGCGGTAGTGACAGCGGTGTTCCTGTTGCTCGGCGGTTGCGGCGGGGGCGGCGGCGGGGACGACGGTGGGGCAGGGCGGCAGGATGTGAAGCCGGTGGTGACCCTGAGCCCCTCGGGCGGGACCTTCGACACGCCGGTGGACGTGACGGCGACGAGCAGCGTGCCGGCCGCCATCTTCTACACCGTGGATGGCACCACGCCCACCACCAGTTCCACGGTCTACGACGGGCCGATCCTCGTGTCCCAGACCTCCACGGTCTCGGCGTTCGCCGTGGACTCAGACGGCGGGCAGAGCGACGTGGCGACGCAGAGCTACACCATCACCGTAGTGGAGCCCGACACCACACCCCCGGTGGTGACGCTGAAACCGGCACCGGACACCTACGCCGGCCCCCAGACGGTGAGTCTCTCCGCCGACGAACAGGCGACGATCTTTTACACCGTGGACGGCGCCCAGCCCACGACCCTGTCGACGGTGTACACCGCGCCCATCGTCATCAACAAGACCACCACCCTCCGCTATGTGGCCATCGACGCCGCGGGCAACTCCAGCGGGGCTCGGGAGGCCGTCTACGTCATCACCTCGGCGACCGGTGATCCGGCCAACCCGCCGCCCGCGGACACCACGCCGCCCACGGTGTTCGCGGTGCCCGGCACCGGCGCCTACGACTTCCCGATCGTCGTGGCCCTGCAGGCGAGCGAGGCGGGGGCGATCTACTACACTGTGAACGGTCCCGCGCCCACCGCGGCCTCCTCCCGGTACACGGGGCCCATCCCCCTGGGGGGGCCCACCACCCTGAAGTTCCTCGCCAGGGACCTGGCCGGCAACGAGAGCGCGGTGGTGACCGCCACCTATGCCGCCGCCCCCATGGTGGTGGTGTCCGGCGTAGTGCGCGACCGGAGCAACCAGGCGGTCTCCGGGGTCACGGTAACGGCCGACCTGGAGGACGCCAACGCCCCCCGGGCGGCCCGGGTGGCACCGCGCCTGGCCCGGGCGGTGGCCGAGCCGGGCTCGCGGCTGAGCCGGGCCGCCCTGGCCAACGCGGCCCGGGCGCTGCGGGCGAGCACCACGGCCAAGACCGCCACCACCGACGGCAACGGGATGTTCTTCATCCCGGGGGTGAGCGCCCCCACGGGTAAGCGCCTGCTGCTCACCTACGAGAAGCCGGGCATGGCCACCTTCCAGCGGGCAGTGCCCATGGCAGGGGGCGAGCTGCAAGTGCTGGGCAACGCGGTGATGGCTCGGGTCGACACGACCGTCGCCGGCACCGGCAGCGCGGGGGTGTCGATCGGTACCGGCACCACCGGTGGGCGCATCGCCCTGTCCCTGCCGGCCGGCGCGCTCCAGGACGTGGGCCTGACCGCCGTGAGCGGCGCGGTGCAGGTCGAGGTGACCCTGGGCGACCCCAGCCAGGGCGCGGACCGGGAAATCTTCCCCGGTGACTACGCCGCGGCCGACGCCGACCCGGACGTGATCGACACCCAACTGGAGAGCGTGGTGTTCGCCGAGATCACCGTGCGCGACGCCGTGCGCACCGGCACCGAGTACACCACCCTGAGCCAGCCGGCCACGGTGACCCTGCGCCTGCCCCAGAAATACCAGCCCGGGGAGCCCCAGTACGGGACCTACCTGGCGGACGATGACCAGCCGGGCAACGCCGACGATGAACTCAACTCGTTCGACCTGCCCAAGAACCGGGTGCCGTGGTGGTCGTACAACGAAGATAAGGGCTCCTGGCTGCGGGAGGACGCGGACCCGGACACCCCGGCCCGGGACGACGCCGTGGTGGTCGACATCAACGGTGAGCTCTACGCCCAGGCGAAGGTGCTGCACTTCACCTGGTGGAACGTGGACCAGCCCATCACCAGCCACGCCGAGCTGCGCCTGCGGGTGGTGGACGAGAACGGCGACCCGCTCCAGGGCGCCCAGGTGTCCGCCGAGGGCGTGACCTACGACGGTACCAGTTCCCCCCGTTTCACCGGGGCCGACGGCCGGGCCACGGTGCGGGTGAAGCGCTCCACCGCCACACAGATCGAGACCGTGGACGTGGTCGTGCTCTACGCCGGGCTCGAAGTGCGGGTGGTCGGCCAGACTACCCCGCCCCCCGGAGACGGCACCACGGCCGAGGGTGTCCCCTACCGGGACCTGGGGGACGTGACGGTCGACCTGGATGCCCTGAACGCCCGGGTGACCGGCACGGTATACAACGCCGACGGGACCCCGGCGGTGGCGGCCACGGTGGCCACCAACCAGGGCGTGGCCGGGGTCACGGGCACAGACGGCACCTACGAGCTGGTGGTCCAGCCCGGGTCGGTGTGCGTCTCCGCGCCGGGCGCATACGCGCGCTACAGCGCCGACACCAGCCGGTGCACTTGGCTGAATGTCGGCGGCACCTGGTCTCTGAACTTCGCCCGTCCCGGAGCCGTCGCGGGCACCGTGCGCAACAACGACGGTTCCGGCGCGGCGGGGGCGAGGGTCCTCGCCGATTTCGAGGGCGCCGTCGCCACCACCGACGGGGCCGGGAGGTACCTCCTCGCGGTACCGGTCGAGGTGCAGGTGTGCTTGGAAGTTCCAGGAGCCAAGGTCGACGGCACCGGAGAAGCGGCCGCGTGCCTCAGCGTGCCCCTGGGGGCCGGAACGGCCAGCGCCGACTTCCGCTTCCCCGAGGGCCTCGACCTCGCGTTGGCGCTGCTCGAAGACGGAGATCTCGAGGGCGCCCACTGGGTGCTCTACAACCTGGCCCAGGGGGGCCAGCTCGACGACCCCGGCCGGATCACCTACGCCCTGACCACCGTGCTGTCCGTGGCGACCGAAGCCCAGGACCCGGCCAGCCCGTTCTATGTGCTGCTCGACGCCCTCGGCCAGGTGGTGACGACGGACATCGCAGGCAAGCTGCAGGTGCTCGACCTCGGGTTCGACCCCACGACCCTGCCCGACCACCGTCCGTCGGCCGAGGCCCTGCTGGCGAGGGTCGCCCAGGCCCGCTCGATTCTCGATGGCATCACCGGGCCCGTTGCGTACGTGTTCCAGCACAGCTCCGGTGTGGCTGTCGAGGTGGACGACGCCGACGTCTTGGCTCTGCGCGCCGCTCTCGATCTGGCGGAGGTGTTCCTGGAGTACACCCTCGCCTACCAGGTCACCCAGACCGTGGATGAGCCGGTGCTCTCGGCGTTCAACCTGATGGACGTGGTGCTGGCTGCGGACTCCGCCGTGCACCTGGGTCGCGCCAAGGCCGCCTTGCTGCGCGCCATCGCCGGCCTGCGTGCCACGGTTGCCGCCATGCGCGCGGAGGGAGACCCCCAGGACGACGACCTGCTGGGACTGACCCCAGAGGTCGACCGCTTCTGGCCGTTCATCGATGAGGGGCTCGCCGACGTGGAGACCTCGCTGGGGTCTGCCGGGTACCAACAGATCCGCACCTTCCAGATCGGCGATGATACCCGGGTCGGCACCGCCCAGGACCCCACCTCGGGGGAGACCACCGCCACCTGGGCCACCCCCGTCTACCGGGGGTACCTGAGCGCCGACCTGTCCGCGCTGTTCGACCAGCCCTTTGACGGCATGCGGGTGCGGGAAGACTTCGCCCAGGGTCTGTCCCACGCCGAGTTCGTTTACGCCGGGGTCGATCCCATCACCGGTGCCGCCGAGTACGGGACGTCGTTCGAGTTCTACCGCGGCAGCTACTTCGCCGAGATGATCGAGGCGGTGCTCGAGGATGTCACCTTTGCGGCGGAGACCGGGTCGGGGAAGCTCCGCCCATCGGTATATCTGCTGACCTCCCCCGACGGCACCCGTGCGGTGGATCCGGACACCGGGGAACCGGCCGGGCTCTCCGACCTGGCGGAACGGGGCGGCGTCATGCAGAGCACCGTCACCTGGTCGGCCGTGGTGGCCGACGCGTTGCCGGCAGCGGGGGTGGAACTGGGGGATGTCGGAGTGGTGAGCACTGTCACTACCGCCGACGCCCTGGTGGTGCACATCGCCCGCGCCGGCATCGGCGGGCTCGCCAATCCCTACGTGACACTGGAGTTCGGTGCCCTCGACTACTCCAACGGCGCCGAGCCGGACACAGTACTGCGAGCGTGGGCTCGGTTGGGCAGTGGCGGCATCAGCGACGACGTCTGGCGAACCCTCCCCCTGGCGCCCACCCTGACAGCGGGATCCGGCTACCTGGAGATCTCCATCCCCCTGTGCGCCCTCGACTACACCGTGCGCGGCCGCCAGGCGTTCCTGGCGAACCTCTCGGTGTGGGGGGACGGCGTGGGTGAGACCTCCTGGGCCGCAGACGACGAGATGGTTATCTGGGGCCAGTTCTGGGGGTACACGTTCGATGCCGGTCCCGTTCCCCAAGGCGGGTACTGCGGCGGGGTCGACTCCGACGCCGATGGCCTGAGCGACGCCTTGGAGAGCTGGTTGCGCGGCCAGTGGGGCATCCTGCCCGACAGTTCTATGGCCGACTCGGACGGCGACGGCCTGCTGGACGGGGCCGAGTACTGGCTCCACGGCACGAACCCGACACGGGCCGACAGCGACTACGATGGCACGAACGACGCCGAAGAGGTCGACGCCGGCACCGATCCCCTCGCCTGGCAGAGCAACCCCCAGAACCCCGGCGGCCTCGCCATCGGCTACCGGAACCTCCAGTACCGCAACTACGAGGACCCCAACGACAGCGACATCCCCACGAGCCCCTACCGGAGCTGGTTGACGGTGAAGATGGACGGCAACATGGTCCCCGAAGCCGACATCGCCTCGGTGGAAGTGGTCTCCCCCGCCATCGCGGTGGCAGGCACCAGCTACTGGACGGGGACCTACTTCGGGTACTCCACTGCCACCCGCAGTGTCTCCGGACCCTGGTCAGAGAGCGGCTACACCGTGTACTTCGGCGAGCCTCTCCAGGCGGGGCAGGCCTACACCTTCCGGGTGACGAACACGGCGGGGGCGGTGGCCGAGACCACCGTGACCTACCCGGAGAACCTGATCCTGCCCTATGTGGCGGGTGCCAGCCTCGGCCACGAGTGGCTGCCCAACGGCGACCTGCGCCTGTTCTGGTCGAACCCGACGGCGGCGCCCGACTGGGACCGGGTGGGGCAGCTCACCGTCCACGTGACCGGGGACGGTGAGGATGCTCTGTACGCTTCTGTGGTGCGCGACGGCGGGGGCGTGTGGCCCAGTGAGGTGCGCATCAGCAGCGCAGCCCTCGACCGGGTCGCCGGCCTGCGGGCGTTCGACGAGGTGAAGTGGCGGGTGCAGACCCGCACCGTCGACGGTGCCGGCAACAACCTCGCCCGGGGCTACTCCACCTGGAGCACGGTGCCCTGGGGCAGTCACGACCTGCGGCCGGCCGACCGGTACCTGCAGTACCGCTCCGGTCCCGACGCGGCATCGACGGGCTACCGCGGGTGGCTCGGGTTCGCACGGCCCGGGGGCGGGGTGCAGGCGTCCGACATCACCCGTTTGACCCTGCTGGACGACTTGGGCACCCAGTTGGGCGGCGGCGACGTGACCGACCCGGCGGCCTCCGTGGGTTTTTTCGGGACCACCTACTACTGGCTCGGCTGCGAAACCGGCGACTGTTATCGCAGCGGGCCGAGCAGCTACGCGGGGTATCTTCTGTCGAACCTGCCGGCGCTGTCGCCGGGAACCTACAATTTCGAAGCCACCACGGCAACCGGGGCCGTGCTGCTGGCGCCGATCACCATCGGCCTGCCAGTGACCCTGCCGGTGCCCACCGGGTTGACCGCCGAGTGGTGGAGCGACGGCAGCCTCTACCTGTACTGGGACGAGCTGACCGGAGACCCAGCCTGGGGCGAGGTGGACCAGTTGCGGGTCTGGGTGCGCGACCAGGAGGACGCGGACCTGCTGGGGGCGCGCACGGCCCTCGACGCCCGGTCGCTGCGGGTGCAGTCGTGGGACGTGGACGCCTTTCTGGACTTGCGGGCGGTCACGGCCCTGACCTGGGTCGTGCAGACCCGGGCCTACGCTATCGATGGCCTCGAGGTGGCGAGAGGGCAGTCGGCGTACGGCGCGATCGACCTGACCCGCACCCCTGCCGGGCTGGACCGGGACGGTGACGGCCTGACCAACGAACAGGAGGTGCTGTGGTACGGCACCGACGTGCTGGTGGCCGACAGCGACGACGACGGCCTGCTCGACGGGGACGAGGTGTTCACCCACGCCACCAACCCCCTGGTCAAAGACAGCGACGGCGACGGCTACGAGGACGGCGTGGAGGTCGCCGGGGGCTCAGACCCCACCGACCCGGGAAGTGTGCCCTCGGCCGGTACGGTGTTCGCCGATGCCAACCTGGAGGCGTGCGTGGCCGACGCCACCGGCGGGGCGCTGGACCCGGTGACCCTGGCCGCGCTGGCGGAACTGGGTTGTGACAGCCGGGGCATTACCTCCCTGGCAGGGATCGAAGGGCTGACCGGACTGAGCTACCTGTCTCTCTGGGACAACGCGATCTCCAACCTGACGCCCCTGGCGGGACTGACCGGCCTGACGATGCTGGATCTGGATTCCAACGCGATCTCGGACCTGACGCCCCTGGCGGGGCTGACCGGACTGAGCTACCTGTATCTCATGGACAACGCGATCTCGGACCTGACGCCCCTGGCGGGGCTGACCGGACTGAGCGTCCTGTATCTCTGGGACAACGCGATCTCGGACCTGACGCCCCTGGCGGGGCTGACCGGACTGACGATGCTGGATCTGGATTCCAACGCGATCTCGGACCTGACGCCCCTGGCGGGGCTGACCGGACTGAGCTACCTGTATCTCATGGACAACGCGATCTCGGACCTGACGCCCCTGGCGGGGCTGACCGGCCTCGACACCCTAGATGTTTCGGGGAACTGCGTGGCCGACACCGGGACGGTGGCCGGAGTGACCAACCTGACCTGGGACGCACAGGGCACCTGCGGTGGTTCCGGCACGGTGTTCGCAGACGCCGCGTTGGAATCCTGTGTCGCCGATGCCACCGGCGGGTCGCTGGACCCGGTGACCCTGGCCGCGCTGACGGAACTGGGTTGTGACAGCCGGGGCATTACCTCCCTGGCCGGGATCGAAGGGCTGACCGGACTGAGCTCCCTGTCTCTCTGGGACAACGCGATCTCGGACCTGACGCCCCTGGCGGGACTGACCGGCCTGACGATGCTGGATCTGGATTCCAACGCGATCTCGGACCTGACGCCCCTGGCGGGGCTGACCGGACTGAGCTCCCTGTCTCTCTGGGACAACGCGATCTCGGACCTGACGCCCCTGGCGGGACTGACCGGCCTGACGATGCTGGATCTGGATTCCAA
>JARGFW010000006.1:0-6948 GCA_029211085.1 Deferrisomatales bacterium | reverse complement strand
CCGGCCTGACGATGCTGGATCTGGATTCCAACGCGATCTCGGACCTGACGCCCCTCGGTGGTTTGCCGCTGCTCCAAACCTTGTATCTGGCATACAACGTGGTCGAGGATCTGACGCCGCTCTCCGGCATCTCCACTCTCGAGTACCTCGACGTCAGCTGGAACTTGATCACCGACTTCTCCCCGGTGAGCGGGGTGACGACCGTGATCGGAGCGGGCGACCAACGGGTCCCGTGAGCAGACGGGCTGGCCTCTGGGGCCGGCCCGACCAACCCGGCACCAACGAGGTCTTCGGGGGCCGGTTCAACCGGCCCCCGTCTTCTGCCGATGGATGGGACCATGACGACCGAAGAACGAGTGCGGGCGGCCCTGGTCGCGGCGGTGTTCCTCGCCGTGGCTGCGGTGTGGTGTTGCTGGCCCGAGCGGGTGCGGGAGGGGGTCCGGGCCCCCGAGCGGGGGGACGCGCGGGTGCGGGGCGTGGGCCAGGGCATGGAGTATGTGGAGCAGGATCCCGCCACCGGCGCCACCCTGCGGGTGACGGCCCGCGCGGCGGTGACCCGGGACGGCAAGGTGGCCGGCCTGTTCCGAACGCCGTTGCTCCCCAAGACGGTCTTGCAGGGGCTGGAGGTGGAGTTCCGCGACGGCGCCGGTGCCGTGGTGCTGTCCGGCACCAGCGACGAGGGGCGGTACGACCTCGAACGGCGCACCGTGACCCTGGAGGACCCGGCCCTGCGGGTTCTGGACCGCCGGGTGGAGACAAAAAGGGTGACCCTGCGAACCGACGGGGAGACGTCGATCCCGGGGCCGTACCAGGTGTTCGCGGGCGGTGAACTGCTGTGGGAGGGCCGGCGCTACGCGGGCCCGATCGCCCGTCTGGGCAGCGGCCCGTGAGCCGGTTCCCCCTGGGCGTTCCCCTGGCCCTGTGCGCTGTCCTCCTGGCTCTGGCGGGCCCCGCCGGCGCCGAGCGCTGCGCCACCGGGCGGCTTTCCACCACGGTTCCCCGCCTGGCGGTGCGACCCCTGCCCCGGGGGTGGGTGCACCGAATCCCCGCCCCGGTGACGACCACGGGGGCCCACGAGCAGCGCACGGAGCACTTCCGGGTGTTCTGGGGTGACGGCTACGACCCTGCCGACCCCGACTGGCAGCCGGATGCGGCGGGGGTGCCCCTGTGGGTGGCCACCCTGGCCCAGAGCCTCGAAGCCGCCCTGGCCAACCAGACGGCTTTGGGGTTCCCCTCCCCCTACGGGGTCGACACCTACTACCTCGACGCCTACGTGGCCAACACCGGGGTGGTGGTGGACGGCACCCCGGTGACCCTGGGCACCAGCACCTACGCCTTCACCGATATCGATGCCGACACGGTGTCGGCGTTTTTCGTGTTCAACGACGACTTCTCGCCCTACACCGCCGACGAGCTCGGCGTGCTGCGGGCCACGGCGGCCCACGAGCTGTTCCACGCGGTGCAGCGGGTGGAGTACCCGTGGGACGACGTGCTGCTGGTGCCCGACGCCCGCTGGCGGCAGGAGTGGTGGTGGTTCGAGGCCACGGCCACCTGGATGGAGGAGGTTTGCCACCCGGAGGTGGACGACTACGTCACCTACGTCCAGACCTTCCTCGCCTCCCCGGAGGAGCCGCTGACCAGCGTGGACGGGTTGCGACCTTACGGGGCCGCCATCTTCCCCGGCTACCTGTGGCTCCGCCACGGGGGGCCGGCGACCTGGCGGGAGACGTTCCAGACGGCGTATGCCTACGGGCTGGAGGCGGCCCTCGACGGCGCCCTGCGGGCTCGCGGGAGTCCGCCCCTGGCGGACACCGTTGCCGCGTTCTGGGCCCTGGCCGCCCACCCCGATACGACCTGGCCCGACGGGCCCGAGTACCGCAGCGGGGTCTCGCCCTGGTCCGCCCTGCCGGTCCCCTCCCTGCCGTTCGCGGCCAGCGCCACCGCGGCAACCGCGCCGGGCCGCTGGGGGGCCCACTGGTTCTCCCTGGCGGCGGCGGACCTGCCCCTCTCCCTCGACCTGCCCAGCGCCCAGGTGGGTTCGGCCTGGCGGGCGGCCCTGGCGGTGCCCGACGGTGGCCCGGACGCCGCGGTGGGGACGCTGCCAGCCGGAGGCGGAATCACCCTCGGTACCCGGCTGCCCAGCGGTACGGCGCAGTTGGCCCTGGTCAACGTCTCCGCCGCGGAGGGATCTGCCACCTACTCCCTGCGGGTGTCCCAGGCCACCCCGGTGACGGGCCCGGTTATCGCCGAGCCCGTCGCGGACCCGGCAGAGGATCCTGCAGAGAATCCTCTCCCCGCGGAAGACCCTCCACCTGCCCCGGAGGAGGCACTGCTTGTGCCCGAGGGGGGCGCGGAGGGCGTCACCCCGCCGGAGGCGGGAGCCGGTTCGGGAGGGTGCTTCCTGTCGGTGCTGTCCGCAACCGAGCGGTTGCGCTGAACCCGGTTCCCCCAGCGTTCGGTGTTCTGCCCGATCGGCACCGAAGATGGTGCTGTCGTGGAGTAGCCTCGCGGGCGGAGCGGACCAAGATCCGGACCACCGTTCGCGGGAAGCCCTCCTGGGTCCCCCGTGGAGGGTAGTGTTTGGATGTCGCCGCCCGCCTGCGTTCCCCCCTGCCCTGGAGGCCGGTGGCGGGCGCGACGGTGCTCAGCGCTGCGCCGTGCACGACCACCCGCCGGCGCTGTGGCAGAAGTAACAGCGGGCGTGGTCGCGGCGCAGGCGGCCGGACTCGTCGAGGTGTTTGCCGGGGATCGCCCCCGGGCCGTGGCAGGCGGGGCAGCGCTGGGTGTGCTGCCGGTCCCGGTGCTCCGGGTCCGCGGGCATGGGGGGGATCTCCTGTTCCGGGGAGGCCGCCAGCAGCCCCGCCACTGCGGCGCAGATGGCCAGGTACGCCAGATGGTGCCATTTCCCCATCGTAGGGTCCTTTCCGGAGGG
This sequence comes from Deferrisomatales bacterium, assembly GCA_029211085.1. Classification (GTDB taxonomy): domain Bacteria; phylum Desulfobacterota; class Deferrisomatia; order Deferrisomatales; family JARGFW01; genus JARGFW01. Next base: position 4,016 of record JARGFW010000006.1, on the reverse strand, counting down.
GCCGTGCTCGTGCCGGCGGCCGGGGAAGCCGGGTCAGCGGTTCTGCAGCAGGGCGAAGATGCAGGCCGTGGCCAGGATCAGGAGCCCGGTCAAGACGGCGACGATTCGGGCGAGCCAAGGGCGCATGACGACGTCCTTTCGGTGACACTCAGACCAGGTCGAACAGTTCCGAGTGCACGTTCTCCAACGGCACCCGCTGCCGGTACAGGGCCTTCTCGATCAACTGCGTCAGGGGGACGGGCCCGCAGACGAAGTACTCCCGGCTGCTGCGGTGGTCCGGCAGGTACCCAACCAGCTTGGCCTCGTTGAGAAAGCCCTCCAGCCCCTCCCACCCCTCCGGCGGGTTCTCCGGAACCGGCACGACCTGCAGGTTCAGGCGCTGCTGCAAGCCTTGGATCTCCTCCCAACCGGTCATCACCTCCAGGGTCTTGCCCGCGTAGATCAGGAGCAGCGGTCTCCGGTCGCCCCGGTCGGCGAGGGTGCGCAACATGCTGAGGATCGGGGCGATGCCGATGCCGCCGGCGATGAACACGTACCCGGCGGCGTCGTGGCGGTCCGGGCTGAACGAGCCGTGGGGCCCGTCCACGTAGACCGGTTGCCCGGGCTGGACGTCTTTGATGCGGCGGGTGAAGTCCCCCAGTTCCTTGATGGTGAACTCCAGGCGCCCCGGGCGGGCGGCGCTGGAGGAAAACGAGAAGGGGTGTTCCTTGAGGGCGAACGGAGAGTGCCCGATGGTGACCCAGGCGAACTGCCCGGGAAGGAACGTCAGCCCCCTGTGGCCGACCGGTTCCGCGACCAGGGTCCACGCGCTGCCGCGCTCTCGCCGCACCTCCACCACCCGGTAGGGTCGCCTGTACATGAAGAACGGTTTCACGATGCGCACGTAGACGAAGGCGCCGAACCACGACAGCCCCATTCCGGCCCAGAGCCATCGCTTCCACGGGGTGCCCAGGTGGTACCCGACGAGCTCCATGTGGACGATGGCCAGCGTCAGGGCGGCTACCGCGAAGACCACGTGCCACAGGCGCCAGAGGTCGTAGCCGATGCCCAGGTGTTGGCGGCCGAGGGAAGAGCCCACGAGGACCGCGAGAGCGGTGGCCGAGCCGATCCCGGTGCGCAGGCTGGCGGGCATGGCCGAGAGGTCCAGGAGGACGAGGTACCCGGGTTCGACGGCGAACACCAGGACCACGTGGGCGGCGACGAAAGCCAGGGCCACGACCGCGGTCCAGCGGTGGAAGTAGTAGATGATGTCCATCCCGAAGGGCCCTGCGGCCCGCCGGAAGCGCGCGGTCAGGAAGAACATCATCCCCATCATCGTCGCCCCGGAAAAGCCCAGGGCGACGTGCAGGTCCCACCAGAATCCACGGCCCGCCGGCGCGGACCCGATGAGCAGGGCGAACAGCGGGGCCGTCACCAACAGGACGTAGACGGAGATCCAGAAGATCCCGCGGAGGATGTAGTTCATGGGCCGCCTCCTCGGACGGGAGGATACCGCGCCACGACGGGTTGGCCAGTGGCGGTTGCCGCGGGTCCGGGGAGGGACCGTGCGGGGGGGTGAGACCCGGCCGGCGCAACCTGGGGAGGCCCCCTGGGAAGGGGCCGCACCCGGCGCTCCCCGGGCGTTCCGGACCGGCCGCGCGTGTTTCGGGCGCCGGTTGGGTGTAGAATCCCGACCGTTTGCGCCGCCGCTGCCGCCGCTGCATATCCGGCCGGTTTCACACGCACTCCCCCGTGGAAAGGGTTTTCGCCATGTCTACCCTAGAAGCGCTTGCCTCCCCATTGCCGGAACGTCCCTGGGAGGAACTCGAGGTCCGCATCCAGGCAGGCGACCCGCAGGCCCTGCTGCAGTACATCGACGGCATGAGCCCGACGGAAACGGCGCGTGCCATCTCGCGGCTGGATCAGGCCGATCAGTCCCGCCTGTTCCGCCTGCTGGCCCCGGCGGACGCGGCCGAGATCATCGAGGATATCACCGACACCCAGGCCGCCGACCTGATCGAGGACCTGGCTCCTGCCCATGCGGCGGCGATCCTCGAGGAGTTGCCCAGCGACCACCTGGCCGACGTGCTGGGGAAGATGGACGAGGACGACGCCGAGGCGATCCTCGGGGAGATGGACCCGGAGGATGCCCACGAGGCGCGCGCCCTGCTCGCCTATCCCGCGGATACGGCCGGCGGCCTGATGAGCTCCGAGTATCTGTCGTTTCGCTCCGACCGCACCCTGGAAGCGGTGCTCAACGACCTGCAGCGGCGGCGTGACGCCTACGCCGGCTACCACGTCCAGTACTTTTACGTGACCGACCGGGAGGAGAAATTGGTGGGCGTGCTGCGCATGCACGACCTGTTGTTCCTGCCGCGGGCCGCGACCCTGGCCAAGGTGATGATTCGCGACCCCCTGCGGGTGCGGGTGGACGCCAGCCTGGAGGATCTGCGGGATTTCTTCGAAGAGCACGACCTGTTCGGTGTGCCCGTGGTGGATGCCGCCGGCTGCCTCGCGGGGGTGGTGTTGCCCGAGGCGGTGGAGGATGAGCGGCGCAAACGCGCGGTGCACCAGTTCCTGGGGCTGAGCGGCATCATCGGCGGCGAGGAGTACCGCACCATGCCGCTGCTGAACCGCTCGGGGCGGCGCCTGTCCTGGCTGAGCCTGAATATCCTCCTCAATATCCTGGCCGCCAGCGTCATCGCGCTGTACCAGGACACCCTGGCCGCGGCCATCACCCTGGCGGTGTTCCTGCCCATGGTCAGCGACATGAGCGGCTGCTCGGGCAACCAGGCGGTGGCGGTGAGCCTGCGCGAACTGTCCCTGGGCCTGGTGCGACCCAACGAGTTGCTGCGCGTGTTGCGCAAGGAGGCCACCCTGGGGGTGATCAGCGGCATCGCCCTGGGCGCCCTGCTGGGGGGGGTGGCTCTGCTCTGGAAGGGCAATCCCTACCTGGGGCTGGTGGTGGGCGGGGCCCTGGCGGCCAACACGGTGGTGGCGGTGTCCCTGGGCGGGTTGCTGCCCCTGCTGCTCAAACGCCTGCACATGGACCCCGCCCTGGTGTCGGCTCCCCTGCTCACCACGGTCACCGATATGTGCGGGTTCTTCTTCGTCCTGCGCTTCGCCGCGGCGGTGCTGCCGCGGCTGGGGGGGTGAGCGCCCGACAGGCACCCACCCCTCCAGGGCAGGTTCCTTACAGCTTGCGTAGCAGGAGCTCGCCGCCGCTGGTGAGCTTGCTGACCTCGAAGGCGTACCCGCCAGCGGTCTCCTTGAGCACGCCGTGGGCTTCGAGCGGCTGCCCCCGGGAAGGATAGGTGCCCCCGTAGAGCCCCCCGGAGGCTTCCAACTTGGTGCGCTGTGCCTCGGTGGACGGCACGAACAGGAACAGGTTGCAGCAGGCCTTCTCGTCGGCCAGTTCCACCACCCCCTGATCCGGATAGGCATTGCCGGTCAGGCCGGTGATGGTCACCTTGCCGAGAAATCCGGCGGGGTTGGCCTTCACCTTGGACACGCCGACGACGTTCGCCGGGGCCAGCTTGGGGTAGGCGAGGAAGGTGGCGACGGCCGCCAGGGCGACGAGGACGACGAGGGTGATGGGAAGTGCGATCTTCTTGGCCATGTGGGTTCTCCGTTCTGCGTGGGCGGGGCGGCCCGTGGGCGTCGTGCCCGCGCCGCCCGGTTGCATGGGTTGGTTGCGATGGTCTCCCGGGTGAACCGGCGGTCAGCCTTCGGCACCGGCGCTCGCCACCACCTTTAGTCCGGGGTGGCTCTGCTCTTCGATCTTCCCGTCCGCCACGCGCAGGACGCGTTGCGCGCTGCGGGCAGACTCGGCGCTGTGGGTGACCATGACGATGGTCGTGCCGGCGGCGTTGAGCTTGGTGAGCAGGCCCATCACCTCCTGGCCGGTTCGGGTATCCAGATTCCCCGTGGGTTCGTCGGCGAGCAGGATCGGGGGGTCGTTGACGATCGCCCGGGCGATCGCGACCCGTTCGGCCTCGCCCCCCGATATCTGGCTGGGCAGCCGGCCGGCCTTGCCC
>JARGFW010000451.1 GCA_029211085.1 Deferrisomatales bacterium | reverse complement strand
CAGCGGCGCACCTGGTTGGGGTCCATGCCGGCGCGCTCCTTGAGGTCGGCGCCGGCGCAGAACGCCTTGTCGCCGGCCGCGGTGACGATCACGCAGCGAACCTCGGGGTCGAACGCGATCTCGTCCAAGGCCTCGTGCAAGGCCCCCAGGAGCTCCATGGAAAAGGAGTTCATCGCGTGGGGACGGTTCAGGGTCAGGATACAGGTGCCGTCTTGCTTACCTACCAGCAGGGTGGATTCAGACACGGCGGACTCCGTTTTGCGTTTCGAGTGCTGTGTTTTGAGTTCTGCGTTCTCACTACCCACTACTCACCACTCATTATCCATCACGTCTTCAACTCTTCCAGATCCCGGAAATGCTCAAGGGCCTCGGGGTTGGCCAGGGCGTCCTTGTTCTTCACGGCTTCGTTGTGGATCACTTTGCTCACCGCCAGTTCCACCAGCTTGCCGCTGATGGTGCGGGGGATGTCGGGCACGGGGATGATCTTGGCCGGCACGTGGCGCGGGGTGGTGTTGACGCGGATCTGGGTCTTGATCTTCGCCACCAGGGTGTCGTCCAACGGCACCCCGTCGCGCAGGCGCACGAACAGCACCACCCGCACGTCGTCGTCCCAGCGCTGCCCCACCACCAGGGACTCCACCACCTCGTCGAGGGCTTCCACCTGGCGGTAGATCTCGGCGGTGCCGATGCGCACCCCGCCGGGGTTCAGCGTCGCGTCGGAGCGCCCGTAGACGATCACTCCGCCGTGCTCGGTGATCTCCACGTAGTCCCCGTGGCGCCACACTCCCGGATAGTCGCGAAAGTAGGCGTCCAGGTACTTCTCGTCCCCGGGATCCTTCCAGAAGTAGATGGGCATGCACGGAAACGGGGCGGTGCACACCAGCTCGGCCTTCTCGCCCACCACCGGCTGGCCGGCGTCGTTCCACGCCTCCACCTTCATGCCCAGGCCGCGCTTCTGGATCTCGCCCGCGTACACCGGGTCGATGGGCGAGCCGAGCATGAAGCAGCTGACGATGTCGGTGCCCCCGGAGATCGACGCCAACTGCACGTCCTGCTTTATCTCCCGGTACACCCAGCGGAAGTTGTCCTCGCTCAAGGGCGAGCCCGTGGACAGGACCACCTTGAGTTTCGACAGGTCGTACTCCGTGCCCGGCCGCACCCCTTCCTTTTCCACCAAGGCGATGAACTTGGCCGAGGTGCCGAAGTGGGTCACTCCCTGGTCTTCGGCCATCTTCCACAACACCCCGGCATCGGGGTAGGCCGGGTTGCCGTCGAACAGGACCACCTTGGCACCGACGCACAGGGCGCTCACCAGCCAGTTCCACATCATCCAGCCGCAGGTGGTGAAGTAGAAGATGGTGTCCTCGCGCTTGAGGTCCGAGTGCAGGAGCATCTCCTTGACCTGCTGGAGAAGCGTGCCCCCGGCGCCGTGGACGATGCACTTGGGCACTCCGGTCGTCCCGGAGCTGTACATGATGTAGAGGGGGTGGTCGAAGGGCAGCTGGGCGAACTCGACTTCCCTGGCGTCGTTGGCCAGGGCGTCGGCCCACAGGGTGGACTTGGGCAGGTCGGCGATCTGCGGCGCCGCGGTGACGAACGGCACCACCACCACCTTCTCAATGGAGTCGATCGCCGTCACCACCTCGCGGACCCGAGCCAGGGAGTCC
>JARGFW010000450.1 GCA_029211085.1 Deferrisomatales bacterium | reverse complement strand
TTCTACGTGCTCAAACGGGTGCCGTACTTCCACCCGGTGTGGCACTTGTTCGTGCTGGGTGGGGCCGTCTGCCACTTCCTGGTGGTGGCGCTCTACGTCATCTGAGGAGCGACGGGGGGAATCAGTGGTGAGCGAGATCACCTATTTCGACGGTCGAGGCACCATGAACACCACGCGGGTCCTGGATCTGGTGAAGGTCCGCGCGGCGACTCTCTCCATAGGGACTGTGGTCATCCCGTCGACCGGGGGAGCGACGGGTCTGCTGGCAGCGGAGCATCTGAGCGTGCTGGACGTGGTAGTGGTTTCGCACTCCACTGGATACGGCGGCCCCGGGATGCAACAGATGCCCGCGGCCACAAGAAGCGACATCGAGGCGAAAGGTGCGCGTGTACTCACCACCACGCACGCCTTCGGCGGCGTCGGGCGCTCGGTCCGCAAGAAGTTCGACACGTGGCAGGTCGAGGAGATCATCGCCCAGACGCTCAAGCGGTTCGGGGAGGGCACCAAGGTCGCGATCGAGGTCTCTCTCATGGCGGCGGACGCCGGACTGATCCCCGCGCACGAGGAGATCATCGCCTGCGGCGGAAGCGGTCACGGCCTGGATACCGCGCTGGTCCTGAAGCCGACGCACGCTCAGACGTTCTTCGACCTCGAGGTGCTCGAGATCATCTGCAAGCCCAGGACGCCCTAGGGCCCGTCGCAACGCCGAGTCCGCACCGGGCACCTCGCGAAGCGCAGGCCGCCGGTCCGGTCGGCCTATTGGTCGAGCACGTCGAGTAGTCGCCGCCTCAACATGTCCAGGGCCGTGAAGGCAGTGCGCTCGCGTATCTCTTCACGTGAGCGGAACATGTTGAACCGGCGCACTTGTACATCCTCGCCGACCGCGGTGGCCACGTATACCAATCCGACGGGTTTCTCGGCGGTGCCGCCGGCCGGTCCGGCGATACCCGTGGTGGCTATCGAGCACTCCGCTCCCAGTCGTTCGCGCGCGCCCATCGCCATCGCTCCGGCCACCTCTTCGCTCACCGCCCCATGCTCGGCGAGGAGGCCGGGGTCGATTCCCAGAAGGCTGGTCTTCAGCGCGTTGCTGTAGGCGACCACTCCTCCGAGGAAGTAGGCACTGCTGCCGGGTTCGTCGGTGATGCGCTTCGCCACGAGGCCCCCGGTGCACGACTCGGCGGTCGCCACGGTAAGGCCCCGGTCGCGCAGCAGGATGCCGAGCACGCCGGCCAGGGTCTCATCGCCGGAACCCCAGATCTTGGAGCCGAGGACGTCACGCACGCGCTCCTCGACCGCCGCCAGTCGGTTCTGCGCGTCCCTGTCGGGCTGGGCCCGCAGGATGAGCGTGATGCCCTCCAGGGTCGCGCGGGTGCCGATCTCGATGCCTTCGCCCCGCCAGGGGATCTCGTTCAGGATGTCGGCCAGGGTGGACTCACCGATGCCGTGGAGTCGCAGCCTGCGCACCGCGGGCTCGCTGTTGCCTCCGCGCTGCCCCAGCAATCGAGACACGAGCGGGCGGAGCGTACCTTCCCACATCTGCTCGAGTTCGCGGGGAACGCCCGGGAGGGCCGCTATGAGCGTCCCTCCGTCTTCCAGCCAGAAGCCGGGAGCGGTCCCCACGATCGGGATCACATGGGCCCCCCGCGGTATGAGCGCCTGCTTGCGGTT
>JARGFW010000168.1 GCA_029211085.1 Deferrisomatales bacterium | reverse complement strand
GTGCGCAGCGTGATGGAAGGCCACCGCTACCTGTGCCCGCGCATCTCCACCCAGGTCATCGACGGGTACCTGGGGAAGAAGGAAGGCCAGGACGCCCGCTCCATGTACGACGAGCTCTCCAACCGGGAGCGCGAGATCCTGAAACTCATCGCGGAGGGCCACCGCAACCGGCAGATCGCCGACATGCTGTGTATCAGCATCAAGACCGTGGAGAAGCACCGCTCCAATGTGATGAGCAAGCTCGGCCTGCACAGCGTGCAGTCCCTGACCGCCTACGCCATCGACAAGGGGCTGGTCAGTTTGTAGGTTGAGAGCCCCCCACGGGCCACACGGCCTGCACCCGCGTGCCGCCCCCCGGGGCTGCGCTCAGGGTGAACTCTCCCCCCGACAGTTCCGCCCGCTCCCGCATACTGGCCAGGCCGAAGCCCCGGGTCACCGGATCGCGCGCGATGACTTCCTCCACGTCGAAGCCGTCGCCGTCGTCGCGTACCTCGAGCCGCAGTCGTCCTTCCCGCCACTCCAGCACCACCTCGACCGTGCAGGTCCCGCAGTGCTTCGCCGCGTTGTTCAGGGCCTCCTGCAGGGTGCGGTAGATGACGACCTTCAGGGGATCGGGAACCTGCGCCTCCGACACCGCCAGCCGGTGTGCGACCCGGATGTGGGGGCAGGAAGCCTGGAGCTCCCGCAGGAACCAGGTGACGGTGGCGATCAGGCCCAGATCGTCCAGGGTGGACGGGCGCAGGGCCATGGACATGCGGCGCACGTCCTCCACCGTGTCTTGGAGCTTGGGCACCAGCGCCCGCAACGACGCCATCTGTTCCCGGCGCTCGTTGGGGAAACTCTGCCCCAGGGTGTGTTCGACCAGGAACTTGATCCCGCTCAGGGACTGTCCCACCCCGTCGTGGAGTTCCCGGGCCAACCGGGCGCGCTCCTCCTCCTGCAGGTGCAGCCGCTGCGCGGAAAGCAGTCGCACCTCCTCTGCCAGCGCCTGGCGCTTGGTGATGTCCAAGACCATGCCCAGCACGGAATCGGCTCCTTTGTAGCCGACCATGGTGCTGCGGGCGCTCACCCAACGGATGTGGCCACCGGGTTGCTGCACCCGAAACTCGCTCTCCTGCGGAACCCCCTCGGCGTCGGCAGCCGGATGCAGCAGGGTCGTCATCTGGGCCTGGTCCTCGTTGAGCACCACCTGGCCCAGGTGGATCCCCACCAGGGCGGATCTGTCGCGCCCCAAAATCTCGGCCATGCGGCGGTTGGCGAAGACGATCGCGTCTTCCCGAACGATGAAGACTCCTGCCGGGGAGTGCTCGACTACCGTCTGGTACTTCTTTTCCGAGTAGAGGAGGGCTTCGCCGGCCATTTTGACCTGCAGCACGTAGCGGTTCAACGGGCGGTAGAGGGTCCAGTAGAGCACCGGGGTGACGACGACGGCGAGAACGATCGAGTCGAGGAATACCTCCACCAACTCCGGCGCCTTCCAGATGACCTCCAGCCAGAACATGATGAGCAACTCGGCGGCGAACACCAGGACCACGGTGACCGCGAACATCCGCAGGGGAGATACCAGGCGGGAGGAAGGGAAGCCCGCGGGGTCCAGCAGGTCCTTCTCGGGGGGACGGTCCTCTACGTGGGTCATGCAGGCACCTCTCCAAATGTGGCGGCGGCGACCGGGTCGCAAGCCGTTCGCCCGCCGCCGGGACGTGCGAAGCGGGGGACGCACCGGGGCGTCAATCTAGGACACCCCGGGGCTCCGTGGCAAACCCCCGAGCCCGGGTGCTGAACGCGGAGCCCGCGAATCCGGCAACCCTCGCGGCAACCGAGAGCCTCTCCCTCGACGGGGAGGAGTCTGCGCCCCTGTGTGCAACCATGGACGCGTTGGGCAACGTCTACGGAGTGCCCGGTGTCATGCCGCCGTTCTGCCCAGAAGCCGCAGGCCTGCCGGCAGGGTGACACGGAGCGTTGGGACATCTGCAACCTGACCGTGGACGGCCGCCCCATCCCTCTGCACCTGGTGCGCTACCAGGTGGTGAACCGGCGGTTGTCGGACCCGCTCACCGTGCTGCCGATCGGCCTGCCGAGGCCTCCCGGGGCGGAGGTGCGCCCGGACCCGCTGGAGAGCGGGGTGCGGGACGGCTGTTCGGGAACTTCGCCGGGGGGGGAGGCCCGGCGGGTGCAGCAGCTCCTGGTCGGGCTGAAACAGAAACTGGCGGCCGACGGGCGGGCCCAGAAACCATGGGCGGTCGAAGGCTACCGCGGAGGCTTTGCCGTGCCTTCCAACCTTCTCTCCGCCCCCTCGACACCATTCTGAAACCACGAGTTACGTGGTGGGGATTGCGCCGACCCGGGTCCGGGCCGAGTGCATGCCCCGCCGCGCGGTTCTGCCCGGATCGGTCCGGGCACGGAACTTGAGTACTCCCCGCCAGCGGCATCGACTTCGACCGCGCTGTGTCTGCGTGACACGAAAGGGGATTGCATGGCTAGGGGCAAGGCGTACAACGGGGTTCGGGTGGGGGCGTTGGGGCTGGTTTTGGCGGTGTTGGCCGCACCGGCGGGCTGGGGCGAAGACCTGCCGCCGCTGGAGGAGTACGTAGGTTCGGCGGCGTGCGGGGCGTGCCACCCAGAACACTACCAGGGGTGGCAGGAGTCGTACCACTTCGGCGTGGTCCAGGACCCCCGGGAGGAGCCCGCGGCCCTGCTGGGCGATTTCTCCCAGCCCGGGGTGGAGGTGGACGCGGAGCAGGTCGCGTTCACCATCGGGCGCCACTGGTACCAGCGCTACGCGGTGGAACGGGACGGGGAGCTGTACGTGCTGCCCAACACCTGGTCGGTGGCCAGCCATCGCTGGGAGACCCAGGACGCCTGGTCCTGGCGCAAGAAGCCCTATCGCACCTTCTGTGTGGGGTGCCACGCGGTGCGCTACGAACCCGCCAGCGGCACCATGGCCGAACACGCGGTGGGGTGTGAGGCGTGCCATGGCCCGGGGCGGGCCCACGCGGCCAGTGCCGGCGGCGTGGCGATCGCCAACCCGGCGGACTGGAGCGCCGACGAGCAGGACCTGCTGTGCGCCTCCTGCCACGTGCGGGGCATGGACCCCTCCGGCGTCTATCACTTCGCGGTGGGGTATGTACCCGGGCGCCGCCTCACCGACCACTACCGGCCCCAGCGGGTCCGGGACGACGAAACCCCCCGGGAAGCGTTTCTGCGCACCTTCCGCCAGTGGCGCGCCCGCCTGGGCGCGGGCCCGCCGCCCACCTGCGACGTGTGCGGCATCGAGGGGGCGGGACGGGCGCCGGCAGCCCTCACGGTCACCGAGCAGTGCCTGGGCTGCCACGAGTACGGGCGGGACTTCAGCGCCCACACCCGCCACCCCGGGAACCTGCGCCTCGAGTGCCTCGACTGTCACCGCCGCACCGCCGACGAGCGGCGCACCGTCGCAGCCGATGTGCACTTTCCGGAGTACTTCCGGGTCCACGGCGAGCAGACGTTCCGTCTGGATCTGGCCCGGGCCTGCACCGGTTGCCACGCCGAGATCCCCCTCCGCGACCTCAACCGACATCTGGAGATCTGGGACCACTCGGACCACGATCGCCTCGACTGACGACGTTCCCCCTCCGCCATCCAGGGGCCGGCAACTCGCCGGCCCCGCCACCTCAAGAGGATCTCCCGATGCAGAGCCGCGCCCTCCGGCACGCCCTTGCCACCCTTGCCGCCGCGCTGTGTCTCCTGTCGCTGACCGCCGACGCCGCCCACAGCCTGTGCACCCAGCCGGGGGACCACGCCCGCGACTTCACCCTGACCGACCTGCAGGGCAACCCCGTCGCCCTCTCCGATTACGACGGCAAGGTGGTGATGATGGTGTTCTGGGCCTCCTGGTGCAGTCGCTGCCGGGAAGAGATGGAGTTCCTCCAGGACCTGTCTTCCCGGCTGGCCGACGACGTGGTGGTGCTGGCGATCAACCAGGAAACCGAGAACGTGGATCCGGCCCACCTGGAGAAGCTGCGCGCCGACGTGGCGCAGATGGGTCTGGAGTTCCCGGTGCTGCTCGACACCGACCTCCAGGTGTGGGGGGCGTACTGTGTGAACGCCCTGCCCACCAGCATCATCGTCGGGCGCCAGGGGCAGATCGCGTTTGCCGAGCCGAACTACTACTGGGCGAGCCAGGACAACCTGACGGCGGCCCTGCGAGACCTCGATGCCCTGCACGACTGAGCAAAACCGGGATGCGGTGGGGAAGCGCCGGATGCCGGGTTCCCGCAAGGGGTGTGGCCGGGCGCTGCTGGGGCTGGTGCTCACGGCCGGTCTGTTCCTGGGGTGCAGCGGTGGCGAACCTCCTTCCCACGGCCGGACCGCCGCGCCCGGGTTCCGCCTGCAGACCCTGGACGGCCGGGAGGTGAGGTTGGCGGACTACCGGGGCAAGGTGGTGCTGCTGCACTTCTGGGCCACCTGGTGCCCGCCGTGCCTGGAGGCGATGCCCTACGAGATGGAGCTGCAGAAGAAGTACGGCCCGGACGGGTTCGCGGTGCTCGGTCTGAACATGGACCGCAAGGTGGACGCGGCGCGGGCGTACCTGGCCAAGCACCCGGTCAACTACCCGATGCTGGTGCTGGACGATGCGACCCGGCAGGCGTTCGGCGGGGTGCCGACCATCCCCTACACGGTGCTGGTGGACCGGGACGGTTTCATCCGCAAACAGGAACTCGGCTACGGGGAGGACGGCCGGGTGGCCCTGGAGCGCAAGATCGGCATCCTGCTGGGGGTGGAAAGCGCTTCCTGAACCGCTGCCGCACGCAGCCACCGGCGCCCAGCTTTCCGCTGCGGGGGTCTGAGGTCCTGCATTTCAGCCCCCAACCGAGTGCGGATCGCGCAGGGCTCCGTCCGTAGATCAGGGGTTTCCGGGTGGCGACTGCTTGGTTTTCGGCGCACGCTTGGCCCGGGGCGGGCGGGCCTCACCGGTGCGGGGCTTGCCCCGGGGGCCGCGCTCGGTGGCGGCGGGCTTGATGTGGATGGGGCGCCCGCGGATGGTGCTCTGGGCCATGCTCTTGAGGATCTTGGCCTGGTAGCGGGCGGGCACCTCCACGAAGGTGAACCGCTCGTACACGTCGATGGAACCGATCTCCTTGCCTGGCACCCCCGCCTCGTTGGCGATCGCGCCCACCACGTCGGCGGGCCGCACGCCGACTTTGGTGCCGGCGCCCAGGAACAGCCGCACCATGCCCTGTTCCGGTTCGGGCACCGCCGCCGCCTCGGGCTCCAGGGAAGCCTCTATGGTCTTGTCCCCCAGGGCCAGCCGGGCCAGGGCGGCAGCCACCTCCGCCATGTCGAAACCGCCCTCCTGGGCCATCTCCTCCACCAGGTTCAGATACAGGTCCATGCCCCCCTTGCCCAGGGTCTCGGCCACATTCTCCTTGAACAGGGCCACGGTGCGCGTCGCCACGTCGGCCTTGGTCGGCATTTTCATCGGCGGGATGCGGTTGCCGATGAAGCGCTCGATCTCCTGCAACATGCGCCGCTCCCGGGGCGTGACGAACAGCACCGCGGCACCGGCGCGCCCGGCGCGCGCGGTGCGGCCGATGCGGTGCACGTAGGCCTCCGCGTCGTAGGGGATGTCGTAGTTGATGACGTGGGTGATGTGCTCCACGTCCAGACCCCGGGCGGCCACGTCGGTGGCCACCACGATCTCGGCCTGGCGCGCCCGCAGGCGCCGCACCAGGGCCTCGCGCTGGGCCTGGCTCAGGTCGCCGTGCAGGGCCTCGGCGGCCCAGCCCTGGGCCTGCAGTTTGCTGGCCAGTTCGGCACAGCCGAGCTTGGTGCGGGCGAACACCAGCACCGCGTCGTTCTCCCGGGTACCGAGGATGCGGGTCAGGGCGTCGAATTTCTGGCCTTCGGAGAGGTTCAGGCAGCGTTGCTCCACGGTGGGCACGGTGAGGTTTCTGTGGGCCAGCTGCACCGTTTCCGGGTCGCGCAGGTGGCCCTTCGCCACCCGCCGGATCGGCGGCGGCATGGTGGCCGAGAACAGGGCCGTCTGACGCCCCTCTGGCGCCTGGGAGAGGATCCAATCCACGTCGTCAATGAACCCCATGCGCAGCATCTCGTCGGCCTCGTCCAGCACCACCATGCGCAGGGCCCCCAGGTTCAGGCTGCCACGGCGCAGGTGGTCCATCACCCGTCCCGGGGTACCGATCACCACCTGCACTCCTTGCTGCAGGCGCTTGAGCTGGGTATGGAACGGTTGGCCGCCGTACACCGGCAACACCCCCACCCGCTTCAGGTAGCGGGCGTAGGTGTGCACCGCTTCGGCCACCTGCAGGGCCAGTTCCCGGGTGGGCGTCAGCACCAGGCCCTGCACCCGGCCCAAATCGGGGTCCAGCATCTGCAACATGGGCAAGGCGAACGCCGCGGTCTTGCCGGTGCCGGTCTGGGCCTGGCCGATCAGGTCACGGCCGGCCAGCAGCAGGGGAATGGTGCGGGCCTGGATCGGCGTGGGGACTTCGTAGCCCACGTCACCCAGGGCCCGGAGCAGGGGGGCACACAGGCCGAGCTGCGCGAAAGATTCGGTCGGGGTCGTCGGTTCGCTTTCCACGGGCAACTCCACAGCGCAATCGCCGGGCGCGGAGGCCGGCGGGTAGGGTTCCGAGTTCGGCACATCCTACCACGGTGGAGGGGAGGCGGGGTGAGTTATAGGTTGTGAGTTCCGGGTTGTGAGTCGTGAAACCAAAACCCAGAACTCAAGACGCAAGACTTCTTCATTCCCCCTGGTGACGCGGCAAGGCCGAATCGGATAGGCTGTGCCCGGTAGGCCAACCCGCTGCAGGAGGCTGATGTGCTCGACATCTATGTGGACGCCGACGGCTGTCCGGTGAAGGACGAGGTGTACAAGGTGGCGCGCCGCTACGACCTGCTGACCTACGTGGTGTCCAACCGCCACATCCGGGTGCCGTTCGAGGAGAAGATCCGCGCCGTGGTGGTGGGCGATGCGTTCGACGCCGCCGACGACTGGATCGCCGAGCGGGTGGGCGAGGACGACATCGTCATCACCGCCGATCTGCCCCTGGCCGACCGCTGCATCAAGGCCGGCGCCGCGGTGCTCGGGCCCAAGGGCCAGGTGCACGACGAAAACAGCATCGGGTCGGCCCTGGCCAGCAGGGAGCTGATGGACCAGCTGCGGCAGATGGGGATGCAGACCGGCGGCCCGGCGCCCATGGACCAGCGCGGCCGCTCCACCTTCCTGGCCCGACTCGACGAGACGATCCAGCGCATCAGGAACGCCGCGGGCTGACCGCCGGGCCCGCCGGCGGCGTTGTCCCTTGAACCTGCCCCGAGCCCGCGCTAGCATGCGGTTTCCCGTGCCATTCTCGCATCTTGTTCGAGGAGCCCCCGATGCAGCGCGCCGATCTCGACTTCGCCAACCTGCCGTTCGCGTTCCAACAGACCGACCGCAACATCCGCTACCGGTTCCGCGACGGCACCTGGGACCGCGGCGAACTCACCGCCGACCAGACCATCAACCTGCACATGGCTGCCACCTGCCTGCACTACGGCCAGGAGATCTTCGAAGGACTGAAGGTGTTCGAGCGGCCCGACGGCCGCATCCAGACCTTCCGCCTGGAGGAGAACGCCAAGCGCTTCCAGCGCTCGGCCCGCAAGCTCCTGATGGAGCCGGTGCCCCTGGAGGTGTTCAAGGAGGCCGTGCACCGGGTGGTGCAGGCCAACCGCGGTTTCGTGCCGCCCCACGGCAGCGGTGCCAGCCTCTACGTGCGGCCGTTCCTGCTCGGCTCCGGCGCCGAGGTGGGGGTGAAACCCAGCCGGGAGTACCTGTTCGTCGTGTTCGTCACTCCGGTGGGCCCCTACTACAAGGCCGGCTTCGAGCCGGTGAAGCTGATCGTGGAGGAGGCGATCGACCGCGCCGCCCCCGGCGGGGTGGGGGATGTGAAGTGCGGCGGCAACTACGCCGCCGGCATGCGGGCCACCATGGGCGCCAAGGGCAAGGGGTACTCCGAGGTGCTGTACCTGGACTGCCGGGAGAAGAAGTACCTGGACGAGTCGGGGTCGTCGAACTTCTACGCCATCATCGACGGTCGCTACGTCACCCCGGCCAGCCCGTCGATCCTGCCGAGCATCACCAACATGAGCGTGCGCCAGTTGGCCGAGGACGCGGGCCTCCCCGTGGAGGCGCGCCCGGTGGGGGTGGCCGAGTTGGGCAGCTTCGCCGAGGCGGGATGCCTGGGAACCGCCGCGGTGATCACCCCGGTGGGCTCCATCACCCACGGGGAACGGGAGTACGTGTACAGCAAGGACGGCAAGGCGGGTCCGGTGACCACCCAGCTCTACAACAAGCTCATCGCGATCCAGTGGGGGGAGGCCGACGACCCCTACGGTTGGACCGAGGTCATCCCCGAGTCATGAGCACCCCCGGCACGTTCGTTGCCCTGGACCTGCCCGCCCCCCACGGGGTGGAGGTGCGGGTGCGGGATGAAACCGCCCCCTACGGCTACAACAACATCTTCACGGTGCGCCTGCGGGTGCGCATCGGCACCGTGGGCGGCCCGGTAGCCCACGAACGGGTGCTGGAGCGCATGGGGGTGTACCGGGAGCAGTTGGACGCCGTGCGCGCCGAGCTGCTGGCCGGGTTCCGCGCACAGATCGCGCCGTACCTGGCGCGTCCCGAGTTCGGCGAGCGCCTTGCCCGTCATCTCCGCAACCGGCTGGCGCAGGCCCCGGTGGCGACGGGGTACTCGTGATCTGCCGCCGCTGCGGTGCCGACGCCGGGGTGGAGCGCCCGGGCCGGCGGGACGCCTGCCCCCGCTGCGACGCCGACCTGCACGCCTGCGTGCAGTGCCGGTTCTACGCCCCGGGCCAGTACAACAACTGCAACGAACCCCAGGCCGAACGGGTGCTGGATCCCGAACGCTCCAACTACTGCGACTACTTCTCTCCGGGAGCCGGGCGCGTCGGCGGCGCCGACACCGGCAAGGACGCGGTCAAGGCCAGACTCGACGCCCTGTTCGGCAAGAAATCCTGACGCTCTTCAGATCGGGAAGACAAGAACGTCAAGGGCGTTTCTGGACGGGATCGCACGGATCTCACGGATGGTACTGCAAGACCCGCAGGATTTGGGGGCTTCGTTCCCAATCCGTGTGATCCGTGTAAATCCTGTCCAAAAATAGGTTTTCGGCTTTTCCTGGTCTGCGTCATCGAGGTCCCTCCGTGGCCGACGCCCTGCTCCTCCAGCTCCCTGCCCCCGACCTGCGTTGGCCGCGACTGGACGCCAACCTGCCCCTGGCGGCGGGCTATCTGGCGGCGTGGGCGCGCCGTCAGATTCCCAACCACACCGTGGAACTGCTGCCCCGGACCGAGGCCGACCTCCTGGGGGACGTCGCCCTGGTCGCGGCGATCCTCGCCCGCCGGCCCCGGTTGGTGGGGTTCTCGGTGTACCTGTGGAACGCCGAGCGTACCCTGCATCTGGCCCGGCGGCTGCACGACGCAGGGGTGCCGGTGATCCTGGGGGGACCGGAGGTGACCCCGGACAACCCCTGGCTGTGGCAGGCCAGCGGGTTCGCCCACCGAGTCCGGGGGGAGGGGGAGCGGGCCTTTGCGGCGCTGCTGGCCGGCGAGCCCCTGGGGGAAACGGCGCCGGCCCTGGACCCGGCGGAGGTGCCGAGTCCCTATCTCGACGGCGTGCTCGCACCCCATCCCGACGGCTCCCTGTGGTTGGAAACCGTGCGCGGCTGCCCGTTTCGGTGCAGCTACTGCAACTACGGCCACCGCAGCGGCCCACCGCGCCGGTTCCCGGAACCCTGGCTGCCCGGGCACCTGGCCTGGGCCGCGGCCCACGGGGGCAGCGAACTGTACCTGATGGACCCCTCGTTCAACGTGCGCCCCGACTGGGAGCGGGTGCTGGGCCAACTGGAGCAGGGCAATCGCGGCGGGGCGCTGCGTCTCCACACCGAACTGGTGGCCGACAACCTGCGCCCCGGCGACGCCCGCCGCCTGGCCGCCGCAGGGTTGGCCAGCTGTGAACTGGGCCTGCAGTCCACCCACCCCGAGGTACTGGCGGCCGCCCACCGGCCGTGGCGGCGACAGGCGTGGCTGCGGGGGGCACGGGAGTTGGTGGATTCCGGGGTGGAGACGGTGGTGGGGCTGATCCTGGGGCTTCCCGGAGACACCCCGGGCCGGTTCCGAGACAGCGTCGAGTTCGTGCTGGAAGAACTCCCCGGGGCCGAGATCCAGGTGTTCCCCCTGGCCCTGCTCCCGGACACCGAACTGCGCACCCGGGCCGCCGAGCTGGAGCTGGCGTACCAGCCCCGTCCTCCCTACACGGTCACCCGCACCCCGGGGTTCGCTCCGGAGGAGCTCACCGAGGCCCTGCACGGTTTCGAGCGCCGCACCGGCCTGGAGCTGGACCCGGTGCCGCCCCCCGAGCTGGGCGGGCGGTGGAGCGGGGGTGAGGACGCCCTCTACTGGTCCGGGGTGCGGCTCGACGCGGACTGCCGCCCACTGCCTGCGGACTGGCCGGAGCGGGTCGCCGCCCGCGCCGCCCGCCACCTCACCCTGTGGCTGCGTGGTTGGGCCGGGGAGTTCCCCCGCCAGGTGGCCCGGCTCACCGCGCTGTTGAGGCATGGGGTGCTTACCGTGGTGCTGGACGACGGCGCCGGCTGGCCGCCGGGTCGCCTGGGAGAACTGCTCGCCGCCGGCAGCGGTGACCATTTCCTGGACCGCGGCGCGGTCCACCTGTACGGGCCGGGTGCGCGTCTGGTGCCGCGGCTGGTGGCCCTGGTGGACGCCGTCCACCCCGGCGCCAACGGTCCGTGGCAAGCGGCGGTGCGCAGCCGGGCGGACTGGTTGTGGCGTCTGCCCGCCGGTGCGGGGTGGGCTGGGCGCTCGGTCGACCTGCTTGGCGAAGGAGAGAACCTGCTGGTGACGGGAAACCCCGATCCGGCGGAACTGCTTCCCCTGGCGGAGACCCTGGGCCACGACGCCGCCGGCCTGCAGTTCGCCGATCCGGCCACCCAGGGGCGCTGGCAGCAACTCACCGGCGACGACGGCTTTCGCGCGGCCGAGCACCGGGTGGAGCTGCCGTGAACTGGCTGCGACGGGTACTGCGGGCGGCGTTCCCGGCGGGGTGCCCGGAACTCGACCTCCACGGCCTGCGGGTCTCCGAGGCGCTGGTGGAGGTGGAGCGGTTCGTGGCCAGGGCCGAACAGCAGGCGGTGGGGGAGGTGCGGATCGTGTGCGGCAAAGGGCGCCACAGCCCCAGCGGGGTGGGGGTGCTGCGGCTCGCGGTGCCGGGCTGGCTGGACGCCCACGGCTATGCCGGCCGCTACCGCCGCGAGGTGGACCGGGACGGCCGGGACGGCGCCCTGCGAGTGGTCCTGAGGCGGTAGGGGGCTACCGCAAGGGAGAGTCGAACGCCGAGGTGCCGAGCTCGCCCTCGATGTCCTCCGGGTCGGCGGCGTTGTACTGCACGAGGCGGAACAGGTGCTGGAAGCTCTCCGGCGATACCTCCCGGAAGTCCATCGCGACTCCGTACCCGGCCTCCGACCGCACCACCCTGCCCTGCACCCCCACGTCGAGCTCCGGGGCCCCTTCCTCCAGGTGGATGGTCATGGCCAACG
This sequence comes from Deferrisomatales bacterium, assembly GCA_029211085.1. Classification (GTDB taxonomy): domain Bacteria; phylum Desulfobacterota; class Deferrisomatia; order Deferrisomatales; family JARGFW01; genus JARGFW01. Next base: position 67 of record JARGFW010000168.1, on the reverse strand, counting down.
CTTCCCCGGGCTGCGGCAGGGAGGCGCCGCCGTGGGGTGCGATCAGGCAGCCCTTCAGACTCAGGTT
>JARGFW010000449.1 GCA_029211085.1 Deferrisomatales bacterium | reverse complement strand
CGCTGGCGGCGGACAGGTCGGCGACCTTGTTCGGCAGGTCGGCGAACAGGGGCAGCCCGGTATCGAGGAAGGTCGGGGCAACGGGTTGGGTCACGGCCATGGCGCAGTCTCCGATGAGGGGGAAGAGGCTTTGCGGCGGCAGACGGGCGGGAACGGCGGTGGGCGCCCTTCCCGTCATCGGCCGACGGAATCGGTAAGTATAGGGGTTTTGCCCCGAAATGTCAGCCCTTTGAACGGGCCAGTGTAGGGAGCACATAGACTGTCCGGGGTTGTAGCACATGATCTGTCCGGTTCATGAAGGCACCTAGGAGGTGCTGCCATGAGGCGGACGGAATGGCTACAGGAGACGCGGCGGATGCGATTCGAGGAAGCGTATGGGGGTTGGCAAGCACGGCGGCTGACACAGCAAGAGGCGGCCCGGTTGTTGGGTGTGTGTGACCGGACCTTTCGCCGCTACGTGGACCGGTATGAGGACGAGGGGTTTGAGGGGTTACGGGACAAGCGATTGACGCAGAGTTCACCGCGCAAGGCGCCGGGGGCGGAAGTCCAGGACGTGGTGGAGCGCTACCGGAAGCGACACCAGGGATGGAACGTGAAGCATTTCCACTCATGGTATCAGCGTGATGCCGGCACGCGTGGCTACACGTGGGTGAAGACGGTGCTGCAGGAAGCCGGTTTGGTGACGAGGGGCAAGGGCAAGGGAGCGCATCGAAAGAAGCGCGAGCGCAGCCCATGGCCGGGGATGATGGTGCACCAGGACGGTTCCACCCACGAGTGGGTGCCCGGCCAGCACTGGGATTTGATCGTGACGATGGATGACGCGACCAGTACGCACTACTCGATGGTCTTCGTGGATGAGGAAGGCACCCAGAGCAGCTTTCTCGGGGTCCAGCAGACGCTGGAGGCACAGGGGCTGTTCTGCTCGCTCTACACCGATCGCGGCTCGCACTACTGGCACACCAGCGAGGCCGGGGGGAAGGTGGACAAGAAGAACCTCACCCAGTTCGGGCGGGCGCTGCAGCAACTGGGCATCGAGATGATCGCGGCGTATAGCCCGGAGGCGCGAGGGCGCTCGGAACGAGCCTTTGGCACCCACCAGGGTCGCCTGCCGCAGGAACTGGCGCTACTGGGCATCACGGAACAGAGCCAGGCCAACCGCTACCTCACCGAGGTCTACATGCCCAACCACAATGCGGAGTTCGCGCACCCCGCCCCCGAGCCAGGCTCCGCATTCGTGCCCCTGCTGGGAGTCGATCTCGACGAGATCCTCTGTGAGCACTACGAACGCACGGTAGGCAAGGACAACTGCGTGCACTTCGAACGGCGGGTGCTGCAGATCCCGGCGGATGCCCACCGCTGCCACTACGTGAAAACCCGCGTGCGGGTGCATCGCTACCAGGACGAGACCCTGGCGGTATTTCACGGTCCCCGGCTGCTCGGGCGCTACGACGCCCAAGGCAAGCCCAAGGGCCAGCAAGAACCCAAGGCTGCCGCGTAATTCCGCTTCGCGCAGCAGGCTCCTGTAGGGCGCTACGGGCTCCGCCCTCCGCGCCCTGCAGGACCAAGGACCAAAGCGGACAATTCATTTGCTACAAAACCGGACAAGTCTATTTGTTGCTGTAGCGGCCCCGGGTCCTTGGACACAAGGTTGTCGGTTACGCAGCCTCCTG
>JARGFW010000167.1 GCA_029211085.1 Deferrisomatales bacterium | reverse complement strand
GCACCGAAGTCGGCGACCTGCTGGGCGTCCGTGATCCACAGGCGATCGAACTCCGCCTGTCTGCTGTGCACGGGAACCGTGACTCGAGCGGCGACCTCGCGCACGCGCGCGATCCACGTTGACGTAATGTCGATCAGCTCGGAGCGCGGGCACGGAGCGTTCGACGGGTAGCTCGCGGCCGGCATGTTAGCGCCGAACGTTCCCTCTGGGCCGAACATGACCTGATCCTTCATCGCGGTTGGCAGATCGATCATCGGGATGTCGGGAAGGTTGTCCCAGGTGTCGGCGGACTCGGCGGGAATCTGGAGCAGGCAGCCAGAGACTGCGATCCCCTTAAGCGGCCAAGACGGCTGGTTCCCGGCGATGTCGGTGACAATCGCACCTCCGATCGAGTGGCCGATGAGCACAATGCCAGATGCTTTGCCGGACCACTCGTTCCAGATGTCAGCGATCACGGCGTCAAGCACCACGGCGTTCCCAGCGATGATCGAGTCGGAGGGCCCCAGTGGGGTGCTGCCGCCGTACGCGGGGCGATCGAGCGCGATCACCGGGATGCCCTTGCTCTCGGCCAGCTCGAGAAGCGAGTGACCCGCGATGTCGAAGTAGTCGGATGTGTACGTGCCGCCGTGCAGTGCGACGATGAGCGGGCCGCTGGTTGTTGCCCCAGACGCGGCTGCAGGATTTTGCTTGCCGGTGATTGTGATGCCCGCGGCCGCACCGCCTGCCGCCGCGGCGCGGGAGAAGCTCAGTGAGATTGTTCCAGTGTCCATTTCACCTCCATTGATTTCCCGATTTTTGGGTGAAGAGTGCACTACCAACTCGTCTCCGATTCGCTATTCGCTATGCTATATTGGGGGTCCTGACACAGCGTATCCGATGGCACAACATTCCCTGCACCGCCTCTTGCACCGGTGCCCAGTCAGGCAATAAAGAGGTGATCAGCGATTTCAGTGGCTGACAACCTGGGGGGTGATTGGCTCGCTCTTGCTGCCCCTATCGAAGGCCCGAATTTTTCTGTGCATTGTCCCTGGCACCGTAGAACGGTGCTCAACTTCACAGAAGCTCGGTGCAACGTTTGACTGAGTCTTTTCGCCAGATGAGGCACACTGCCATCACACAAGTAGCTCGCTCTAGGTCGCAGGTTCGGTATCCTGCTTGTGGGGGTATCCTCGGCCGCATTCTCGAGTGGCAGGGGCTCGTCGAAGGAGGTGGGTTTTGAGTTCGACGGAGGCGCACTATCGTAAGGAAGGCAAGGTGGGGGTGATTCACCTGGGCGCGCCCTTTGCCGACATGGACTCCCTTGTGGGATTCGTGGGTTTCCTGGAGGACGTTCATCAGGAGGTGGCGTGGGACGCCGATGTCCACTGCATCGTCGTCACCGGTCGCGACGGGTTCGCCGCGGGGCCCTCTTCCCACGCCGCGTTTGCAGGACTCCTGAGGTTGAAACTGCGCAGTCTGCGGACGCCGGCGGCCGTGCTGGGAGGAATCGCGAAGCCGGTCATCGCTGCCATCGAAGGCGACGCGGTGGGGTCCGGTCTGGAACTCGCACTGGCCTGCGATCTCAGAATCTGCTCCGAGTCTTCCCGTTTCGCTCTCGACCATTTGGTCCGGGGTACCTTTCCCGAGGACGGGGGGCTCCAGAGAGTGGCCCGCCTCGTCGGGCGCGGAGCCGCTCTGGGCCTCGCCCTTCTAGGAGAGGAAGTGGACGCGAAGGAGGCTCATCGCCTGGATCTGGTGCAGCGGGTCGTCCCGCAACAGGATGTGCTCTCTCATGCGATGGAGCGAGCCGTAGCCCTTGGGGAGATGGCCCCCTACGCGGTTCGCTACCTCAAGGAGGCCGTCATGAAGGGCATGGATATGCCTCTGGATCAGGGAATCCGGCTGGAGGCCGACCTGTACTTCCTGCTGCACAGTACCGAGGACCGGGCCGAGGGCATCCGGGCATTCCGAGAGAAGAGAGCCCCGAAGTTCGAGGGCCGGTGAGGAACTGAGGGATCGTCATGGGTGGATTTGAAACGATCATCTTTGCCAAGGAAGGGGCCGTAGGCAGACTCACGTTGAACCGGCCCGAGGCGCTGAATTCGTTCAACGTGCGGATGCGCGACGAACTCTTCGAGATCCTGGGGGCGATCGGGCAAGACGACGAGATCCGGGTGGTGGTGGTGAACGGGGCCGGAGAGAAGGCCTTCTGTGCCGGCGCCGACTTGAGCGAGTTCCTCACCGCGGCCTCCCCCAACGCAGCGCGGGTGATACGCTTCGAGCGGGACGTCTGGGCACGCCTCCTGGAACTCCCGCAACCGCTGATCGCTGCGGTGCACGGGTTCGTGCTCGGGTCGGGGATCGAGATCGCCCTGTGCTGCGACATCCGCATCGCCTCCGAGGACGCGAAGTTCGGACTTCCCGAGCTTGGGCTGGGAATTCTGCCCGCCGCCGGAGGCACCCAGACGCTTCCCCGCATCGTAGGCCGGGGCGCGGCTTTGGAGATGCTCCTGACCAACCGCCGGCTCGATGCGGCCGAGGCGCAGAGAATCCAGCTCGTCCACAGGGTCGTGCCGCGTACGGCACTGCTCGACACGGCGCTGGAAATGGCGGAACACATTGCCGCCCTTGATCCCCGGGCGGTGCAGTATGCGAAGCAGGCGATTGTCAGAGGTCTGGACATGTCACTGGAAAAAGGTCTCGAGCTCGAGCGCCGGTTGGCTGCGATGGTGCGCAGCCGGACGCCTTCCGAGCCCGAGTCACCCCCCCCCATGGAGACGAGGTAGCCATGGCTGCAGCCCAAGTTGGAAAACGGTATGTCTGCACCAAGTGCGGTGCGGAGTTTGTTGTGACCCGAGGTGGCAAGGGAGAACTGCGTTGTTGCAGCCAGCCTGCCGAGATCAAGAAGTAGGGCGCCCGCAGGTATCTGGCGCCCGCCCCGGGAAACTCCTCTCCTGAGGGAAACCATGTCGGGTTGGACCCGGACCCCGGGCCTGCTAGCGGGCGTCCGCCTGCTGGACTTGACGGATGCAGGGGCGAGCTTTTGCGGAAGCCTCCTCGCCGACCTGGGGGCCGAGGTCGTCAAGGCCGAACTGCCCGGGGAAGGAGCACCCGTACCCGCGGCGTGCAGCCCCCGCTGCGCCAGTAGTGGCAACAGCGAACGCTGCCCTGGACCCGAACGGGACCGGTTGCAAGTGCGAGACCGTCTCCTGCGTCTTGCGGCGCAAACCGACGTGGTGCTCGAGGGTTTGGCTCCCGGTGGGCTGGAGCGCTGGGGGCTGGGCTACGAGACTCTCGCGGCCCTCGACCCGCGCCTTGTCTTCGCATCGGTCTCGGGCTTTGGGTCCTCAGGGCCGAAGCGGACCTGGACGTCGTGCGACCTGGTCGCCGCAGCGGCCGGAGGCCAGTTGTTCCTGAACGGACTTCGCTCCCGGGAGCCGCTCAAGCTGGCCGGCTTCCAGGCCCTTCACCTGGGCTCCCTCCACGCGGCGGTCGGAGTCGTCCTCGCGCTCATCGCGCGAAACGCCTCGGGCCGGGGCAACCGGGTCGAGGTCTCCCTCCAGGAGGCCGTCGCCTCGGGGTTGGACCACGCGCTGGTCCGCTACTTCGCCGACGGGACGGTGGCGGAGAGGAACGGCAGCCGGTACTGGAACGACGCCTTCTTCGTAGTCCCCTGTGCGGACGGCTACCTGCAGATCTACCCCTTCGAGCAGTGGGAAACCCTGGTGGAATGGATGGGGACCGAAGGCATGGCCGGAGACCTCGCCGAGCCGCGCTACCTCGACCCCCGGTATCGTCGGGAGAACTTTGCTCTCATCGCCGAGGCCGTCTCCCGCTGGACTGCCACCCACACCAGGGCTGAGCTGTGCGAGACGGCACAGCTCATGCGCTTCCCCTGGGCGCCGGTGTGCGACCTGGCGGAGGTCCTGGCGAGCCCGCAGCTCGCGGCGAGGTCTTTTTTCGACACGGCGCCCGGGTGCATCCGCGCGCCGCGTTCGCCCTACCGGTTCCGCACCAGAGAGACGCATCGTTCATCCAGTGGTAAGCCTCTCCCTCCTCAACCCGGTTCGCGGCGTGCTCCGGTACAGTCTGGAATCCTCTCGGGGCTCCGGGTGCTGGACTTCACCCGGGTGCTGGCGGGGCCGTACGCGACGCGTTTGCTGGCCGACTTTGGCGCGGAGGTCATCAAGGTCCAAAGTGAGAGGACCGACGGGGCCGGAGCCAACGATCAACCCTACTTCGCCGCCTGGAACCGCAACAAGAGAAGCATCAGCCTCGACATGGGCCGGACCGAGACCAGGGAGGTGGTTCTGGAACTGGTCCGGAACTGCGACGTGGTGGTCGAGAACTTCGCGCCCCGGGTGTTTGACAACTGGGGGCTCGACTACGAGACCCTGTGCCGCGCGAACGAGGCCGTCATTCTGCTGCGCATGTCCGGCGTCGGACAGTCGGGGCCGTGGCGCAACGCGGTGGCTTTCGGCCCCACGATCCATGGCGCCGCCGGACTCGCCCAGCTGACGTCCTACCCCGGTGGTCCGCCCCTCGGCCCCGGTTTTGCCTATGCCGATGTCGCGTCAGGCCTCTACGGCGCGCTGGCCCTGGCCGCCGCGGTCTACTCCCGGGATCGGACAGGACGGGGCCAGTGCATCGACCTCTCGGAGTACGAGGCAGTTGTCAGCCTGCTGGGTCCCGGCTTGCAGGCGTGTGCGGGGGGAGAGGGCGAGGGGGGTATCCGAGAGGCTCTACAAGAGCCGTCGCGGGCTGCGCCATACGGGTGTTTCCGGTGCGGAGGGGAGGACCGCTGGTGTGCGCTCGCTGTGTTCGACGAAGCCCAATGGGCGGCCCTGTGCGAGGTGTTGGACCTCCCGGAAGCCAAAGGCCAACCCCGCTTTGCCGGCGTCGAGGCGCGCAGGCTGCACGCGGACGAGTTGCGAGGTGCTCTCGAGGAGCGGACCTGCCAGCGGGAAGCGGCGGAGCTGGCCGAATCTCTGCAGGCGCGAGGGGTGCCTGCCTCGGCGGTACAGGACGCGAGCGATCTCGCCTGCGATCCCCAGCTCACCGGGCGGGGATTCTTCGAATGCACAGAACATCCTGTCCTCGGCGCCTGCACCACCGAGCGGGGCGCCATACGCCTGGGGAGCGATACCAGACCACCCCTGGGACCCGCGCCGCGGCTGGGGCAGGACAACGCGTACGTATTCGGAGAACTCCTCGGGTGGCCGGCCGAGAAGATCGCCTTGCTGCGCGATCGTGGGGTCATCAAATAGCGGGTTGCCAGGGGGGCGGTTCCTGTCGTGCCATGGAGCATGCAAGGGCCGTGTGGCTGTCCACCGAAGACCCGCAAAGGGCTTTACCGATGGGCCTGTCCGGCCACGATGCAGTTCTCGCTATCACGACGTTTCGCTCATTTGGCGCCCCGTGTGCAGCAGCAGAAGCGCCATGGAGTGCACGGAGTGGACCGGCCAGCCTCTGCAGAAGGAATGCTGAGGTGGTCCCCAGGTCTCACCTGGGTGGACGGCGCTCTGTCGCGCTGCTTCTCCTCGCTGGGCAGCAAGCAGGGCCCAACCGTGCCGCCCCAAGGCGTGCTACGCCCATGGTTTGCGTTTCAGATCCTCGGGTTTCAGTACCACGATCTGCCGTCGTCCGAGGTCCAGAATCCCCCGCCGTTCCAGCGCTTGGAGGGTCCGACTCGCCGTGGGGCGGGTCGTCTTGGCCATGGCCGCGATATCGTCGTGGGTGATGCCTGGAATCACGATCCTGTCTTCCATGTCCCGGACCCCGATGCTCTGGCTCAAGGCGTCGAGAATGTCGATGATGATCGGTGCAACATCGCTTGCAATGGGTGTGCGGGTCAGGCGAGTCATGAAAAAGATCGAACGGCAGATCAGGTCCATGATTTCTGCACGCGCCTTGCGATCATCCAGGAGGTCCCAAACCGCCTCGCGCTTCGTCTTGCAGTAGACCACTTCGGTTATAGCTCTGGCCTCGGATATATGGTGGACATGGCGATTGCTATCCATTCCGGCAAACCCGGTAAACCCAATCAATAAAGGAGGAACGACCAATACGCTAACTGCCTCCCGGCCCTCCGGCGATGTCTTGAAATACCCAACCACACCTTCGTGTAAGTGAAATACTGATGATGCACGTTGTTCTGGCATCACAATCGTAGTTCCTTTAGGCGCAGTGATCAAAGAATTCGCATGAAGGCAGCTGGTTTGAAATAAGCAGGAGCTATTCATTGGTATCTCACACCACGTCTCTTCTAAGGATGCTAGTGGTAACCAGTTGCTGCGGACAACGGCGACTTTGTGGGACCAAGGAACCTCATCCTACCCCTCCGGTCGTCGCTTGGATACCCCTTCTCGGTCGGCCCAGCAGGCATCCCTACTCCGGCGATCGCGACCGGCTTCGCCGACGGTTGGTTCGAGTCATAGGAGATCACCCGGGCGTCGCTTAAAATGACATTGGGTGCGAGCGACGCCCACATGAGCATCCTTCTCCAGACCGCTTCTCCACGCGGTGTGGTCGCCCGGAGCAGCCCGTGCACCCGCAGGGTGGACTAACTCCACGGTTTGCGTCTCAGTGCCTCGGGTTTCAGTACCACGATCTGACGCCGTCCGAGGTCAAGAATTCCGCGCCGTGCCAATGCTTCGAGGGTCCGACTCGCCGTGGGGCGGGTCGCTTTTGCCATGACCGCGACGTCGTCGTGGGTGATTCCGGGAATCACAATGCGGTCTTCCTCGTCGGGGACTCCGATGCTCTGGGCCAAGGCGTCGAGGATGTCGATGATGATCGGCTCAAGGTCGTTCGCAATGGGTGTGCGGGTCAGCCGAGTGGTAGAAAAAACCGTTCCGCAGAGGAGGTCCATGATCTCGGCCCTGGCTTTCCGATCATCCATGAGGTCCCAGACCGCCTCACGTTTTGTTTTGCAGTACACCGCCGGAGTTATGGTGCGAGCCTCCATCAGATGATGCACACGGCGTTTGCTATCCATGCCGAGAAATCCGGTAAATCCCATCAGAAAAGGAGGAACAATCAAGGCAGTGACCGCCTCCCTGCCCTCAGGTGACGTCAGGAAGTATCCAATCACGCCTTCGTGTAGATGATAAATGTAAGAGGCGCGCTGTTCCGGCATGACAATCGTCGTCCCTTTGGGTGCTGTAACCAATGTGTTGTCATGAAGACAACGACTTTGAAAGATACAGGCGGTAGTCATGAGGATCTCACCCAGGTCCCTTCCGTTGGGGGCTTGCACTGTACGGAGAGGCAGACCATGTGCCTCTCCTGATCAATTCGTGAATCGGGGGCCCTGCAGCGCCCCGCTTGGGTCGTCCCCGCGCAAGCTCGGGGTGCAGAAGCGGCGTTCAAATGCCTCCCGCCGTGTGTGGGCCGGGGGCGCCGTCAACCGGGTCCGAACGGGTAATGCCGGGCTGCCCTCTGCCCACCTCGCAGGCGTTGAAATGTCCCTCTCCCAGTGGATCAAGAGCCGAACCAGGTAGCATCCCGGGGAGAGTGTTGCATGCGCAAATCTGGTTCGCAAGCTTCCGGTTTCAGCCGACTGCGCCGAGTTCGGAGGCTGTCGAATTCCTTTCGGTTCCGGAGATCCGCCGTTCCCGGAAGCGGAGATGATCTGGGGCCTGTTCGGTCCGCCGTGGTGGACTGTGGTCGCGTTCCGTGCCAGGGGTTCCCGCTCGGCCCGAACACCAGTGGGAACCGGGTTCCCCCTTCGCCCCGGGGACCAGAGACGCCGTCGGGCGTGTGACCCTGCTGGGCAAGGTGAGGACGAGACGGGGTTCGACCGGGAGTGCATCCCCACCCTCGTCGGCGACCCCACCCTCTGACGCTTGGACCCCGACGGCGCAGCGCTCCCCTGCTGCAAGGGGCCGCGACGCCGCGGGTCGGCCGCCGCAAAGGCCGGGTCTCAGGGTTCACCGCGCCTGCAGCTAGTGCAACGAGACCCGCGACAGGCAGGTGTTTGCCAGCCGCGCGTGACGGTGCTGATGAGCACGCAGGTGCCGTGTCGCGCAGGACTGACCGCTCGGTAGCCAGGTGACACACTGTTTGAGTCGGGTGACGTTCTGCGCCCATGCCTTGTGGACTGGCACTCCGGCGAAAGGAGTCGACCCCCAGGGAAGAGACGGCCGCGGGGCGGTACGCGGAGAGGGAGCCGCGAGTCGACGTCGCCGTCCAACCGGAGTCGCCCGATCGCGTCTCCATCCTTCCCGTGGTCAGCTGCCGGACATCGACTGTTCTGCGCCCGCCGCCTATCCCGGGCGGCACCTTGATGCCATGCAGCCGAAGTTGCTGCGGTGGTCGGGGGGGGCGGAGCGCCCGAAAAATCTGGCATCCCGCCCCTCGAAGGAGAGTGTGACTCGCTCCTGAAGTGCCTGGAGGAACTGCCCAGGGGAAAAGTCCTGGCGCTGTTCCAGAGGACCGATCTGGCCAGCGCCAAGGAGGTCTTTGGGGACACGATGTGTGCGGAGCAGGTGAGGGCGCATACGTGGCAGGCCAGCGCAACGGCCGGCAAAGGCGGGTGAGTCCTCATGGCCTCGCGCATGACCTTGGACGACGCCAAACCCGAACGGGTGAAGGTCTGGGCCGAGGCGACCCGCGAGTACCGGGAGAGCTGACCGCTCGGGTTGGGGCGATGCCCGAGGTTTGCGGTGAATCCGGCGTGGCTGCCGACACAGGGCACAACAGCGACAGGAGGGAAGATGATTCTCGTTACATCCGCCTATGGCAATCAGGGTCACTTGCTCCTGCCGAAGCTCGTGGCGGCAGGTCTGCACGTTCGGGCGTCCGTGCAATCCGAAGAGTCCGCTGAACGAGTTCGTGCATTAGGCGCATCTGAGGTCATTTTGGGCAATATCGCGGACCCGGAGGTGCTCACCCGGGCGGTGGACGGGGTCGGGGCGATCTATCACGTGGGGCCAACGGCCCACCCCTTGGAGCGCGAGATCGGTTTTGCCATCGTCGATGAGGCCCGGAAACAGGGAGTGCAGCACTTTGTCTTCAGCTCGGTGTTGCATGCCATAACCACCGATCTGGTTCAGCATGAAATCAAGCGCGACGTCGAGGAACATCTGCTCTCCTCCGGCCTTGAGTTCACGATCCTCCAGCCGTCCAATTACATGTTGCCGCTCAAGCTGCGGCCCGTGTTCGAGGAGGGCGTATTCCAGCTTTCATGGGCCCTCGGCCGGCGCCAATCGCTCGTCGATCTTGGCGACGTTACGGATGTCGCTGCCAAGGTGTTGATCGAAGGAGAACGGCATTATGCGGCAACCTACGAACTGGTCAGCGAAGGGCGCTACACTGCGTACGACCTCGGGCGGATCATCTCGGGCGTACTCGGGCACGACATAGCCGTCGAGGAAATCGACGGGGATACCTATCTGCGGGCTTTCTTCGGTCCCGAGCTGGATGACGGGGGATTCAGCCATCAGATCAAGGTCTTCCGCGCGATCACCGCGCGCTACAGCAGCCATGATTTCATCGGCAATCCGAATGTGCTGCGATGGCTGTTGGGGCTGGAGCCAACGACCTTCGAGCAGTTCGTCCGCGACCAGTATCGGCAATTCGTGCAAGCCACAGGGCGAACCTGATCAAGATCGGCCAGCCCCGGTGTCTCGCTGCCCGCGCCAAAACCGTGGGAGACCCCGCCCCGCAGGCTCCCTGCCCACGCCCTAACAGCCCGCGGACCTCCTCTGCCCGTGGGCCTACAGACACGTCGGGGGTCTTTCCAGGCGACCCAGGTCCGCCTGACGTTGGACCCTGTGGCGGCGACCAACCAAGAGAGCCATTTTGCGAGGAAGGGAACGCAGATGAAACCTGCATTAATTGTCGTCGACATGATCAAGGACAATGTCGGGATGCATCTGTCTCGTAGGGCCTCCTCCGAGTTCGTCAAGATCATCCCGCCCCTACAGTCGGTACTCGGTGAATGCCGTCGCAGGAAGATTCCGGTGGTGTTCGCCAATGACAGTTTCCTGGAAGGGGATCTGCTCTTCTCCGGGCAGATGAAGCCCCATGCCATCCGTGGCACCGAGGGAGTGGAGGTCATCCCGGAACTGGGTCCGGAGTCAAGCGATACCGTTCTCGAGAAGCGGCGGATGAGTGCGTTCTTTAAGACGGATCTGGACTTGACCCTGCGGCTCTGGCAGATCGACACGATTCTTGTCGCAGGCATTGCGACGCATGGGTGTGTCTACCTGACTGCCATGGACGGGTTCGCACACGACTTCCGGGTCGTGATTCTCGAGGACTGTTGCGCTGCCCACAGGGCGGAGATCCACGAGGCGTTCCTCGGGATGATGCGGGCGCATCCACTCGAGCCCATCGTCCGCGTCATGAAGCAGGAAGAACTGTTTGAACTAGCCGACGTGCCGCCCCGCATCTAGCCGGGCCTGGCGGAGATTGAACCCGGGGTTCCGGCCGCTGGATTATGGTGCAGGGACCTCGATGATCTTTCCGACCAACCACACGCCGAGTCGTACCGGCGGATCCTTGGAACGCGAACCAAACCCGCCCAGACAGGAATGCACATGATCATCGACCTCTACACCCACATGTTTCCGCATGAATTCTTCAAGCAACTGGTCGGCTGCTCGAAAGGGTTGGGCAATTTGGCGGAACGGATGAAGTCGGTCAAGGCGGTCACGGATCTCGACCAACGTTTCCGCGAGATGGACGGCTACGGCGATTATCGCCAGATCATCACAGTTCCCCACCCGGTGCTGGAGGAGGTTGCGACACCATCGGAGGCAACCCGGCTCGCCGGTGTTGCCAACGACGGGATGGCAGAGTTGTGCCGGAAGCATCCAGACCGATTTCCGGCTTTCGTAGCGACCGTATCTTTAACCGATGTCGAGGCGGCTGTCTCCGAAGTGGATCGCGCCGTTACGCAACTGGGGGCGAAAGGGATCCAGATCTATTCGAATATTGCGGGCCGCCCGTTGGATGACCCCGAGTTCGAACCGATCTTCGCGGTCATGGCAAAGCACCGACTTCCGATGTGGCTGCACCCTGCGCGGACGGCCGGAATGGCGGACTACTCCACGGAGGCGAAATCCCGCTACGAGCTGTGGTGGTGTTTGGGGTGGCCCTATGAAACCTCGGTAGCCATGTGCCGGCTGGTCTTCTCGGGCATTTTCGACCGCTACCCCAATCTCAAGATCATCACGCACCACCTCGGCGGGATGATTCCCTATTTTGATGGCAGGATCGGCCCAGGGATGGAGGTTCTCGGAACCCGCACGGCCGATGAGGATTACAGCGCGGTCCTCAAATCCCTGAAGAAACCCCATCTGGACTACTTCAAGATGTTCTATGCTGACACGGCGATGTTTGGTGGCACCTCTGGGCTTCCGTCCGGGATGAGCTTTTTCGGCACCGACCATGTCGTGTTTGCGACAGACGCGCCGTTTGGACCTATTGGCCCAACGCTTCGCGCTCTGGAACAACTCGACCTGTCTCTCGAAGACCGGCGCAAAATCCTGTCCGGCAATGCCCAAGAGTTGCTGGGAATGACGTTCAACTGACCAACGTCTTGGCAGGTCTCATGGCCTGTTGTCGCATCTGGTTCGTCCGACCGGTGGTGGTGCGACCCTGCCGGCTGTTTAGAACGGCGGCTGTTGAAAAAAGAGTTCTCCACCGTGTCAGTCGCACGGATCCGCCGAAAGCGGGTTGTAGGAGGTGCCCGTGGGTTTGCATACCTGAGACACTGGTGTTTCTGGGCACAGAATAACCGTGTGTAG
>JARGFW010000166.1 GCA_029211085.1 Deferrisomatales bacterium | reverse complement strand
AACACCCGTGCAAGGAGGTACCCATCCAATCCCCTCAGCAGTCCTTTCTCGCCGGGGCGCGAGCCATAGCCCCCATTCTGCTCGGCGTGGTGCCGTTTGGCCTCCTGGTGGGTCTGACTTCGGTTGCAGCCGGGTTCAGCCTCGTCGAGGCGCTCGCTTCTTCGGTCTTCGTGTTCGCGGCCGCCGCCCAGCTCGCCGCCGCCGAACTCTTGCGCCTGGGCGCACCCCTCGGCGTGGTGGTCCTCACCATGCTGGTGATCAACCTGCGCTTCACGATGTACAGCGCGTCCCTGGCCCCGCACTTCAACACCCTGGGGGCACGCTGGCGGTTCCTGTTCGCCTACCTCCTCACGGACCAGGCGTACGCGGTGTCCATCATCCATTTCGAGCACAGCCCCCAGACGCACCAGAAACGCTGGTTCTACCTCGGGGCCGCGGTGGTGATGTGGTCCGTCTACCAGGCAAGCACCGCGGTGGGTGTGGTTGTGGGTGCCAATGTGCCCCCCGGGTGGGGGCTCGACTTTGCCGTTCCCCTCACCTTCCTGGCTCTGCTGGGAAAGACCATCCGGAGTCGTCCTTCCCTCGGCGCCGCGCTGGCTGCCGGCGCGGTGTCCGTTGTGGGCTTCGGACTTCCACACAATCTGGGCTTGGTGTGTGCCGCCCTGGCCGGAGTAACGGCGGGCATGGCAGCCGAGAGGGGAGTGTAGCCGTGTCGGCAGACCTGAAGATCTGGGCCATCATCGGTTGCGCAGCCGCCGGTACGTTTCTCCTTCGGCTGTCTTTCTTCGCGTTGTTCGGCAACCGGGGGGTGCCCGCGACGCTGGAGCGCCCCCTCAAGTACATACCGCCCGCGGTGCTGGCCGCCCTGGTCGTCCCCGCGCTGGTGATGCACCAGGGTGCGGCACGGATCTCGTGGCACAATCCGCGGCTGCTGGCGGGTCTCGTGGCCGCGCTGGCGACCTGGAAGACGGGAAGCGTGCTCTGGACCCTCGGTGCGGGCATGGTGGGGTTCTGGGTCTTCCGTGCCGTGCTCGGTTGACCCGGGTCCGGCCCGTTCCCCTTGGGCCATCTCCCCCCCCTGTCTCCCGGCAAGACTGCATGCAACCACGAGAGGCCAGCGATCTGCTGGCCTCTCGTGTTCATGGCGCATGGTGACGGGTGGCCAGTCGGTGGCCGGCTTTTCATCCTTCAGGGTATCCGCACCACCGCGTAGCCCTGCATCTGGTACCCGACCACCGAGACGAAGCCGTTGTCCACGTGGTCGACCTCGGGGATGATCGTGGACGCGTCCACCCCCATCACCTTCGCGGCGTAGAGGCATACCTCCATCCGTACTCCGTCCTTCTTCATCTGGCGGAGCGTCTCCTGGAACGTCTCCACCTCCGCCCACTCTGCACCGTTGAACAACGCCTTGTCGGAAGAGATGAGCTTGACGGCGGGGCCATGGAACACGACGACGATGTTGGGGGCTTTCGACAAGGACTTCACCTCCGGGCCTGCGTAGGAGTCCTTCACTGCCCAGAAGACGACGTTGGCGACCTTGGGGTTGCCCTGGGTCACCTCGTAGACGGCGTCAAAGCCTTGAACCCCCTTCAGTGCAGTTGCGTAACCCCCTGCCTGGGCGGCGTTGGGCACCCAAGCCAGGAAGACCGCGGCGCAAAGCAGCCAGCTCAGATGGTGGATTGAGAGTCGTTTTGTCGTGGTCATGTGGAACCTCCTTCCGGATATCGCCGAACCCGATGTCCAGGTGGCGGGAGGCGTCGTCGAACCGACCTCTTCTGCGGCAGTCTCGTCGCCCCCTTCTCTGCTGTCTATTCTAGCCCCAAATTCCGACTTGTCTAGTCATGTATTGGAGGGCCCCAGCGCCGCGCCGCTGTCGCCCCATCGGGTGGACCGGGTTGGCCGAACGCGACCGCGCGGCCGCAGCGGGCACGCGCAAAAAGGGCGGGGTGCGCTCCGCACCCCGCCCGATCCTTCCCTCACCGCCGCCGAGGCGGCATCACGCCTCGTACATGGTCCAGATGCCGCAGGGGCAGATGCCGGCGCAGAAGCCGCAACCGATGCACTTGTCCGCGTCCACCGTGTACTCATAGGCGCCGTTGGGTTGCTCCACCCGCTCGATGGCGCCCCAGTAACAGTTCATCTCGCACAGGTGGCAGTCGCGGCAGCTGCCGCAGGACATGCACTTGGCGCCCTCGCCCGAGCAGCTGCGGCTCAAGTCGGTGGTGCGGGAACGCTCGTACCACTGGTAGCTCAAGCGCTCGAACGGGATGATCTCGCGGCTGTCCTCCTCGTACTCGGTCTTGGTGAGCAGGGAGTGGGCGTAGCGGGCGATCTTGAGACCGTGGCCGATGGCGTTGGTGATCAGCCCGGGCATGGTCACGTCGCCGACACCGAACACCTTGGGGTCGGTGGTGACACCCTTGTCATCCACCCGCAGGTAGCCCTTGAACAGGTCCATGCCCTCGGGCAGGTAGCCCAGCTCGGGGGTCTCGCCGATGGAGATGATCACCTGGTCGGCGGGCAGCGAGGTCCCGTCCTTGAAGTGGAGGGTCTTGCCGTCGTGGTCGTAGCGGTCGGTGAACTTGGGGTAGAGAAGCTCGGCGCCCCGGGCCCGGGCCATCTTCTGCTCCTTGCCGAAGGACGCCGGGGCCTGGATGTCCACCGCGGTGACCGACTGGGCGCCGCAGTTGAACGCCTCCACGCAGATGTCCATGCCCACGTTGCCGGCGCCGATCACCACCACCTGCTTGCCCGACAGGTCCACCGCCTGCCCGGCGGTGAGCTCCTTGAGGAACACGATACCCGGCAGCACGTGCTCGTAGCCCGGGAACGGGATGGTGCGGGGCGCGTGACAGCCGGTGGCCAGGATCAACAGGTCGTGGGATGCGTGGAGCTCCCGGTATCTGTCCCGGTCGACGTCCACACCGGTGTGCACGTTGATGCCCAGGGCCTGGAAACGCTCGATTTCCTTACCCAGGATCTCCCCGGGCAGGCGGTCCTCCGGGATGCAGTAGTAGATCTTGCCCCCCAGTTCCTGCTCCTTCTCGTACAGGTCCACCGGGTAGCCGCGCAGGGCCAGCTGGTAGGCGGCCGACATGCCGGCGGGGCCCCCGCCGATCACCGCGATCTTCTCGCTGCGGGGCTTCTCCCGCTCGGGCGCGGGGCGGTCCAGGCTGAGCCGGCCCAGATACGTGATGTCCACCGGGTCGTTGAGATACAGCTGGCGGGAGCACGCCTCCATGCACAGGTTCGGGCACACGTAGCCGCACACCGTGCCCGGGAACGGCGAGTAGCGCAATACCAGGTCTAGGGCCTCCTGCTCGCGGCCCTGGCGGATGAGCATGGTGCGCTCGTGGGTGGGGATGCCGGTGGGGCAGGTGCCGGCGCAGGGTGGCGCGTACTGGTTGTTGTCCCACACCGCCCGCTGGCGGCGGCTGTCGCCGGTGGTGACGAACGGCAGGATGGTGGTCTCGCCCTCCAGGTAGTCGCCGAAGATCCCGGCCTGTCCCACCCCCTCGTACCACACCGCCTCCCGGAAACGCTCCATGGGCAGCCGGTCCTTGGCCCGGGCGGCGTGCTCGTCAAGGGTGAGGGCGACGATCTTGCGCCACTCATCGCGGCTGCGGGTCAGCGCCTTCTGGAAACTGGCCCGATCCACCGCCTTGAGGAACGGTTTCATGTGCAGCTTGAGCCAGTCCCAGTCGGCGTCGGTGAGGTCGGCGACCCGGGCATCCTTTTCGCTCACCCCCTCTGTGGGGCCGCGAAAATAGATGGTTCCCCCCACCATGCCGACGCACGGGCGGTAGCCGAGGATGTTGTTGGGGTTGCGCGGCTCGACCCCGCACACCACGGCGATGCCGCCGGCCTTGAACTCGGCGAACGAGTCGCCCACGTCGCGAAAATACCAGCTCTGGATCGGCTCGAAGCGCGGATTGTACTTGGTCAGGGTGTCGCAGCGGGCGCCGCCGCCCCCCTGCACGTAGAGCTTTCCCTGGGCGCCGGCGTTGTGGGCGCCGTTGGCGACGTCGCCGAGCACGGTGATGACCGCACCGGTGTTGACCCAGCCCACGTCGTCGGAAGCCGAGCCGTGCACCACGATCTCGGTGCCCATCATGCCCATGCCACCCACGCGCTGCCCCGGCGCACCGGTGATCCGCAGCTTCACCGGCTTCTCCCCCGGCCAGATGCGGCCGCCGATGCCGTGCTGGCCGTCGGCGTGCAGCTTGATGCTGGTCTTGCCGGCGCGCACGGCGCTCTGGATCTTCTCGTCGAGGTCCTTGGAGGAAACCCGCTGGCCCTTGATCCTGCCCTTGATCTCGATCATGTATGACTCCTCGGCTGTTGGCCCCTGGCCAACCGCTAACCGCTACTCGCAGCCCTAAGCCCTAACAGGCGTAACTGATCTGCAGCCGTTCCGCCGCATCCTTGTCGTCGATGCTCAACCCGTCGGACATGCCGATGGGCAACTCGGTGGAGCGACCCAGGGGCGCGAAGATCTTCTTCAGCTCCTTGTCCGCGGAGACGAAGGCGTCCACCAGATTCTGGGCCACCGTGTCCGGGTCCAGGCGCCGGTACAGTTTCGGATCCTGGGTGGTGATGCCGCGGGGGCATTTGCCCGTGTTGCAGATATTGCAGCGGTTGCGCTCGTCGCCCAGGCAACCGGCAGCCACCTGCATCACGTACTTGGCGCAGTCCACCCCGGAGGCGCCGAGCATGATCAGCGCCGCGGCGTTGGCCGCCAGATTGCCGTTTTTGCCCACGCCGCCGGCGGCGAACAGGGGCAGCTCGTTCTGCTTGCCGAGCTTCACCAGGGTCAGGTAGCACTCGCGCAGGTTCGACGCGATCGGATGCCCCATCTTGTCCAGGCTGACGTTGTAGGCCGCCCCGGTGCCGCCGTCTTCGCCGTCGATGGTGAGCGCCGCGGCGAAGGGGTTGCGGGCCAGGTTGTTCAACACCGCCAGGGCGGTCTTGGTGGCCGAGATCTTCGGATACACCGGCACCCGGAAGCCGAACGCCATGGACATGGCCGTGACCATCTTGGCCACCGCCTCTTCGATGGAGTACTTGGTCTGGTGGGTCGGCGGGGACGCCAGGTCCACGAACTCGGGAACCCCGCGGATCCGGGCGATCAACTTCAAGACCTTGCTGGCCATCAGCAGGCCGCCGTCGCCGGGCTTGGCGCCCTGGCCGTACTTGATCTCGATCGCCGCCGGGTCGCACTGCATCTCGGGGATGGCGTGGACGATCTCGTCCCAGCCGAAATAGCCGGAGGCGATCTGCAGGATGTAGTACTTCAGAAACGGACTCTTGAGCAGCCGCGGGGGCATGCCTCCCTCCCCCGTGCACATCACCACCGGGATGTTCTCGACCTCGTTCAGGTAGGCCACCCCCATGGCCAACCCCTCCCACATGTGGGGGGACAGGGCGCCCACCGACATGCCGCCGATGCGGATCGGGAAGATCTCCCGGATCGGGGGCATGTACGGGGTGCCGTCCAGCAGCAGGTCGTTGCCCTCGATCTTCAGGGGCAACTGCTCCGGAGGCAGGTTGCGACCCAGATAGGTGCGCACCCGGAACTCGTGGCGCCCGGCGTCCAGGGCCGGGTCGGTGAGCATGGAGATGCGGCTGAACTTGATGCGGTCCAGGGTGGACGGGTTGAGGTCGTTCCTGCGGCCACCGCGCTTGAACGGTTCGCCACCGTTGGTGACGTGCCAGGCGTATTTGTTGGCCGGGTTGTGCTCGGGCCGGATGGCGTCGTTGGGACACACCAGCCGACAGGTGGAGCAGCCGATGCAGCGCCGCTTCACATCGGTAACCTGGCGCACGCCGCTGGTAACCTTGCGCACCGTGGTGGGCAACGGTACCGGCCCCGCGGACTCGACCACCCGCTTCTCGAACACCCCGGGCTCGATGGCGTGCACCGGGCACACCGAGGTGCAGCGGCCGCAGCGGGTGCAGCGGTCGGAGTCCCAGTGGATGACGAACGGGAGGTCGTTTAGGCTAAGCCGATGGTTGTGGTCGAGCCGTCCAGCTGATTCCATATCTCGATCTCCTCGGCGCCGGGCCGGATGCTGACGAGGTCATATTTCATGGGAAACGCATCGTTGTTCACGTCACGGTCGGGTACCGCAGAGGTGAGCCCGCACACCTCGGACATCAACCCCACCTTGCCCTTCACCCCACCCACCACACCGGGGCGAAGCTTCTTGGCGTCCTGGGTCATGAACACCGTGCCGTCGCTGTCGCAGCCGATCACACAGTTGGGGCCGTCGATGGTCAACATGCGCAG
Source organism: Deferrisomatales bacterium (assembly GCA_029211085.1). GTDB lineage: Bacteria > Desulfobacterota > Deferrisomatia > Deferrisomatales > JARGFW01 > JARGFW01. The sequence continues at coordinate 5,495 of JARGFW010000166.1, read as the reverse complement.
GCTGCGCTTCATCAGTTGCAGGGCACTGCGGTCCGGTCGGCGCTCCATCTCCTCGGTCTTCAGGGGGGTGATCACGTCCTTGTAGTACTTCAGCGGGTAGCCCAGTTTGCGGCGGGTGTAGTGCAGGATGTGGGCGAACACCTCGCTGTCGGAGTTGTAGCCGACGTACGCCGGGTTGCCGCGGCCCATCAGGTACTCCTTGATGGGCACGAACGCGGTGTTCTCGCCGTTGGTCATGGTGAAGATGCCCTGGAGGAAGAACGGATGGCAGGCGTACAGGTTGATGGCGTAGTTGGTGTTCTGGCGGCCCTGGGCGAAGACGATCTTGGCCGGGATGGGCTTGGTGTCCAGGCCGAAGAACTCGCCGACCTCCAGGGGATCGCCCACCTCCTTGAGGGTCACCACGTCGGGCCAGAAGCTGAACACCACGATGGACTGGTTGTCCGCCTCGCCCATGGCCCGCAGGGCCAGCCGGGTGTGGGTGAGCAGCGCATGTTTCTCCGCCTCGGACTTCTCGTGGTACGCCTCGGGGTAGTCGAACGCCTTGACGATGTAGCGGTCGTGGCGCTGGATGTGCATCCCGGGCTTGAGCTGCAGCTTCGGCTCCCACATGTACTTGGTGCGGAAACCCTGGGCCACCATGTAGTCGTCCAGGTCGTAGTAGCCCTTGTCGGTGGTGATCGCCGACAGGATCGGGTACTCCTTGAGATCCTCAAACTGGCCGCCTAGATCGCGGAGAATGAGGCCCAGGCCCGAACCGTCGTGGCCTTCTTTCATGGTCTCGAGGGCCAGAATGTTCTCCATGGGGGAGAAGTAGTCCGACGAGACGAGGGCACACAATCGACACATGTGCGGTCTCCTCCACCGCCTGTGCGGTGTGTTCGCGGGGGGCCGCCGCTGGCAACGAGAGGCAGCGGGTTCTGTTTGGGAAATTCCTTCCCGGCGCGGGATGAACGACTCGAGCGTAGATTCTGCCGGCAACCGGGGGGCCGAGTATGGAGAATCTTCGACAGAAATGCAAGCCGCACCTTGAACCAATCGACACAAGGAGCGAAACGCGCATGTGCCTATTAATCAGGCAACCATGGATCACTCGGCCCGCTGCGCCTATCCTGCCTCGTCCAGAACCCCTGTCCGCGTCTGTGGCAGCCACCTGACCGGCATCCTGTGAGCAGACTAAAGGCAAGGTGTCTTGTCGACTGGGACTCCGGGATGGAAGGATCGGAAAGAGTCACAGCCGGTCTTCCCGGGGTCGGCATCGGCCGCAATCGGGCGGCGCGAAGCGACCATTCGAGCGCCCGACCTGAGACAGATGTCGCCCCGCCACCGGTCACAGATACCGACGACAGGCCCAAGGACCCCCCAACATGAACCCAAGGATCGCAGGGAAACAAGGCATTGGTGGCCGCCTGCGCATGGCGGGGCGGGGGCTTCGCGACTTGAGACGGTTCCTCGCCGATCCACTAACTCCCGCCGCCGCCCGCGCGTCGATCGTGACTCGGCTGGACAACCGTGACGAACTGCTCATCGATCTGGTGCGCGACGCCGTGTATGGCCATCTGAACAGCCCCTACCTGCCGCTGCTGAGGCACGCCGGGTGCGAATTCGGTGACTTCGTACGTCTGGTGCGATCGGAAGGAGCAGAAACGGCCCTGAACCAACTGGCCACCGAGGGGGTCTACGTAAGCGTGGAGGAGTTTAAAGGGCGAGTGCCCATCGTGCGGGGCGGCCTCACCGTGAAGGTTGGCGCGGGGGACTTCGACAACCCACACCTCGCCCCTCATATCGAGTCCCAGACCGGTGGCGGCCGCGGGCCGGGAACCCGCGTAGCCTATGAACTGGGGTTTCTTGCAGAGAGCTGGGCCACCCACCTGGCTATTGGGTTCGAGGCTCTCGGCATGGACAACCGGGTTCCCTACGGCATGTGGCTGCCGACTCGCCCTGGCGCCGGCCCTGTCGTCCTTCTCGCACACACCAAGTGTGGGTTCCCTCCCACCCAATGGTTTTCCCCACTGACTCCTCACGGGTTCCGGCCATCGATGTGGAACCGGTTGAGTGCCCATGGACTGCTTGGACTCGGTCGCCTGTACGGGGTCGGGTGGCCACGCCCGGAGTACGTGGCGCTCGGCGACGCCGGGCGGGTTGCACTGTGGATTCACACCCAACTCCAGAGGGAAGGCGGCTGCTGGTTCAACTCCTACACCGGCACGGCGGTTCGGGTGTGCCAGGCTGCGGTGCGCGCCGGCCTGGACCTCTCGGGGGCGACGTTTCTCTTTGGCGGGGAGCCGCTGACCGAGGCCAAGCACGCGGCGGTCATTCGTGCCGGGGTGACCCGCCAGCTGGTCATGTACGGCTCCATGGATGCCGGCTACCTTGGTCTCAGCTGCTTCCACGGACAGAGATGCGACGAGGTGCATCTCTTCGACGACGCATTTGCCTTTATCGAGCGCACCCGGCAGGTGGCACACGCCGGGGTGTCGGTCAAAGCGCTACTGGCATCGTCGCTCCTGCCCATGGCGCCTAAAGTCCTTTTGAATGTCGAGATCGGCGATTTCGGCGTGCTCAGCCGGCGACCGTGCGGCTGCGTCTGGGAGCAAATGGGGCTTACTCGGCACCTCCACACCATTCGAAGCTTCGACAAACTGACCAGCGAGGGCATGACCTTCGTCGGAACGGACTTCGTTCGGGTGCTGGAGGAGGTCCTCCCTGAACAGTTCGGCGGCGGCCCGGGGGATTATCAGATGATCGAGGAAGAAGATCAGACGGGACGGACCAGGGTCAGCATCGTGGTCCGTCCCGAGATCGGCCACATTGACCAGAAGAGACTGATTCAGACCGTTCTCAGCGCGCTTTCCCAGGGGCAGGACTCGCACCGGATGATGGCGCGAATCTGGTCCGAAAGCGGCACACTGAGAGTCCTGCGCGAGCAACCGTTCGTGACCACAGCAGGGAAGGTCCTGCCGCTGCACATCCGAGGAGCGCCCCCTGGCCAAAGACCTTGAGCCACTGCCGGCGCTTGGCAGCAGACGCGACCTCGGTCCCGGCCGCGCCCTCACTGCGTTGCTTCGCCTTCGGTTGGCGCCGGGCTAGCGGCCGGCAGGGGCACCTTGTCGCTGCCGGCGTCGGAGTCCGGGGTGACCAGCTCGCCGATGAACAGGCTGGCGTTGCGGACGAAGAAGAACGACGCCAGCCCCTCCGCCAGTTCGAACAGACGCTGGGCGTATTCCCGCTCCCCACCGGCCTCGGGAATGGCGAGGCCGAGCAGCACCAGATCCGCACCGCCGCTCTTCTCCAGGATCAGCTCCGGGATACTCTGTCCCGCGCGCTTCTGCACCACCTCCACCTGTGCCTGGATGCGGATCTCCGGCAGGAGTTTGTGCAAGAACACCTCGGTCTTCTCCTGCATCAGCTCATTGGAGGCCACACTCAGCACCCGGATCTCGGCGTCACGCCACTCCGGGTTGCGGGTCAGGAGATACGCCAGCAACAGCATGAGATCTCCGTTGCGCTGCAGGCCGCCCCACCAGACGTGGATCGCCCGGTGCCGGCCCTGGCGGAGAACTTGTAGTGGGGTCACCCTGCCAATCAGCAGCGACTTGTGCATGTGCTCCAGGCGCCGGATCACCCGCAGCACCTCGGCCAGGCGATCGACATCTTCGGGCAGCCCCAGCATCACCGTGTTGCTCTCCAGCGCCCCCATGCCGTTGGCCTGGGCCACGGAGACGATGCCGTCCTCCAACTCGGCAACCACATCCACCTCGCCGAACGCCACGATGCCTTCGGCCTTGAGCAGGGAGTTCATCTCCTCCTGGCGGGCCAGGGGATCGATCTCCACCTCGAACAGGTCCCCCACCAGCAGCTCGCACACCGTCACCACGCCGCGCCGCTGGCTGAGCCAATCACCGTAGCGCACCAGCTCCAGCCGCCGCTCCATGCGCTCGACGAACACCAGGATGTGGGGCCGCCAGTTGCGGGCGGTCAGGGGCCGGCGGGACAGCCGCACCAGGGCCCAGCGCAGGATCGCCTCGTACATGCCCTCGCGCACGTCGCCCCAGTCGGCCTGGCGCTCCTTGCGGCGCAGGCCGAACCACAGCAGCAGCTCGATGGTCACGGCGGCCGCGCTGGCCAGGGGGTGGATCAGCACCATCACCCCGAAACAGCCCAGGGCCCCCGCCAGGCTCACCGCCCAATGCACTCCCACCTTGGGGCGCCAGGAGGGGGAGCCCGACAGGCTCTCCACCGCGGCGACCAGGTTCACGGTGCCGTACACGGTGAGGAAGAACATGGTCACCACCACCGCCACGGTGTTGAGGTCGCCGAGCAGCACGGCGGCCAGGGCGATGGCCAGGCTGACCCCCAGCCCGTGGACCGGCCCCTTGCCCTTGGCCGCCCGCCCGGCCAGGAACCTCGGAGCCAGATGATCCTGGGCCATGGCCTGCAGGGTGCGCGGCGCCCCCAGCATGGAACCCACCGCCGAAGAGAAGATCGCCCCCCACAACCCCGGCAGGATGAACAGGGCCCCGAGAGGGGCAATCCGGGTCCACACCAGGGTGTCTGTGCGCAACGACTCGGGCGCCGCGCCGAAGGCCAACAGCACGGGGATCAGCAGGTACACCGCGAACCCGACCAACATGGCGGTCATCGTGCCGAAGGGGATCGCGGTGCGCGGGTCTTCCAGATCGCCGGACAGCCCCAACCCGGCCATGATGCCGGTCACCGCGGGGAAGAACACGGCGAACGCGGCCCAGAACGTCACGCTTCCGGACGGCGCCAGGTCCGCCAGGTTCGTGAACGAACCGCGGAACAGGGCGCCCACCAGCAGGGCGACCAGGGACAGGCCGATCAGCGCCATGATCGGAACCTGGGAGCGCAGGGCCGACTCGGCGCCCCGAAACGCCAGCGCCGCCACCCCGAGAACGATGACGAACGCCGCCACCGGCACCGGCACCCCGGCCCACACGAAGCGCAGGGACTCGGCCAGACCGTAGGAGTACAGGGTCACCGACAGGGCCTGGGACAGGAACAGGGGCAGGCCGATCGCGCCCCCCACCTCCAGCCCCAGGCTGCGCGAGATGATGAAGTACGCGCCCCCCACCCCCACCCGGCTGTTGGTGGCCACGGCAGACAGGGACAGGGTGGTGATCAGGGTGATCGCGTTGGCCATCACCACGATCATCAGGGTTCGCGGCAGCCCCATGTGCCCCACCACCCAACCGAAGCGCAGGTACATGATCACGCCGAGGATGGTCAGCACGGTGGGGGTGAACACCCCCAGAAAGGTGCCCAGCTTCTGGCCGTGGCTCCTGGGCGCCGAGCCCCTGCGCCGCTTGGCGAGGGCGGTCAGGGTGGTCTTCCAGTCCGAGAAGGTCCAGGTCTTGGTTTCCAAGCGACACCTCATCGATGGGGCGGCCGGAGGCGCCGCCGGCTGTCATCCCTAAACAGAAACCGCCACCCGATCTGACGCCGGGGGCGGGGCCTGCCTGGAGAGCGGGCAA
>JARGFW010000165.1 GCA_029211085.1 Deferrisomatales bacterium | reverse complement strand
GACCGGCAGACCTGGAACCGGCGGTTCCGCGAGTACAGCGACAAGATCCGCACCGGCTCGGCGGTGGAAATCGCCAAGGTGCTGCGCGATCTCTATCTGCTGCGGGCTGGCAAGAGCCTCTCTTATGGGGAGAAGCGTATGCTCCACACGGCGATGGAGTTGCTCAGCCAAGAGATTGCCGTGGCCAAGGGGCAACACGCCAGCACCGCGGAGGCGGACATCATCTCTTCGTTCGGTGACGTGGATCTCGCGGAGGGCTAGCCTTGGGCCAGGTCGCCTTTCGCACATTTCTTTTCGCCATCTGCCTACTGACCGGGGTCCTTGCAGGCCCCGGTTTCTCGTCCAATGAACAGGCCCCGGTCATTGGCGGGGTGGTGGGTGCCGTGGTGTTCCTGCTGGTGATCAGCATCGAAGGTTCCGCGCGGCGTGCCCGTCCTTACGCGGTGCTGGGCAGCGGATTGGGGGTGCTGGCTGGCATTCTCGCCACCCACTGGGCGCGCCAGGCGTTCGCTTTGGACCAGTTGCCGCTATCGGTCACGGTGGGGGTGGGCGGCTTGCTGATCTACCTGGGGGTGCTGGTGGGCACCAAGGGGATCCGTGCCCTGCGAATGACCACGTCCAAGCCCGGTGTGTCGAGTTCCACCGCGCCAAAGATTCTCGACACTTCGGCGGCGATCGACGGCAGGGTCGCCGACATGGTGGATCTGGGCTTCATCGGCGGCCCGTTTGTGGTGCCCCAGTTCGTGCTCAACGAGATGCAGGGCATCGCCGACAGCTCCGACCCCCTGAAACGGGCACGGGGGCGCCGAGGGTTGGGCATCCTGGAGCGGCTCCAGGGCACCGAGGGGCTGGAGATGCGTATCACCGACCAGGACTTCCCCAAGGTGAAGACCGTGGACGCCAAGATCGTGGCGGTGGCCAGGGCCGGGGGCTACACCGTCGTCACCAACGACTTCAACCTCACCAAGGTGGCCGAACTGCAAGGGGTGCGGGTGCTCAATGTTCACCAGCTGGCCCACGCCCTGCGGCCGGTGGTGCTGCCCGGCGAGGTGGTGCAAGTGACGGTGCAGAAAGAGGGCAAAGAGTCCGGCCAGGGGGTCGGCTACCTGGAGGACGGCACCATGGTGGTGGTGGAGGATGGGGTGTCGCAGATGGGGGAATCGGTGAAGACGGTGGTCACCTCCGTGTTGCAGACCTCCGCCGGCCGCCTCATCTTCACCCGGCTGCAGGGGGCTGTGGAGTCCGCTCCCCGGGAGAAGCGCCGGGTGTGGAGCCGCCGCACGTGAAGGTGTTTGCGGTGGTGCCCGCCGCCGGCCTCGGCCGGCGCCTGGGTGCTGGCGAGCCCAAGCAGTTCCTCCCCTTGGCGGGCCGGCCGTTGCTGGTACACACCCTGGAGCGGTTGCACACCTGGCCGCGCCTGTGTGGCAGTGTGGTGGTAGCTCCCCCCGAGCAACTGGAACGGGTGCGGGGCATGATCGAGGGTGCCGGCCTTACCGGGGTGCTCGCGGTGGTCCCCGGGGGGGAGGAGCGGCAAGACTCGGTGGCCCTGGGTCTGAGGGCCCTGGAGGCCGCGGGGGCGACCGATACGGATGTAGTGCTGGTCCACGACGCGGCCCGCCCGTTCCCTCCCGTGCATCGCTTCGATGCCCTGCTGGAAGCCGCCCTGCCCGACGGCGCCCTGCTGGCAGCCCCCTGTGCCGACACCCTGAAACGGGAACACTCCGGGACGGTGGCGGACACCGTAGACCGGAGCGGGCTGTGGCAGGCCCAGACCCCCCAGGCGTTTCCCGTGGCGTTGCTGCGCCGGGCCCTGGACGCCGCCCGCAAGCAGGGAGTGCGGGGCACCGATGAAGCGTCCCTGGTGGAACGTCTGGGGTGCCGCCCGCGCTTGGTGACCGGAGGCGCGTCCAACTTCAAGGTGACCCGGCTCGAGGATCTGGAGATGGCGGAGGCACTGGTCAGGAGCTCCACGCCGGGGGTGGGGGCGGCGCCCCGGGTTCACCTGGGGCACGGCTACGATGTGCACCGGCTGGTGCCGGGACGCCGGTTGATCCTAGGTGGGGTGGAGATCGAGCATCCGCTGGGGCTCCAGGGACACTCCGACGCGGACGTGCTGGCCCACGCGGTGGCCGACGCCTGCCTCGGCGCGGCCGGGCGGGGGGATCTGGGGCGTTGGTTCCCGGACTCCGACCCTCGCTGGGCCGGGGTGTCGAGCCTGACGTTGCTGGAAGAGATCGCCCAGGGGCTGCGCGAATCGGGCCACACGGTGCAGAGGGTGGACGCCACCCTGGTGGCCGAACGACCCAAGATCGCGGCCCACGTGCCGGCGATGGAGCAGCACCTGGCAGGAGCGCTGGGGCTGGAACCGGGAGCGGTTACGGTGAAGGCGACCACCACCGAGGGCCTGGGCTTCGAGGGGCGCCAGGAGGGGATCTCCGCCCATGCCGTGGCACTGGTCACGGGACCGGCAGCGCGGCTGGCGAGCTGTTCATAGAAAGCCCGAAGCGGACAACCCGGGCCACTGCCCCCTCGATCCGTCGCCTGCCCTCGCCGTGGTTTCCGGCCTCCTCACCTCCCGGCTTCCAGGCGTCCCAGCCTTTCGCCTACCTCCGGTCCCGCACCCCGCGCCGCAGGGTCTGCAGCTGCACCTGGCTGATCAGGCGGGCGAGGCGGGCCTCCGCGGTGCGGGGCATGGGATGGAACCGCAATCGGGCGTAGGCACCGAACTCCGGTAGTCCCCCACCGCTCCCCCCTTGCACCACGGTTCCCGCGACATTGCGCAGTACGTCGCCCGGGGCGAGTGCGATGTCCAAGATGGCTGTCTGCCCGGCACGGGGGGGCGGTGCCGCCGTTCTCACCCGGGCACCTCCCAGGCTTAGATCCTGGATGATGCACGGACGCATGCGCGCGCGGATGAGGTGGGCCGAATTCGCCAGCCCCCCCTGGGCACGGTCCGGGAGATCGGGGCGACCTCCCGGTTCGCTTGGGCGCGGGGGCCCCAATGCATCGCGTTCAAACAGCGCCAACTGGCCTTTCAAGGTCACCCCCACCCGGTAGGAGGCGCGCCGGTTGGAGTGGGTAGCCGAGGCGAGATCCACCTCGAAGCGCAGGGCCGGGTGCGCGACGCTCTTCAGGGGCGCCGGTTCTTCTCCGGTTAGGACTCCATTGAACTGGAGGATGCCGCTAGCGTCGGCGAACTGGAGTTGGCACGGCCCCGGAGAGAGGGTGGTGCAGCGGCCGGCCAGGGGCATGAGGAGCAGGCAGGTGCCGCGCACCTCGGTGCACAGCACTTCGCTGGGGGGCACGGACGCACCCTGCGACAGCACGCCGCGGCGCTGCAGGATCTTCTGCGCCCATCCCCGCTCGGGCTCAGGAGCCGAGGGTGCGGATGCGTTCGATCGGAGTTTCAATCTCGGTGATGCGCAGGGCGAAGTGGTCGGAGCCGACGACGACGAGTTCTCCCTTGGCGATGACCTTGTCGTTCACCACCAGTTCCACCCGGGCGTCGGTGTCCTTGTCCAGGTTGATGATGGAGCCGGGCCGCAGCTGCTGGATCTCCCGCAGGGTCATCTGGGCCTCCCCCAGCCGCACCATCACCTCCACCTCGATGTCCAGGATGAGGTCGATGTTGCGGATGTCGGGCGGCGGCGCCGCGGGGCCGGCGGGGCGGGCGGCGGTCGGTGCAGCGGTGGGGGCCGTGTAGGTGGCGGCGGGAGCCCGACGGGACTTCGGCGCCTCCTCGGCCTCGCCACTGCCGGCACGACCAGCCAGCTCCTGGGCCAGGCCCACGCCCAGCAGTATCCGCAGGGGGCTTTTCAGGAGTTTCTCCACCTTGAGCGTCCCGGTGCAGAGAAACGCCTGGGACAGGCCCAGATCGTCGGCCAGGGTGCTCTTCTCCACCGGTTTGACCTGGGGGGGGCCGAAGCCCACCTCGGTGCCGAGCATGGTGGAGAGGGTCGGCGCACCGCTGCCGGCCACCTGGGTCAAGGCCTCCTGTAGGGCGTCCAGATCGCCTTCGTCCAGCGTCTCCTTGGCGGCCCCCTCGCCGCCGAGGATCAGGTCGGCGAGCACGGCTGCGTCCTGCCTGGGCAACAGGAAGCACAGGTTACCTTCGAAGCCGGAACGGAACGGGAACTCCAGTAGTATGCCGTTGCCCGTGTCCAGGGCGGGGATGTCCACCACCTGGCCCAGGTCGCCGGTCACCGACACGGGCCGGGCGAGAAGGGTGCCCAGGGTCGAGTGGGCCGCCGCGAAGAACACCCGGAGCACCTTCTCCGCCGTTTCCACCTCGTGGGGGCTCATCTCCGCGAACTCGGGGGGCGCGTCGAACCCGGTGGCGTTGAGCAGTCGGTCGATCTCGTCCTGATTGAGGATGTCAGCCATGGGCGGTTCCGTTCATGGATCCTGGTGCGCTAGATGGCATGGGCGTCGATGGACTCAAAAATGCCCTCGTCCGAGGGGGACGGGGCGTGCTCTTCGGTGATGGACGACAGAATCCGCACCGCCTTCTTGCCCTTGCGTGTGCCGAACAGCCCCCGGAACTTCGGCAGCCCGGAAACCTTCACCGACACGGGCGCGTCCACGGTGCGGTCCAGGGACAGGATGTCCCCTTCTTTGAGGGCCAGAAGTTCCTGTATGCGGAGGCGCTTCTGCGCCAGGTCCACCCCCAGGGTCACCGCCGCCTTTTCGAGTACGCTGTCCAGGCGACGGTAGTCGGCGGCAGTGATGCGGGTGGAAATATCGGTACGGTTCTCCTGCTTCAACTCCACTGCAAAGGGTTCCAGGTAGATGGCCGGGATGCAGAAGTTCATCATCCCCGAACTCTGGCCGATCTTCACCTCGAACACGATCACCACCACGATCTCGTTGGGGGCGACGATCTGCACCAGCTGGGGACTGGTCTCGCGCCGGTCCAGCACGAAGTGGGTGTCCCCGATGGTCTGCCACCCGTCCTGCAGATCGCGCAGGGCCATCTCGATGAAGCCTTCGACCAGATTCTGCTCGATCTGGGTGATCTCCCGGTTCATCGTCGGTGTCTCGGAGGAGCCCCCCATGAGCTTCTCGATCACCGCGAACACCAGGGTGGGATTCACCTCGTAGGCGAGGGTCCCGCCGTGGGGGGCGATCTTCACCACGTTGATGCAGGTGGTTTCGGGCAGGCTCATCAGAAACTCGGCGTAGGACAACTGATCCACGCTGAGCAACACGATGTCGGTGAGGGTGCGCAGGTACGCGGAGAGGTTCAGAGCGAAGTTGCGCGCATAGCGTTCGTGGAGAAAGTGCAGGCTCTGCAGCACGTTCTTGGAGATGCGGTTGGGGCGTTTGAAGTCGTAGCGGCTGGCGCGCTTGCGGTAGGCGGCGTACGTCGTTTCCGGCGCGGGCGCTGCCGCCGGCACAGCGAAAGCCGCCACGGGCGCCTCCCCCTCCTGTTCGGTGAGGGGCACGCTTTGCAGCAGGGCATTGACTTCATCCTGGGACAGCAGTTCGGACACGGTTACCCCTCATCCCCTGCCGGCAGGGCCGGGCAGCATGCGACTTGTCCTGGGTATCGGCCCATCGGTCCTGAATCTTTACAGATGGTAGCGGGTTTGGGAAGGGGCTGCGCGGCGCCGTGCAGGCGGTCTTTACATCAGGCCTTCCAGAAAACCGCGCAGGCGCAGGATGGCGGCGGAGTGCAACTGGCTCACCCGGGACTCGGTGACCCCAAGGATCTTGCCCACTTCCTTCATGGTCAGTTCACTGAAGTAGTACAGCGACACCACCATGCATTCCTTTTCGGGCAGGCAGTCGATCTGCTCCGCCAGCAGGTCGCGCACTTCCTGTTTCTTGAGCAGTTCGAAGGGGCTCTTGTCCTGGTCCTCGGGGATGAAGTCGCCGAGTTCCTTGACCTCTTCGTCCCCGTCATCGGTCTTGGGGCGGTTCAGGGAGAGCAGGGACAGGCCGCGGGCCTTGTACAGCAGGTCGGTGAACTCCTCCATGGGCAGGCCCATCGCCGCGGCCGCCTCCTCGTGGGTGGCGGCGCGCTTGAGGCGCTGCTCCAGTTCACGGAACACCCCGGAGAGTTCCTTCTCCTTGCGCCGCATCGAGCGCGGGGCCCAGTCCTGCCGCCGCAGGTAATCGAGCATCGCCCCGCGGATGCGGAACTCGGCGTAGGTCTTGAACTTTACCCCGCGGTCCGTGACGAATTTGTCGATGGCATCGATCAGGCCGATGACCCCCGTGTTGATGAGATCCTCGACCTCGATGGAGGAGGGCAGGCGGGCGGCGAGGCGCTCGGCGATGTACTTGACGAGGGGCGCGTACTCCCCGATCAGCTCGTCCCTCGATTGGTTGAAATCGCCGACGGAAATGGCCGCTTCTCCAGGGATGGGAGGGGGTCTGCCAGGGGTCGTAATTCCGGCGGCATGCTAGCATCGGGTGGGAAAGGTGTCAATACGGCCGGGAAGCGAAAACCAAAGGCAAATTACCCCTTTACCCCTCCTGGGAGGGATCGTGGGGCCGGCGGTACGCGGGGCGGATTCAGCTCGCGTACAGGGGGCGCAGCCGGGCTTCGAAGGCTTCGGGGGTGACGTGGTCGTCCCCCACCTCGTCCCTGTGGCGCTCGAGCAGTTCCTGCTGGGTTGTCCGTACCCGGGCCGAGCGCGCGTCGTCGTCCAGGACAGGGTGGTGGCGGTCTACCACCTCGGCGGCCAGTTGCCCCACCCACTGCACCTTGCGACCGGCGGAGCTGAGGCTCACCTGGTCGGTGGGTGTGGGGGGTGTCTGGGCCGCGGCGGTGCGGACCTTCTGCACCTTGCCCAGCCGGTCCTGGCGGGCGTACGTGCGGAGCACGTTGTGGAGGGCGAACTCTGAGATACCCATGCTTCCCGTCCTTGGGAAAGGGGAAACTCCTTTGGATTACCTATCGGCCCGAGGGGGCGAAAGCATGAGGCTCGGGAAGAAGAAAACTGCTCGGGGCGGGAGGAGGTGCGGCCGGTGTGTGCCGGGGGTCAGCGCCCGCGGCCCATCTTGCCGTAGGCCGCCGCCGCCTGCCTGCCTGGGGGCTTGGGCGGGGTGGGGACCAGGGACTGACAGCGGTCCTCGGCGGACACCATCTGGGCCAGGATCGTTCCAACCCGGTTCAGCGCCTGCTGAAAAGCCGGGGATTCCCGGTCGGCGGTGGTCCCCATCATCTGGGCGGTCAAGTCGTGGGCCCGGTTCAGGACCCGGGTCTTCTGCTCGAGAATCCGGGGGAGGGGGGTCAGGTCCCCGGAGCGGAGACACCGTTCCTGCTCTTGGGTCAGGTCCAGTACCTGCGCGTACAGTTGCTCGATGTCTGCCAGTTGTTCAACCGGGACCATGGGCTCACTACGACGGCAACGGGGTGATCACACCTCTCGACGTTCGCCGCGGGCGGCCGGCCAGACCCGGTCTACAGGGGGGACCTAGCCGCGACGGTCGGAGAACCGAGGGGCGACGGTAACCGAGCCACGGTATCCACGCAAGCCCTGGGAACCCGCCTGGAACCCCTTGAGCCGTTCCCGGAGTTGGACCAGGGCTGCGGCCGAGAGCCGGCCCAGCGTGGTTTCTTCCGCGGTGATCTCCCGGGTCAGGTCCCGGAGCCGCGTAGTATGGGGTTGCAGCGAAGGGGGTGCAGAAGGCGATTCATCGCGCAGGGAGGAGGCTTCCCGCTCCAGTATCTCGAGCCGCGCGAGCCGGTCTCGGCGCAGCCCCACGGTGGTCAACACCGCCTCCGGATCCGCCGCAATGAACGCCTCGCGCGCCGCCTGCCCGGCCTCGAGCAGGGACTCGCAGAGGGTGAGCTCTTCGATGAGGATTTCTTCCAGACGCGCGGCGCGTCGGGTCGTGGGGTCGTGGTGTGGCATCGGCGGTCCAGTCCGGTTCAACCGGTGATGCTGACCCGGTAGGTATCCTCGGCACGGGGTACCCGGTGGTTCAGTGCCCGGGTCTCGGCGTCGTCTTCGGAGATCTCCAGCTCCGCCCAGGCACTGCGCAGTTCCTGGATGGAGGGGAGAATGTCGTCGATGGGGCCGGGGGCTTTCCGGTAGTTGGCCTCGGTGATCTTCTGCATGAAGAACACGTACAGATTCCACAGGTTCTCGGCGATCTTGCCGCCTTGTTCCATGTTCAGGGTGCTCGCCAGTTCCTCGATGACGGCGCGGGCCTTGACCAGGCTGTTGTGGGTGGCCTCGATCTCTCCCTCGGCCATCTGGTCCTTGGCGCGGCCGAGAAAGCGAATGATCCCGTCGTAGGCCATGACGATGAGGTGCTGCTGGTTGGTCGTCGTGGCCACCTGGGTATGGGTATAGGCCTGCGCTCCGGTGCTGTACATTATGTGACCGTCTCCGTGTGGTGAATGGGTTCAGGTGCTGCGGGCCGGTTCTTCATGAGGCTGGGGTCTTCCTCGTTGTTGCTGCGTTCACACTCAGAACCCACAACTCAAAACTCACAACGTGCCCTACTTATTGTTCCACGCCCAGTTGTTGCTCAACCCGCCCAGGGCGTTGGTGATGAAGCTGCCCTGGCTGTTGAACGCACTCACCGCCGACTCCATCTTCTGGAACTGCAGCAGCAGCCGTTCCCGCCTCAGGTCCAGCCGGCCTTCCATCTCCTCGATGCGCGCCCGGAGGTTGCCGATGGAGGTGTTCAGGGTTTCTTCCCGCAGCCCGGCGGCGCCGGTGAAGGGGTCGGTGAGGTCGGTGAGGTACTCGTCAAAGCGGGAGAACACCCCCTTGGTCACCGTCAGGGTCGCGGTGCCGGGGGCGTCGAGCTGGACCAGTATTTGTAGCCCGTCGGTGTTCGCGTTGCCGGCGTTGCCCTTGAGGATCTGTCCGGTGCCGGTGGCCGCCTCGCCGTTGATGGTGCCCGCCACGTCGGTGCCAGTGGTCGCGGTCGCCGCCGCCAGGTTCAGAGCGGCCAGGGCGTTGCCGCCGGTGAGGGCCACCCGTGAGGCGGAGCCGTAGCGGTTCGAGGTCAGCTGCAGGGCGCCGCCGGCGTCGAAGCCCACCGTCACCGAGCCTCGGATCGCCTCGTTGATGCGGGTCTGCAGTTCCGTGGCCAGTTCCTGGGCGCTGGCGTAGGTGCCCGCGGCCAGGGTCACCGTGACCGGCGCCGCGCCGTCCACCGCCAGGGTGATCTCGTCGTTGACGCCCGTGCTCACCGTCAGAGATGTCGGTGCAGCGGCGGTGCCTACCGCCGAACCGCGGGTGGCCGCCGCGGTCACGTTCACTGCGTACGCGCCGGCCCGGGTGTCGTCGTTTGCGTAGACGAAGGAAACCTTGGCGTGGTCCGAGTCCCCGCCGTTGCGGAACAGGCGCATCACGCCGTCGAAGTCGTCTTGCACCGCGCCGGAAAACACCGCCGCGTCGAACTCCAGGGTGCCGGTCTCGGTGGTCTTCAGCCCCACCGAGCCCAGGGTCTTGTAGTCCGAGCCGCGGTCCACCGCGTGCTGCAGCAGGCCGCTCAGGGAGCGCTGCACCCCGAGCAGGGCGGAGTCCCCCATGAGGATGCCCGCCACGTCCTTGTCCGGGTCGTAGGCGAACTGCTCCGAGATATAGACGGAGGCTTCGTTGTAGGCGTCGACGAAGGTCTGCACCTTCTCGGTCAGGTTCTCGGCGTTGCGGGCCACGGTCAGGGTCACGTCCGTGCCCGGCGCGGCCCCGTGCAGGTCGATGGTGACGCCCTGCAGCAGGGTGTCCACGGTGTTGGTGGCCGAAGTCACGGTGATCTTGCCGGCGCCCGAACCCAGGGAGATGCTGGCATCCAACGCCGCCTGCACCGTGGCCCAGTCCTCCGGTGTCGCGGGCAGGGCCTTCTCGCCACCCGCCACCCCCGAGGCGTCCACAGACAGCGCGTTTTCCACGCCGGTCTCGTCCGCGGAGAACAGCAACTGGTAGCCGGAGCCGTTGTAGATCACCGACGCCGTCACGCCGATCTTGGCGTCGTTCACCGCCTTGGCCACCCCGTCCAGGGTGCCGCTGTCCGCATCCAGGGTGAGGGTGTGGGCGGTGGAGCCGACGGTGATCACCAGAACGCCGGTGCCGAAGAGGGAATCGTTCGCGGTGTAGCCGGTATCGCCACCGCCGGGGTTCGTGGGGGTGGCGATCTGGTGGGCCCGGGCGAGGTTGTCGACCTGGAGAGTGTAGGTCCCCTGGGGGGCTCCCAGGGCCGCGGTCGCTGTGAGCAGCGAATCATCGCTGGAGGTGACGTTCTGACTGTTCCAGGTGGCCAGGCGCGAGAGGTCGTTGGCGGCCACCGACACGGTGAGCAGGCGCGTGTTGATCTCCTGCCAGGAGGAGAGCTGGTTCTCCAGACGGACCTTCTCGGCCTCCTTGAGGATCTTCGGGCGACTCTCCACCGTGACCAACTGGTCCACCAGGGAGGTGGTGTCGATCCCCGTCGCCAGTCCGTCGAAACTGATGGTTCCCGGCATGGTCGCTTCCTTCCCCCCGGTGGTCCGAAACTGACCCCCAAGGTCCTCTGCAAACCCCGCGGTTTCGGCAGGTGGTCCTGCTACACAGGGGAAGTCAGCAAGAGCCGTGCCGGGTTGGTACAGGTTCTACGTTCGAAGTTCGAGGTTCGAAAGGCGACCGATCAGCCTCCCAGCGTCCCAGCCTACTAGCCTCCCAGCTTCCTAGCCCTTCCTGTCCATCAGCGTCCCCAGCAACTCGCCGATCTTGCTCGCCAGGTCCAGCAGTTCCTTCGAGGGGAAGGTCTTGATGATCTCTTCGGTGGCGTTGTCGATCACCTCGACCATCATCTTCCCGGAGCCCTCGTGCAGGGCGAACTGGATGTGGTTGTTGCCGCTGGCCAGGAAGCTGTTCACCCCGTCCAGGGCCTGGGCCAGTTCGGCGCGGTCCACCTCGGGTGGTTCGTTCGCCTGAGCATCCGCTCGCAGTTCCACCGGTTGGTGCTCACGCTGCGGAGCGCGCAACGGGGCTTCGGTGGGCGGCGGGTTTCGGATCACCGTGTTGGCAATGGCTTCTACGTTCATGGTCTGCCTCCTTGCGCCGGGGCTGCCTGTACGCTCCGCCGGCTTTCCCCCTTCCCGGCCCGTCTCCTCAAGCGCCGGGGTGTCCGTGTACTGCGAGTGTTCCTAGAATTCGAGCGGGGTGGGGGCTCCGTTGCCGGAGCCCCCGTTTCCCAGTCACTTACCGCAACAGCGTCAGCAGGTTGTTCGGGATCTGGTTGGCCTGGGCCAACATCGAGGTGCCCGCCTGCAGCATGATCTGGTACTTGGTGAAGGTGGCCATCTCGGCGGCCATGTCCGTGTCGCGGATGATGGACTCCGAGGCCTGCAGGTTCTCCGCAGAGACCCGCAGGCTGTCCAGGTTGGCCTCCAGTGTGTTCGCCTGGAAGGCTCCCAGGTTGCCGCGGATCACCGAGATCTGGTCGATCGCATCGTCGATCAGCCCGATGGCGTCGGTGGCCTGGGTGGCCGTGCCGATCAGGATCTCGGAGAGGTTGCCGAAGCCGCTGTCGTTGGTCACGCCGACGGCCAGTGCGTCCGCAGAGACGTCCTGGAGGGCAATCGCCACCGTCTGGTTCTGGTTGGCGCCCACCTGGAACACCAGGGAGTTGTCCACGAAGGTGCCGATACTGCCGTCGGTCCCGGCGGCCACCGTGCCGAAGGTCACGTTGGCGCTGTTGCCGTTCTCGTCGGTGAGGGCCACGGTGGCGTTGTCGGTCACCGCCACCGCGGTACCCGTTCCGAGAGCGGCGGTGTAGGTGGTGGTGTCGGCTCCGGCGGCCACGGCGATGGCGGTCACGTCGAGTGTGGCCGTCTCGGTGGCGCCGGCGTACG
>JARGFW010000164.1 GCA_029211085.1 Deferrisomatales bacterium | reverse complement strand
AGATGGCCCCCGCGGTGATCACCCTCTACGAGCAGATGCCGTCGCCCAAGTACGTCATCGCCATGGGCAACTGCGCCATATCCGGCGGCCCGTTCGCCATCGAGGAAAACTACAACGTGGTGGAGGGAGTCGACCGAATCATCCCGGTGGACGTGTACGTGCCCGGCTGCCCGCCCCGCCCCGAGGGGTTGATGGAGGGCATCTTCAAACTGCAGGAAAAGATCGCGGGCACCCGCCATCCGTTCCCGCAGATGCATGGGCGCTTCGTTCCCAAGCGCAAGCGCCAGGGGGAGGAGACGGCATGACCAACGACGAGATCCGCTCCGCCCTCGGGTTGGCCGGCGCTGTCCCCAACGACACCGAGTACGCCGTGAGCGGCACCCACGTGGACGCGACCGTGCCCGCGGACCGACTGCGCGAGGTGGTGCAGGTGCTGCGCGACAACGAGTTCCTCATCGAGGACCTCTCCGCGGTGGACGCCGATCCGGACCTGATGGGCCTGTACCACTTCTGCCGCACGGACCGGGCGTGCCGGGTGACCCTGCGCTCCCTCACCGGCCGGAACGCCCCGGAACTGCCGAGCATCCAGGGCATCTACCCGGGTGCCAACTGGCACGAGCGCGAGGCCCACGACTTCTTCGGCCTGGTGTTCACCGGTCACCCCGACCTATCCGTGCTGATCCTGCCCGAGGACGCCGGTGATCTGCGGCCCCTGCGCAAGGCACCGGAGAAGCTCAAGGCCCTGGGGGAGGTGATTCCCCTGTTCGCGCCCCCCGTGGCCGCAGCAGCGGCCGACAGCAGCGAGGGCAAGGCATGATCCCCACCCCCGATCCCAGTCAGGAAACCCTGGTCCTCAACATGGGGCCCCAGCACCCGAGCACCCACGGGGTGCTGCGGGTGGTGCTGAAGAT
The DNA here is from genome assembly GCA_029211085.1 of Deferrisomatales bacterium. Classification (GTDB taxonomy): domain Bacteria; phylum Desulfobacterota; class Deferrisomatia; order Deferrisomatales; family JARGFW01; genus JARGFW01. The sequence goes on along the minus strand of JARGFW010000164.1, from coordinate 10,940 downwards.
GGACGGCGAGTACGTGCTGGACGCCGAGCCGGTGATCGGCTACGGCCACCGCATGCACGAGAAGATGGGCGAGGTGCGCACCTGCAGCGGGTTCTACGCCAACGTGGGCCGCATGGACTACGGCGGTGCCCTCTCCTTCGGCCACGGCCATGTGCTGGCGGTGGAGAAACTGGCCGGCATCGAGGTGCCGGAGCGGGCCGAGTACATCCGGGTGATCACCACCGAGTTGAACCGCATCGCCAGCCACCTGCTGTGGTTCGGTGCGTTCCTGCTGGACCTGGGGGCGTTTACCCCGATCCTCTACTCCTTCGATGACCGCGAGGACATCCTCGACCTGTTGGAACACATCACCGGCGCCCGCCTGACGTTCAGCTTCCATCGGGTCGGTGGTGTCTGCCGCGACGTGGACGACCGCTTCGTGGACGGCACCCGGGCGTTCATCAAACTCCTGCGCGGGCGCTTCGACACCTACGACAAACTGGTCACCGGCAACGTGATCTTCCGCAACCGCGCCGAGGGCGTGGGGGTGATCAGCAAGGACATGGCCCTGAAGTACGGGCTGACCGGGGCTATGATTCGGGGCAGCGGCATCCCCTACGACGTCCGTCGGGTGGAGCCGTACTCGGTCTACCCCAAGTTCGAGTTCGAGATCCCCACCTTTCCCGAGGGCGACTGCATGGCCCGCTACCGGGTGCGCATGGCGGAGATGGAACAGTGCTGCCGCATTATCGAGCAGGCCTTGGACGCGCTGCCCGAGGGCGAGATCCAGGCCAAGGTGCCGAAGAAACTCAAACTCGGCCCGGGGGATGTGATCCAGGCCGTCGAAGCGGCCCGCGGCCAGCTCAACTACTACCTGGTGGGCGACGGCAGCGACACGCCGTACCGCATGAAGATCCGCTCGCCGTGCTTTTCCAATCTCAGCGTGCTCAAGGAACTCACCCGGGGGGTCCTGTTGGCGGACCTGGTCACCATCATGGGGACCTTCGACCTGGTGATCCCTGAAATCGACCGTTAACCGACGCCTCGGATCTTGAAGCGGGGAACCCCATGGCCGGACCCATCCCACATCACTTCCTGATTCCCCTCTCCGTGCTGATCATCGTGATCTTCGCGTTTGCCAACGCGGCGATCATGGTGCTGGTGGAACGCAAGCTGTGTGGTCACATCCAGCGCCGTCCGGGACCGTTCGAGGTGGGGCCCCACGGTATATTGCAGACCGCAGTGGACGGCCTGAAGCTGATGGGCAAGCAGATCATCATCCCCGAGGGGGCCGACGGCACGCTGTTCCGGCTGGCACCGATCCTCTCTTTCGTGCCCCCGATCGCCGCCCTCATCGTGGTGCCGTTCTCCCAGCGGCTGCAAGTCCGCGATCTGGACATCGGCGTGTTGTTCATCATGAGCCTGTCGGCGATCAACGTGATCGCCCTGGTGATCGCCGGCTGGGCTTCCAACAACAAGTACAGCCTGTTCGGCGCCATCCGCGCGGTGGCCCAGGCCGTGGCCTACGAGATCCCCCTGCTGATCAGTCTGATCACCATCGTGCTGTGGGTGGGCAGCCTGCGCATGGGGGCCATCGTAGAGGCCCAGAACGGGCTGTGGTTCGTGTTCACTCCCATGGGCTTTGTGGCGTTCCTGATCTACTTCATCACCGGCATCGCCGAAACCAATCGCGCCCCCTTCGACATGCCCGAAGCCGAGAGCGAGCTGACGGCGGGGTTTCACACCGAGTACGCGGGCATGGGGTTCGGCCTGTTCTTCCTGGGTGAGTACACCAACATGATCCTGGTGGCGGCGATCGCCACCACCCTGTTCCTGGGGGGCTGGCATCCCCTGCCGTTCCTCACCACCATGGACACCGGCTTCTTCGCCACGGTGATCACCCTGTTGAGTTTCCTGGTGAAGGCCTACGGCCTGCTGCTGGTGATGATCTGGATCCGCTGGACGTTCCCCCGGGTGCGCTTCGATCAGCTGCTGAACTTCTGCTGGAAGGTGCTGATCCCGATCTCCCTGGCCAACCTGGTGGTCACCGCCCTGTGGCTCAAGTCCCCCTTCTACGGTTGACACCATGATCAACTACTTCAAACAGATCTTCGCCGGCCTGTGGTCCCTGCTGGTGGGCATGCGCCTCACCCTGGGGTACACCTTTGCGCCCACGGTCACGGTCCACTACCCCTTCGAGACCCTGCCCATCTCGCCGAACTTCCGGGGCCACATCGATCTGGTGATCGACCCCAAGACCGGCAAGGACACGTGTATCACCTGCATGAGCTGCGTGCGCGCCTGCCCGTCCGGATGCATCGAACTCGCGGGCGAGAAACCCGAGGGCGCCAAGAAGAAGGTGCTCACCGAGTACCGCCTGGACTTCACCAAGTGCAGCCTGTGCGCCAACTGCGTGGAGACCTGCCCCACCAACGCCTTGGAGTTCAGTCAGGACTACCAGCTGGCAGGCCTCTCCCGCCACGAGTTCCACTTCGATCTGGTGCAGCGCTTCCGCGACCGCTGCCGGGAGATGGGGGTGGAGCCGACCATCGCCGACCTGACCCCGGTGCCTTCCAAGGAGCCGAAGACGGCCGCCGAGGGGGAAGCCGGGGAGGCGAAGCTGGTGAAGAAGGTGGCGAAGAAGAAGGCGACCGAAGAAGCGCCGGGAACAGCCGGGGACGCGCCCCAGCAGCCCAAGCAACCGGAAGAGCCGCCCGCCGACAGCTGACCGCTGACGACTGAGGGCTTTCCCCAAACGGTGGATGCGATGGACTTCACATTCGATCCGAGCCTGAAATTCTACGTACAACTCGCCGACGTGGCGTTCCTGGGGTTCGCTGCCCTGGCGTTGTTGGGCGGCATCGTCGCCACCGGTGCCAAACAGTTGATCCACGCCGTGCTGGGCCTGATCACCTCCCTGGTGGGGGTGGCCGGCCTGTACGTGTACCTGGGAACCCACTTCATCGCCGCGATGCAGATCCTCATCTACGTCGGCGCGGTGTCGGTGAGCCTCATCTTCGCCGTGATGCTGGCCCGGCCGCCCCGGGAGCAGGACCAGGAGCCGCGGCGAGTACCCACCAAGATGGCCACGGGAATGGTGGTGGCCCTGTTCGCCGGGCTGGTGCTGGGCAGCGCGGTACTCGGAACCCACTGGGTGCCGTCCACTGCGGCGGGTCCGGTACTCGCCGCAGCGGTGGCCAACGGCTCCATCGCCCACGTGGGTCAGCGGTTGCTCACCGACTACGCCCTGGTGTTCGAGCTGATCTCCCTGGTGCTGCTGGTAGCGATCATGGGCTCGGTGGTGCTGGCGCGGCAGGGCCGCGGAACCCCGGGAGGGAGCTGAGATGCCCGTGCAACCCCTGTTCTTCGGCAACCTCGAGTCCTACCTGATCCTCGCCCTGTGCCTGTTCGCCCTGGGTCTCTACGGGCTGGTCAGCCGCCCCGGCTTCATCAGCATGTTGATCAGCATCGAGCTGATCCTCAACGCCGCGGGCCTGAACTTCGTGGCGTTCAACACCTTCCTCGCTCCCGACAAGAGCGTGGGGCAGACCTTCACCCTGTTCATCATGGGCCTGGCTGCCGCCGAGGCTGCGATCTGCCTGTCCATCGCCGTGGCGGTGTACCGGCACTTCCGCTCCATCCTCGCCGACGACCTCACCCAGCTGAAGAACTGACGGGGCCGCAATGCACGAGATCGAGACCTTCCGCCTGCTGATTCCGCTCCTGCTGCCGGCCCTGACCGCGGTGGCCAACGTGGTCACCGGCCGCTCACCCAACGTGCGCGAGACCTGCTCGATCACCGGCGCGGTGTTGACCTTCATCGCGGTGCTGGGGCTGCTGCCCGAGGTGCTGCGGGGCAATGTGTATACCCTGCACCTGTTCCAGCTCTACGAGGGGGTGAACATCACCCTGCGGGTGGACGGCATGAGCCTGCTGTTCGCCGGCATCTCGTCGTTCCTGTGGATCCTGGCCGGGTTCTACTGCATCGGCTACATGCGGGGCCTCCACGAGCACGCCCAGACCCGCTTCTACGCCTGCTACTCGGCGACGATCTTCGGCGCCCTGGGCGTGGCCTTCTCCGGCACCCTGTTGACCCTGTACCTGTTCTACGAGGTGGTGAGCGTGGCCACCTACCCGTTGGTGATGCACCACCAGGACTCGGAGGCCTACGACGGCAGCCGCAAGTACATCACCTACTTGATGATCACCTCCAAGCTGCTGCTGTTGCCGGCGATGGTGCTCATCTACATCAACACCGGCACCCTGGACTTCGCCAACAACATCACCCACGGCATCTTCCCGGCCACCGCCAGCCGCACCCTGGTGACGGTGGTGTACTTCCTGTCGATCTTCGGCTACGCCAAGGCGGCCCTGATGCCGTTCCACAACTGGCTGCCCTCGGCCATGGTGGCGCCCACCCCGGTCAGCGCCCTGCTGCACGCGGTGGCGGTGGTGAAGGTGGGCGTGTTCTCCATCAGCCGGGTGATGCTGTTCACCTTCGGGGTGAATCTGCTGCAGGGCTACAACCTGGGCATCATCACCGCGTACCTGGCGTCGTTCACCATCCTCATGGGCTCGATCCTGGCGCTGACCAAGGACAACCTCAAGGCGCGGCTGGCCTACTCCACCATCAGCCAACTGGCCTATATCGTGCTCGGCGTGTCCCTGCTCACCGACAGCGGCATCACCGGCGGGCTGATCCACATCCCCAACCACGCCTTCTCCAAGATCACCCTGTTCTTCGCCGCGGGGGCCATCCTGGTGGCCCACGGCAAGAAGAACATCAGCGACATGGAGGGCATCGGCTACCAGATGCCGTTCACCATGGCCGCGTTCGGCCTGGCCAGCCTAAGCATGATCGGGGTGCCCCCGGTGGCCGGGTTCGTCTCCAAGTGGTACCTGGCGGTGGGGGCGATGCAGCTGCAGAGCATCGGCCTGCTGGTGGTGCTGCTGGCCAGTTCGCTCCTGAACGCCGGGTACTTCGTGCCGATCTTCCTCACCGCTTTCTTTCCCAAGAACGGCCCGGCCAAGGGGCTGAAGTACGCCGAGGCGTCGCCGTTCATGGTGGTGCCCCTGTTCATCACCGCCACCCTGTCGATCGTGGTCGGTGTCTACCCCGACCTGTTCCTCAAGCTCATCGAGGTCTTGAAATGAGCCCGATTGTGCGATGGATCGAGTACCTGCGCAGCCGCATGGGTGCCGTCAAGGCGGTGTTCTTCGGCGCCCTGGCGTTCTTCGTGCTCTACGACGTGTTCGCCGCACGTCACGAAGCCCACTTCGTCGGCGACCAGATCCGCGGATTCTGGGCCTTGTTCGGGTTTCTCGGCTGCGTGGTGATGGGGCGTTTCATGAAGGGCCTCGGTCACCTGTGGCTGATGAAGCCGATGGACTTCTACTCCCGCCACGACGGGGAGGAATAGCCATGGGCAGCATGCATCCGGCTCTGTTTATCTTCCTCGGGGCGATCCTCGCCGGGCTGCTCCACGGCACCGCCCGCAAGGTGGCGCTGCTGGCCGCCACCGGCCTGGCGTTCCTCAACGTGGGCATGCTCGAGACCGGCACCTACGGGGCCGTCTCCTGGTTGGGTTTCCACCTGGTGTTCATGGAGGTGGACAAGCTCGCCATCGTGTTCCTCCATGTGTTCACCCTGATGGCGTTCATCGGCGCGGTGTACAGCCTGCACGTGGAAGACCGCTGGCAGCACGTGGCCGGTCTGTTGTACGTGGGCGGCTCCCTGGGGGTGACCCTGGCCGGCGACTACCTGACCCTGTTCGTGTTCTGGGAGTTGATGGCGTTCGCCTCGGCGTTCCTGGTGTTCCTGCGCCGCAAACCCGAGTCCCTGCGGGCCGGGTTCCGCTACCTGCTGGTGCACACCCTGGGCGGGCTGATCCTGATGGGGGGCATCTTCCTCATGTGGCTGATCACCCGGGACCTGACCTTCAGCATCTTCGACCGGGACGCCATCGCGGCCGCGGTGGAGGCCGGCAAGTACGGCTTCATCGACCAGGCGTGGGCATTGAAGCTGGTGCCCTGGGCGTTCTACCTGATCATGATCGGCTTCGCGCTCAACGCCGCGGTGCCGCCGATCCACGCCTGGCTGCCCGACGCCTACCCGGAGGCCACGGTAACGGGCGCGGTGTTCATGTGCGCGTTCACCACCAAGACCGCGGTGTACGTGCTGCTGCGGGCGTTCCCCGGAGCGGAGGTGCTGGCCATCGCCGGGGCGATCATGACCCTGTACGGGGTCGGCTACGCGATCATCGAAAACGACGCCCGCCGCATCCTGGCGTACCACATCGTCAGCCAGGTGGGCTACATGGTGTGCGGCATCGGCATGGCGGCGATCATGGTTAACGGCCACCTCCTGCCGCCGGACAGCGGCGCGGTGCTGGCGTTCAACGGCACGGTGGCCCACGCCTACGCCCACATCCTCTACAAGGCCCTGCTGTTCATGGGGGTGGGCGCGGTGCTGGAGATGACCGGCACGTGCAAACTCTCGGAGCTCGGCGGCCTGTACAAGCGCATGCCGCTCACCATGATCTTCACCGTGATCGGCGGCATCTCCATCTCGGGCTTCCCGTTCACCAGCGGCTTCATCAGCAAGTCGATGATCATCGCCGGGGCCGGCGGCTCCCACCACCTGGTGTTGATGATCATGCTGCTCCTGGCCTCGGTGGGAACCTTTCTGTCCGTCGGGATCAAGCTGCCCTACTTCCTCTTCTTCGGCAAGGACAGTGGCGTGCCCGCCAAGGAGCCGCCGCAGAACATGCTGTGGGCCATGGGCATCGCGGCGTTCTTCTGCTTCTTTCTGGGGGTCTACCCCGAGTACCTGTACAAGATGCTGCCGTTCGAGGCGACCTACCACCCCTACAGCGCCTACCACTTCTCCGAGACCATCCAGATCCTCGGTTTCACCGGTCTGGGCTTCTACCTGCTGCGCAAGAAGCTCACCCCGGAAGCCAAACTGAATCTGGACGTGGACTGGCTCTACCGCCGGGGCACGCCCTACTTGATCACGTTCGCGCGCAACGTCCTGGCGCCGATCGACGGATGGTGGAGCGAGCGCTACAAGGTGGTGGGGATGCGCTTCGCCCTGTGGTTCGCCGCACTGTGGTCCGTGTTCGACGTCAAAGCCATCGACGGGGTGGTGGACGGCACCGCCCTGGGGGTTCGCGCCATCGGCGGCGAGGTGCGCAAGATCCAGTCGGGTCGACTGCAGCAATACATTGCCATGGCCGTGGCCGCACTGTTCGCCGTGCTGGCCCTGGTCGTCCAGTTCTGAGGGTGGGACATGACGCCTGAGTTCGCCGTACCCAACACGCTCGGTTTCCCCCTGCTGAGCTTCCTGGTCTTCCTGCCCCTGGCGGGGGCGGTGGTGGCCCTGGCCCTGAAGGGAGACACCCTGCTCAAGATCTGGGCACTGATCGTCACCGTGGTGACCGCGGCGGTGTCGGTTCCGGTGTATGTGGGCTTCCAGATCGGCACCCACAAGTACCAGTTCCTGGAGGCGGTGGACTGGATCCCGTCGCTCAACATCCAGTACATCCTGGGCATCGACGGCATCAGCCTGCTGCTGATCATGCTCACCACCTTCGTGATGCCCCTGTGCGTGCTGTGTTCCTGGAAGTACATCCAGAAGCGGTGGAAGGAGTTCGTGTTCTCCCTGCTGCTGATGGAGACCGCCATGCTGGGGGTGTTCTGCGCCCTGGATCTGGTGCTGTTCTACGTGTTCTGGGAAGCCATGCTGATCCCCATGTACCTGCTCATCGCAGTCTGGGGCGGGCCCCGCAAGGCCTACGCGTCGGTGAAGTTCTTCCTCTACACCCTGGCCGGCAGCGTGCTGCTGCTGGTGGCGATCATCGCCCTGTACGTGACCACCGGCACCTTCGTCATTCCCGAACTGATGCAGTTCGCCAGCGCCAAGTTCACCTTCGCGTTCCAGTTCTGGGTGTTCCTGGCGTTCGCGCTCGCCTTCGCGATCAAGGTGCCGATGTTCCCGTTCCACACCTGGTTGCCCGCTGCCCACGTGGAGGCCCCCACCGCCGGCAGCGTGATCCTGGCCAGCGTGCTGCTGAAGATGGGCACTTATGGGTTCCTGCGCTTCTGCCTGCCGCTGACTCCCCTGGGCACCGCGTTCTGGGCCCCGGTGTTCCTGTGGGTGTCCATCGCCTCGATCCTCTACGGCGGGTTCGTTGCCCTGGGGCAGACCGACATCAAGAAACTGATCGCCTACTCCTCGGTGGGCCACATGGGTTTCGTCACCCTGGGCATCTTCCTGCTCAACGCGGTGGGCATCAAGGGCGCCATCTTGCAGATGGTGAACCACGGCATCACCACCGGTGCCCTGTTCATTTGTGTCGGCATCATTTACGAGCGCACCCATAGCCGGGAGATCAGCGCCAACTCGGCGCTCGCCAAGTACATGCCGTTCTACCTGGCGTTCCTGGTGGTGTTCTCCCTGTCGTCCCTGGCGTTCCCCGGCACCAACTCGTTCGTGGGCGAGCTCTATGTGCTGATCGGCGCGTTCCAGAAGGACACCCTGCTCGCCTCCCTGGCGATCCCGGGTGCCCTGCTGGCGGCCACCTACATGCTGCGCCTGTTGCAGAAGATGATCTGGGCCGCCGACGACGGACACGACCACGGCCACGGTGGGGGCCATGGGGGAGAGCCCGGCGGCGACCACGGGCGGCACCTGTGGGATCTCGATCTCCGTGAAGCGTTCATGCTGGCGGTGCTCACCGGGTTCGTATTCTGGATCGGACTCAATCCCCGGCCGTTTGTGCACACCATGGAGGCGAGCGTGGATCACCTGGTGGACCAGGCGTTCGCCTACGAGGCGGAGGGCTACCAGGGAGATGCGGTACCCGATGGCTGGTGGTCCGGAGTCACCCAGGTCCTGGGCGGAGGCGGTCACGGGGCAGGCGATGGCGGGGGCCACGGTGCGGAGCCGTCCCATGGCGGCGAGCCCCAGGCGGGACACGGTGAAGCCCCGGCCCACCCTACCCCGACCAGTGACGGCCACTAGCCCATCATTCAACGCGTACGGTTCGCGTTCGGAGCTAAAGGAAAGCACATGGCGTTTGCACAGGAAATCTATCTGGCCCTGATGGCCCTGATCCTGTTCATCGTGACCCTGGTAGAACCCAAGGCCGGTGTGGCGCGGCGGGTGGCCCTGGTGCTCGGAGCCGGGTCGATCGCCACGGCCCTGTTCGCGTTCGGCCAGCACGGCGACCTGTTCCACGGCACCTACCGGATCGACGGCTTCAGCCAGGCGTTCAAAGTCATCATCGCCATCGGCTTCTTCCTGGCCGTGGCGTTCGGCGAGGGACTGCGGGGCGTCGAACCCCGCTACGAGGCCGAGTACTACCTGTTCTTCGCCCTCAGCGTGCTGGGGCTGACCTTTCTGGTGAGCAGCGTCGAACTGCTGACCCTGTACATCTCCCTGGAGCTGTCCTCCTACGCCCTGTACATCCTGGTGCCCCTGCGCCGCGAGCCCCACACCGCGCAGGTGGAAGCGGGCATCAAATACGTGCTGTTCGGTGCAGTGGCATCCGGCATCAGCCTGTTCGGCATGAGCTACGTGTTCGGCCTGGCCCAGACCACCCAGATCGACGAACTGCTGCGGGTCTTCCCCGACCTGGCCGGCACGCCCCTGGGACTGATGGGGCTCACCATGATGCTGGGTGGGTTCTTCTACAAACTGGCCCTGTTCCCGTTCCACTTCTGGACCCCGGACGTGTACGAGGGGGCGGCCAACGAAACCACCGGCATCATCGCCACCCTACCCAAGATCGGCGCCGTGGCGGTGCTGATCCGCCTCACCGGCCTGGCCGGGGGAGACAGCGTCGGCTTCAACACGGTGCTCACCCTCTTCGCGGTCCTCTCCATGACCTACGGCAACCTCAACGCCCTGGTGCAGACCGACCTCAAGCGCCTGCTGGCGTACTCTTCGATCGCCCACGCCGGGTTCATGCTGGCCGGCATCCTCAGCGGCAACGTCGCCGGCTACGCCGGGGCGATGTACTACGTGGGGGGCTACGTTGTGATGAACCTGGCCCTGTTCCACGTGGTCTATTCCCTGGCTCCGGCCGGCCAGAACGTCACGGTGGACGACCTACGGGGGCTGCACAAACGTTCCCCGGTGCTCGCCTTGACCCTGGCCGTGGGGGCGTTCGGTCTCGCCGGCATCCCGCCCATGGCCGGGTTCGCCGGCAAGTTTTTCGTACTCAACGCCGCCTGGGGCAGCGGTTTCCACGCCCTGGTGATCATCGGTGCGCTGAACACGGCGATCGCCGCGTTCTACTACTTGAAGATGGTCAAGGCCGCCTACACCCCCGAAGAGGAGGGCGAGACCGTATCCGACGAGATGGTGGCCCTGTCCGCCCCCGGCCGCGTGCTCGGGGCGGTGTTCGTGGCCGCCATCCTGGCCATCGGCATCTTTCCCGGGGCGATCCTGGAACTCTTCCGGCACGCGCTGGACTGGGCCGCGTAAGGGGCTGGGGACGGCGAAACCCCTCTGTACGCCTTTCGGGAACACACGGGAAGCCCTGGTGGCTTCCCGTTTTTTTTCGGATCCCGTGGCGGAGCGGAACCCAGTGAGCCTTTGGAATCAGTCAGTGTGGATTCGGGGGGCTTTGCCCAAACGGGGGATATTGGCCGGAGGCCCGACGGGCGCTGCATAAGTCGGGCGCTGCATAAGTCGCTCTGGGGTTTATGCAACGACCGACTCGGTCAGCTTTTTGAGATCACAAGTTCACAGCTGGGTCCTGACAGAATCGCACTGAAAAGGGGCCTTTCCGCCAAAGCAGTCTCCCGGTCACTAAGCCGGGTAAACGCCAGTTGCGCGCACCGCTCTTTTCCCCGAGCGTCCCCCCGCCTTTCCAAATTGCTTCATCCGGGGGAGACTTCTACAACTGCCTAACGTACAATCTCGCCGATTCTTTCCTGGCGACCCTCGAGAA
>JARGFW010000163.1:10559-11852 GCA_029211085.1 Deferrisomatales bacterium | reverse complement strand
TGAACCGGACAGATCATGTGCTACAACCCCGGACAGTCTATTTGCTCCCGACAGAACCGGAATACGGAGTTGAATCAACGCACTCCCCAATGGTAGTTTTATGCTCTTTCGGGTGCCAGCCGTGTCATGCCTGCGCTGCGGGTGCGCGGGAGACGCACCTGTTCGCCAGCGTGAGGAGAAACCATGTCCCGCCTGTATCGCTCCATTACCACTCTGCTCTGCCTCGCGGCCGTGACCCTGATCGTCAACTCTACGTCGGCCGCTGCGTTCAAACGGGTCCACGCGGGCGAGGAAGCGCCGTCCTTCACCCTCCCGGACCTGGACGGCAATGCGATTTCTCTGGATGCCCACAGGGAGGGGCCCCTCACCATCGTCACGTTCTGGGCCCTGTGGAGTCCGAAGTCCGAGCCCCTGCTGCAGGACATCCAGAAGATCCTCGACGAGTTCGGTGACAAGGGGCTGGCAGTGCAGGCGATCGCGGTCAACGAGGAAGGAGAGCATGCCCCGGCGGACTTCACCGAGCAGGTCAAGGGCCTGATCGAACGCCACGGTTTGAAGTTCCCGGTGGTGGTGGACAAGGGGATGGAGCAGTACGAAGCCTGGGGGGTGATCGCCACCCCGTCCACGGCGTTTCTCGGCAAGGACCTCAGGGTGGAGTACGAGTTCTCGGGCCACCCCACCAGTGCCTACCTGGACATGCGCGCCCAGGCGATGAAAGCCCTGGGAATCGAGGAGGCGGTCGCCACGGCTGCCAAGCCCAAGCGCGAGCGCTACCACGCCGAGCACCGGGTGCTGCTGAACTACGGCCTGACCAAGACCCTGTTCGAACGTGGGCAGTTTTCCAAGGCCCAGCGCAAACTCAAGCAGGTGCTGTCCGAGGATGCCAACTTCCCCGACGCCCACGCCCTGAGCGGCCTGATTCAGTTGGGCTTGGCCGGGGAAGGCAACGCCGACGAGGCCCAGACTGCTCGCGCGGCGTTCGACAAGGCCGTGGAACTGGATGCCACCGTGCCCATGGGGCTGATGGGCCAGGCCCACTTCGCCCTGGAAGACGGCGACACGGCCAAGGCCCTGGAGCGGGCTCAGGAGGCCCTCAAGTACACGGAGGACGCGGACTTGCCCCAGGTGGGGGGAACCGCCGCCGAGGAATCCGCAGAAGCCGCGGCAACGACGCCGCAAGCCGCTGCGGCCGAACCCGCCGCGGACGCGCAATCTGACGCCGCGGCTCCCGCCACCGAGACCGCCGGTGCCTCATCCCCGCTCACCGAGGCCGCCGCTCTGCTCAAAGCCGGC
>JARGFW010000163.1:7871-10459 GCA_029211085.1 Deferrisomatales bacterium | reverse complement strand
CCGAGGCCGCCGCTCTGCTCAAAGCCGGCGACGAGGCCGGTGCCAAAGCCCTGGTGTCCGAGTTCATCGCCGCGTACTTGGCCATTCCCGAAGGCCCGAGCATGTCCGAGAAGGGCCTGAAGATGAAGATGATGATGGAGAAGCAGGCGGGCAAGAAGTAGCCTCCCATCCACGCCACGTCCGGGGGCCGGGGCGGCATGCTCCGGCCCCTCTCCGTCTACACCCCTCGCAAAGACCCTGTGCCATGGCCGCCGACCTCCGCACCTACCACCTGCCCGGCGACTGGACCGTGTGGGTCGGCCGCACCGACGCCGACAATGATCGCCTCAGTATCAAGCTGGCGGCACCCAACGACTGGTGGTTCCACGTGCGCGGCATGCCGGGCAGCCACGTGGTGCTGCGCTGCGACCGGGGGGAAGAACCCGACCGGGAAACCCTGAAGCGGGCAGCCGCGGTCGCCGCCTACCACAGCAAGGCCCGCGGCGGCGGGGTGGTACCCGTGAGCGCCACCCTGGCCCGCTACGTCACCAAGCCACGGGGGGCAAAACCCGGCACGGTACAGATCCGCAAAGAGATCGTGTTCAAGGTGCGCCCGGCCCTGCCCGGGGAAGACACCGGCAGCACCCTGGCTTGACCACGCCCCGGGGCTGGACTACAACCCAGGGTCGTCCCTGCCATCGACGTTCCCGGAGGTAGCCGTGCCCCGTCCGCTATGCCTCGCCGCCCTGATCCTGGCCTGTCTGCCTCCCCTGTCCGCCGTCGCCCGCACCAAGCTGGCCGCCCTTCCCGCCCGCGACGCCGTGGTGCTGCGCATGGACCACCCCGACGCCACCCTGGTGGAGGAGGAGCGGGTGCTCACCCTGCAGCAGGGCGAGAACCAGGTGGACTTCTCCTGGCAGGGCGTGACCATCGATCCCGATTCGATCCGCATCGCGTTCCTCGACCACCCGGACCTGGTGACCCTGCTGTCGGTGGCGTACCCGCCGGGGGAGGCGGCCCTGCTGTGGCGCATCCACAGCGCCGAGGCCCGGGAGGAGCGGGTGCGCATCGCCTACCTGCTGGCCAACGTGGACCGGCTGGTGACCTACAAGGCGGTGGCCGACACCGCGGAGACCCGGGTGGATCTGGAGGCGTTCCTGGTGCTCCGCAACTTCTCCGGCGAAGACTTCGCCCAGGCCCGGGTGGACGCCGGGGTGGGGGAGCCGGTGCGCGTACCGTCGTCCCACGAGGAGACCCGGCAGTTGGCCCTGTTCCGCGCCAGCGGGGTGCCGATTCGCAAGACCTTTACCTGGGACGCTGCAGCACTGCCTTGGGAGCCGAAGCGACTGCAGCAGGCCGTGGGCATCCCGGTGCACTACGAGATCGTCAACGTGAACCTGGTGCCCACCGACGGCGAGCCGGCCCCCCTGTGGGCGGGGAAGGTGCGGGTGTTCCAGCAGGACGGCCGCGGGGGAACCATCTTCCTGGGAGAGGATCGGGGAGAACTCACCCCCCCCGGAGAGAAGCTCCGGGTCTACGTGGGCGACAGCCGCGACGTGGTGGTGACCCAGCGCAAGCTGCACGATCGGCAGATCAACCCTCGGCCTTCGAAGGCCACGGTCCGGCTCTACGACACCGACGAGCTGCTGGTGACCGAGGTGGAAAACTTCAAGGACCGGCCCGCCGTGGTGGATCTGGTCCAGCACATTCCCGGCCAGTGGGAGGTGGCCGAAGCGAGCCAGGAGTTCGAGCGCAAGGACGCCTCCACGGCGGTGTTTCCTGTGGAGGTGCCGGCCCAGGGCCGCACCGAGGTCCGCTTCCGCTACCACCGCCGCAACGTGCGCCCGTAGGAGGATGCCGATGACCTTCCCGCGCCCCTGCTGCCTGCTGTTCGCCGCCTGCACCCTCACCCTGGCCACTGCCGCCGGCGCCCGGGTGGACCTGGTCACCCTGCCCGAGAGGGACCAGGTGCAGTTGACCATCTACAACTCCGCCGACCTCACCCTGGTGCGGGACCAGCGGGCCCTCACCCTGCGCCAGGGGGACAACCGGCTGCAGTTCTCTTGGGCTGACACCCTCATCGACCCCACCTCCCTGGAACTCTTGCCGGGACAAGCGGGCACGGTGACCGTGCAGGACCTGGTGTACCCGCCCCGCACCCGGCACCTGGGCCTCTGGAATGTGACCGCAAAGAACCCCGGCGCGACCCCGGTGGAGATCCGCTACTTCACCAGCGGGGTGCGCTGGCAGGCCTACTACCTGGCCACGCTGACCCCCGATGAGGGGCACATGCAGCTCACCGGCTACGTGCGGGTGGACAACCACAGCGGCGAGGACTACAGCGACGCCGAAACCCGGCTGGTGGTGGGCAAGATCAACCTGCTGGACCAGGTCGCGGAACTGGCCCGCCGCCCCTGGCCCCACGGCCGGCCGGGGCCGCAGCCGGCGGAGGAGGGCGGCTTCCAGGACCGGGTCCGAGCCCCTGCGGCCATGCCGATGATGGGTGCCGCGAAGATGGTGATGGCCGAGGCGGCCCCCAAGGAGATCCGCAAGGAGGGGCTGTCGGAGTACTTCCTCTACACCATCGCCGGCACCGAGGACCTGCCCCA
>JARGFW010000163.1:4876-7771 GCA_029211085.1 Deferrisomatales bacterium | reverse complement strand
GACCCGCCACGTGTCGGTGACCCCAACGCTGATGCAGGTGTCCACCGACAACTTCGAGTGGAAGACCCCCGGCCACGGCCGCGACGACACCATCACCGGGTGGGACGAGACCCAGGTGGTGCGGGTGGAGGTGGTCAACTACCGTGAACTCCCGGTGCAGGTGGAGGTGCGCCGCAACTTTCCCACGGCATCCTGGGAGCTTGAGACCCAAGGGTCTCCCGGCCGGTACGAACGACACGACAAGGACACCGCCCAGTTCACCCTGGAGCTGGCCCCCGGCGAGCGCCGGGAGTTTCACTACACCGTGGTGCTCCGCCACGGCACCCGGGCCCTGTGAGGGACCTCCTCCTGGCGGCTGCGGACCGGGCGGGTAAAGAATCGACCCGCAGCGGTCGATGATCGGGGGCAGTGGGGGAAGACCGTTGCATCGCCCCCGTGACAGGATGTCGCCGTGCAGCAGGGACTAAACCCCACCCAGATCACGACCTGCATGAAATGCCGCAAGGCGCCCTCGCGCTACCACGGCACCTGGGGCGAAGAAGGACTGTGCCGGCCGTGCATCCTGGCCATGGAACCGGCGGTGCGGCGCAAGGTGCTGCGGGAGCTGCACCCGGCAGAGCGCAAACGTTGGCAGCTCGACGAACTGGCGGAGCGGGCGCGAAAAAAGGAGCAGCCCCGCGGGGAGGAACCGAGCCGGCCCACCCCCGGACCCGCTCGCACCGGCGCGGGCCAGGGCTACACCGAACCCTACCGGCACCGGGAAGACCACCCCGCCACCCCCCGCCGCGACAGCGACCGCCACGAGCGCCGCGATCACTCCCGGGTGTTCGCCGAACTCCCCGTTCGCTTCACCGTGTTTGGCGGTACCGAGCGCCCCTCCTCGCCGCTTCACGGGCGAACCTTCCGCTCGGTGAGCAAGGATCTCTCTGCAGGGGGCGTCCGCATCCAGATCCTGGACCCAGCGCTGTTCGAGATCCAGGCGGGGTGCGGCCTGCGCCTGGAGATCACAGTCCCCGGGGGCGCCTCCCTGGTGCGAGGCACCGGCGTGGTGCACAACGTGGTGCGCACCAGCCAGGGGCGCGACGCAGGCCACCTGTGCGTGCAGTTCGATCCGCTCGGGGGCGACGACACAGAGACCCTTCGTCGCTTCTTCACCCGGGGCCGCTCCCCCTAGGTCGACCGATTCCCCTACCTGCAGATTTCTCCCACCCTGCAGGAGACGAGCTCCACACCACCGAGAGGACACCATGTTCGAAGTTGCAGAGCTGGGCCGCAAGATCCCCAAACGCGAGTACCGGCAGCGAGAACCCGAGATGCGCCAGGCGCTGCTGGAGATGCAACGGCAGTTGCTGGGTTCCGAAGCGCCGGTCATCGTGGTGTTCGCCGGGGTGGACGGTGCCGGCAAGGGGGAGACGGTGAACCTGCTCAACGCGTGGATGGACCCACGCTGGCTGGTGACCCGAGCGTACACCGAACCGTCCCAGGAGGAGCGCGAGCGCCCCGAGTACTGGCGCTACTGGCGGGACCTGCCGCCTCGCGGCCAGATCGGCCTGTTCCTCAGTTCCTGGTATTCCCGCCCCATCCTCGACCGGGTGTACGGCCGCATCAGCGTCGCCGAGTTCGATGAACAACTGGAACGCATCGTCGCTTTCGAGAGAGCCTTGGCCCTGGACGGCGCCATCATCCTCAAGTTCTGGATGCACCTGAGCCGGAACGCCCAGAAGAAGCGCCTGAAGTCCCTGGAGAAGGATCCGCTGCTGAGCTGGCGGGTCTCCAAGGACGACTGGAAGCACTGGGAGATGTACGCGGACTTCGTGGGGGCTGCCGAGCGGGCGATCATGAAGACCAGCCGCGGCCGCGCCCTGTGGCACATCGTGGAAGGCGAGGACTCCTCCTACCGGTGCCTAACCGTGGGCCAACGTCTGCTCAAGGACGTGCGCCGCCACCTAGACCTGCGCCAGGCCACCCACGCGGTCGCCGAACAACTGCGCCAGCCTTCGGTCGAGAACACCGTCTTGCCGGTGCCCGACAACGGCGAGGACACCCCGCCGGTGCGGCGCCCCGACCTGCCCACGGTGCTCTCCACCCTGGACATGACCAGCAAATTGGGGAAGGCCGAGTACCGCACGGCCCTGCAGAAGCACCAGGGCCGACTGAGCCGGCTGCAGCGCGCCGCCCACGGCAAACAGATCTCCACCCTGGTGGTGTTCGAGGGCTGGGATGCGGCCGGCAAGGGCGGATGTATCCGCCGCTGCACCGCCGCCCTGGACGCTCGCCAGTACCAGGTGATCCCGTTCGCCGCCCCCACCGACGAAGAGCGCGCCCGCCACTACCTGTGGCGGTTCTGGCGCGACCTGGGCCGGGCCGGCAGGGTGACGTTCTACGACCGCAGCTGGTACGGCCGGGTTCTGGTGGAGCGGGTGGAGGGGTTCGCCAGCGAAGAGGAGTGGAGCCGGGCCTACAGCGAGATCGTCAGTTTCGAAGAGCAGCTGGTGGAACACGGCATCGTGCTGGTGAAGTTCTGGCTCCACATCACCCCGGAGGAACAGCTCAAGCGCTTCCACGAACGGGAGGAGACCCCCTGGAAACGCTGGAAACTGACCGACGAGGACTGGCGCAACCGCGAGAAGTGGAGCCTCTACGAGCAGGCCGTCAACGACATGGTGTCCCACACCTCCACCTCCATGGCCCCGTGGACCCTGGTGGAGGGGGATGACAAGCGCACCGCGCGGGTCAAGGTGCTGCGTACCCTCGCCGACCGGCTGGAGGTTGCAGTCAAAGACACCAAATGAGGCGCGAGCCTCGTACCCCGGCCTCGCCCCCGGGAGCGGGCCTCCGCTGCCGTTCGGGGTGAGGCAGTGTGCACCGGAGTGCACCCCGGTTGGGTGACCCGGA